>CAZJRX010000058.1:6668-15582 GCA_964548145.1 uncultured Pseudomonadales bacterium | reverse complement strand
CGAAGGGTGGGCAACGCGAACGGGCCCGGGTTTGATAAGGGCGATGTTCGGTTCCGGGGAGCAGCACGGGACCAGCCGCGAGAAAGACCGCCAGCCGATGGCCGAAACCTCGTCTGCCACGCCCGCCCCGCTGGCCAACTCCGCGTGATCGGCATCATCGCCCCGGCCGGCAGGCGCGATCCGATCCCTTGCCGGATGCGAGAAAACCGCTTGTCCCAGAGATGGCCGGATTTCAAGCACGCTATCCCAGAAGCGCCAGCGCCCGGTCGATGAGGGGCGTCATCGAGTTCTTCGTGATTTCCCAGGACGGGTCCACCCGTTTGCCCCGACGATGCAGACTCAGGTTGAAGCCGGTGATGATGGCGAACTTGTAGGCCGCCAGCGCCCGGAACCAGTTCAGGTCGGGAAGCACAGCGCCGTACGCTTCAAGGTAAAGGTCCATCAGCGTGTCGGGATCGAGGAACATGGGACGCTCGCCGGTTCCCCGGGCCCAGGCGTCGCGATCACTGAAGGTGCAGATCCAGCCCACGTCGTTGAGGGTCGCGCCGATGCCGGTCAGTTCCCAATCGATGACCGCAAGCAGCTTTGGTGGACGCTCGGCCGTCGGCATCGAGAAGAACAGGTTCGAGGTCTGGAAGTCGCCGTGGTAAATGCCGACGGGCGCATCCGACGGCAGCGTCTCGAGCAGACGCCGCCGGCAGTCCGGCACCCGGGAGAGACATTCGGGATCGGCGGCGCGCTCGTAGAACCGATCCCAACGCTCGACATCCTCGTGGAACGGAACGGCATCGCCCAGATAGGGGGCCCGCTCCGCGTCGGTCTTGTGAATGCCGGCAAGTGCCGTCATCACCTGCCGCCCCATGTCCGCGACAACGTCATCGGCGAGTTTCGCCGCCCACTCTCCCGGCCCCAGGCGCAGGACATCGCCGTCAAGCTTCGGCACCACGAAGTAGGGGCAGCCGAACCATTCCAGATCGTCGCCGGACCACCGAACGCGGCAATGGGGCACGTCGGTGCCTTCCAGCGCATTCAGGACGGCTACCTGGCGGAGTACATCGGCGGTGCCGCGCCAGTTGACGTTGGGAGGCGGTAGGCGAATGAACCAGGGCTCGATATCGCCGTCGTCCGTCGCCACGCTGAAACCGTACGAAAAACCCGCGTGACCGGGCATGGTGTGCACGTCGACGACGCGCACGTCGCGACCGTACTTGGCGCGGCAGAACGGCTCGAGGCGCGCTTCGAGTTCGTGGAGCTGCAAATCGCTACGCCTGCGCCGGGCCGGGAAACTGGTCTCGCAGTAGGCGCTTCAGGATCTTGCCGGAGGGGTTGCGGGGGAGGACGTCGACGAAAGCGGCGCCCTTCGGTTGCTTGTAGCCCGCAAGCTTGCCGCGGCAGAACTCGAGCAACTCGGCCTCCGTCAACGCGTCGTCGCTCTTGACCGCCACGACAAAGGGCGATTCGCCCCAACGTTCGCTGGGCTGACCGATCACACCGGCTTCGGATATCGCCGGGTGGGTCTGCAGCACCTTCTCGATCTCCGCCGGATAGACGTTCTCGCCGCCGGAGATGATCATGTCCTTGATCCGGTCCTCGATATAGATGAACCCGTCGGCGTCCATGCGCGCCACATCGCCGGTGTGCAGCCAACCGCCGATCAGCGTCTCGGCCGTCGCCTCGGGCCGGTTCCAGTACTCACGCATGATGTGCGGCCCCGCCACCAGGACCTCGCCGGGCTCGCCGGGCGGGCAATCGTTGCCGTCCGCATCCACGATTCGTACGTCCGTGTGGTAGAAGGCCTTGCCCGTCGAGCCGATCCGTTTGAGTGCGTTCTCGGCGTCGATCAGCGCCGCCGGCCCGCAGGACTCGGTCAATCCGTAGACCTGGTGGATCTCGAGACCGATCTTCTCGTAGGCCTCGATCAGCGCCTCGGGCACCGGCGCGGCGCCCGACATGCACCAACGCCAGCGGGAGAAGTCGAAGGACTCGAGGTTGGGCACCTGGAGCATGAAGTTGAGCATGGCCGGCACCGCTAAACCGACGGTGACCCGTTCCCTATCGACGATCTGCCAAGCGCTGACCGGGTCGAACGAGCGCATGACCACGCTCGTCACACCCCGATAGATGCACATCGTCAGCGGCGTCAGGGCGCCCACATGGAACATGGGCAGCGGCGACAGGAACCGATCGCCATCCTCGAAATAGGTGGTCGCGGCGATCGTGATGCACGCCCAGACACAGGTGTCGTGGGTGTGGACCACGCCCTTCGGCAACCCCGTTGTTCCCGACGTGTACATGATGTAGAGCATGTCGTCGTCGCGGGCACCGATGGCAGGTTCGGCGGCCGAAGCGGCATCGCGGAACGCCGCGTAATCCTCGGCGAAGTAGGCGGCGTCGCCAGACGCGACCTGGAGCCACTGACCGATATGGGTACCCTCGCCCCGCGAATGCAGATCGGCAACGGTGTCGACGAAGTCGTCGTCGAAGACGAGCCGAGTCGTGCCACTGTCCTTCAGGATGAACTCCAGCTCGTCGGCGACCAGGCGCCAGTTGAGCGGTACCACAACCGCGCCGATCTTCGCTAGGGCGAAGTACGACTCAACGAATTCGGCGCTGTTCATGAGCAGCAACCCGACGCGTTCGCCCTTGGCGACGCCGGCATCGAGGAAGGCGTTGGCGGTTTGATTGCAGCGGGCGTTGATCTCGCGGAACGTCAACCGGTCACCACCGCCGCCATCGACATAGGCCTCCCGATCCGGCGTCAGGAACGCCCGCTTCGTCAGCCACCACCCGATATTGTTTTCCATACCTCAGCCTCGCCCAACCGGCACCCGCAACGTCGACGCGAACATACGCGAGGCCGACCTGGGTGACCAGCGGCAGGCACGGGGCGCCGACGCAGCCGACGCGCCGGCCCCATGCTCTGCGAACGTTAGTCGTCTTCGGCTGCCGCTGACTCCTCGGGCAGATCCGGGATCAGGTCCGGATCCGGCATCAGCATGAACTCGGGGTAGGCCTCGAGACCCAATTCGCCCACGTCCTGGCCGACTTCCTCCACCTCGCGCGATACCCTGGCGCCCAGCGTCTTCTCGATGACGAACCACACCAACCACGAGACGCCGAAGACGAAGACCCCAACGGCCAGCACTCCGACCAGTTGGGAAACGAAATTCGCGCCGCCGGCGATGCACGCGGCCAGGGTACCCCAGATGCCGGCGAAGAGGTGCGCCGGCACGGCGCCGACCACGTCGTCGATCTTCAACTGTTCGAGGAACCTGATCCCCGCCGTGCAGATCACCCCGCCGACGAAGCCGATGAGCACGGCCCACCGATGATCGAGGATATCCGGCGCGGCTGTGATGGAGACGAGCCCCGCGATTGCCCCGTTCAAACCCGCCAGCAGGTCGACCCGGCCCAGCAGCGGCCGTGAAACGGCGATGGCGGCCATGACGCCCGCCGCCGCCGCGAGGTTGGTGTTGACCAGGATGTTGCCCATGGCCACGGCGTCGGCCGCACCGCCCAAGGCCAACTGCGAGCCGCCGTTGAACCCGAACCAGCCGAGCCACAGGATGAAGACTCCCAGGGTGACGATGGGAATGTTGGATGGCACCGTCGGCTTGACAGTGCCATCGGCGCGGAACTTCCCAAGTCTCGGCCCGACGATCATGGCGCCGGCAAGCGCCGCCCAGCCGCCGGTGGAGTGAACGATGGTCGAACCCGCGAAATCCGAGAACGCCGCCCCGGTCCACCGCGCGAGCAGCCCGTCGTCGCCGCCGAGCCAGCCACCACCCCAGGTCCAAGCACCGACCACCGGGTAGATGATTCCCGCCAGCACCGCCGTGAACACGAAGAACGACCACAGCCGCACCCGCTCCGCCAAGGTTCCCGATACGATCGAGGCGGTCGTCGCCACGAACACCATCTGGAAGAACCAGTTGGAATTAGCGGAGTAGCCGCTCTCGACGACCGCACTCACGTGTGCGGCAGTGGCGGCATCGTCGGCAACCGCGCCAAGTAGCGCCTTCTCTTGCTCGGAGGGTCCGTAGAACAAGTCGAACGAGCCGATCCACGACCCCACCTCGGTATACATGAGATTGAAGCCGATGAAGAAGAACATCAGCCCGGCGATGGAATAGAGCCCGATGTTCTTCAGGCAGATCACCGACGCGTTCTTGGTTCGAACCGAGCCGGATTCCAGCATGGTGAACCCGGCGCACATCCACATCACCAGCGCGCCCCAGATGAGGAACGAGAACGTGTTGAAGATGAACTGGGATTCCTGTTCGACGGCGGCGGATGCCGGCACCGCGACGAACAGGACGGTGGCCGCAAACCACTTCATGAGCGACCGGACAGGTAGGTAGCTACTACTTGCGCAGCGGAACATGGACCCCTCCGACGTGCCATATGACGCCGCCCCATAGTACGACCAACCGCCCCCCTACGAAAGCGAATCGGCGTCGATCCACCAAACCCAGTGGCTGGGAGGTCGCCCCGACCGGTCTGCCCGCTTCGTGGCACAGGAGCGAGGCTACAACGCCGTCAAGGGCGCGCCCTCGCCCGTGGTCGCCCGATGGCCTTCGACCAAGCACGGGACGCCACAAGGGCGTCCCCTACCCGTTGCGCGGCATGGGCTCGATCAGGCTGCCGCTGACCTTATCCGGGACTCTCCGTCCGGGTCGGTTCGAGGGGCAGGCGAATGCGGAACTCCGTGAATTCGCCCACCTCGGAGTCGACCTCGATGCGGCCGCCGTGCCGGGCAATGATGTCCGCAGTCAGCGACAGGCCGAGGCCGGTACCCTTGCCGGTGTCCTTCGTGGTTACGAACGGTTCGAACATTCGCTGGCGCAACTCCGCCGGGATCCCCGGGCCATTGTCGCGGATGGCGAACTCGACCGCGTCGGACAGGCGGCGGCTCCCGATCCCCAGCGCAGGCTCGTATTCGTCGCCGACCTTCGCGCACTTTTCGTCGATGGCCTGGCAGGCGTTGGTGAGGATGTTCAGGAACGCGCGGCTGATGTCCTGGGGCACGACCTCGACCATTCCGACCTTGTCGTCGAGATCATCGGTCATCGTCAGGTTGAAGTCCGTGTTCTCCGCCCGTATCGCGTGGTATGCCAAATCGCGGTATTGCTTGACCAAGGCGTTGAGGTCCGTTTCGCGCCAGTCACCCGGTTCCGCGCGGGAGTGTTCGAGCATATTGTGCACGATGCCGTCGGCACGCCCGCTGTGCTCACGGATCTTGGAAAGGTTGGTCCGCAAATCGTCGAGAATCTCCTTGACCTCCTCCACGTCCGCCTCGCCGTCGCCGGCTTCTTCGAGTATCTCGTCGATCTCGTCAACGAGTTCGGCGGAGACTTCGGAGAAGTTGTTCACGAAATTCAGCGGGTTCTTGATCTCGTGGGCGACGCCCGCCGTCAACTGGCCGAGCGATGCCAGCTTCTCCTCGGCGACGATCTGCTCCTGCGCCTTGCGCAGCCGTTCGAGCGCCTGCTCGAGATCCTGGTTCTTACCGTCGAGTTCCTGGGCAAGTTTCTCGACCAGGTTTAGCCGCTGCACCTCGAGCGCATAGCGGCGGAAGACCTCGAGCGCGTTGGCCATGTCGGTGACCTCGTCGTTGCCCGTCACCGCCACCGGCACCTCGAGATCACCGCCCGCCATGTCACGCATGTTCCCCGCAAGATCGACCATGCGCCTGATCAAATGCCTGCCCACGAACAGCCAGCCGATGAGTACGGCGCCGACGACGCTCAACAAGGTGAGCGCCACGAGCAGCACCATGCCGGTGGTGGCAGCATCCTGCGACTCCCGGTTCACGGCCACCGCCTGGCGATTCACCTCCCCCACCAGCGCTTCCATGTCGGCGAGTAGCAGCACCGACGCCTCACGACCGTCGTCCAAGGCTTCGTTCTCGCGCTCGAAGCGCTCGAGCGTCTCGCGCCGGAGCGCCAGCACACCGTCGGCGGCACCACCGACTTCTACCAGCCGACGCACGTCCGCAACCATCTCCGCTTGGTCGGGACGCGGCGTCAGCCTCGCGCTGACCCGCATGATGCTCTGCGAGGCACTCTGGAATCTCTCCTCGATGGGTCCGAGGAGATCCCGATCAGTCAACACCAGGGCTTCCCCGAGCAGCAACCCGGCGAGCGTCGTCTGGTGGTTGATCTCGATCAGATCCCGATAGTGGGCCAACTCGACATCCCAGTCGCGTCGCGACTGCGGTTCGGCGACATCGTCGAGTTCCCGCAACCCGGTCACCAGAAAAAACCCCTGATCGTCGAGCGCTGCGCCCGTACTGCGCTCGAGCCGCTTGTTGATCACCCCGAGTTCGTCCACCAGCACATCGAGAGATGCCCTTATTTCGAGCCGCCGGCCGGACGAGTCGTAGATCTCGTTCAACAGCGCTTCGAGGATATCCAACCGCGACGAAAGGGCCTTGGCCTGCTCTCGAAACGACTCCTTGGCGCCAATGGCCTGCACTAGGTCGATGAGTTCCTGGCGCCCCTGCAACACCTCGTCCGCGACCCGCTGGTGTTCCTCCGGCGTCGAGGCGGAAACCATGCGCACGACGCTCTGGACCAGGTTGGTGCTCTGCCGCGCCACCTCCACAGCACGGCTCAGGTTGGGGATGCTGTCCTCCGCCAGACGCGACTGGTACTGGACGATCTGGTTCAGGAAGACATACGCGACGATGCTTGCCATGGTCACGAGCAATACGCTCCCGAACAGGCCCGCGTAGGTCTGCAGGCGAATCCCGATCCGACGACCCGCCTCTGGCTCGCCGGACCCGGGCGCACCAGCTCGTGGTAGGTCTATGTCCGTCTGCCCCGGTGCCGATGCGCTGGTCGAAGGATCGCCCATCACCTGACCATCCGTCGCGCAGGTTTGACCTCGCCATTGGCATCGATCACGGTCAGATAGACGCGGTCCGAGCCCTGGTTGTCGTGCTCGCCGTACTCGAGCTCGAAACCGCCGAGATCGATCGGCGGGGCGCTCCGCAGCGCGCCGAGAAAGTCCCCGGGCGACGCATCCGCGCCGGCCAAGCGCAGGCCTTCGGCAACCAAGCGACCCGCCAGATACCCCTCCAGCGAGACGAATCCCGGCTCGGCACCCGGCGCCGACGCGGCCAACGCCCGCTGGTAGCGCGCCACGACGGGCACGCTCGTGTCGCCGGGGAAAGGCACGACCTGGGTGATGTAGACGCCCGCGCCATCCGGCCCCAGCTCTTCGGCGAGTGCCGATGTACCGACGAATGAGATGTTCACGAACACGGGCTCGAATCCGGTACGGCGGGACCAGCGAATCAGCTTCGCCGCAGGCTTGTAGGCACCGATGATGACCACGGCCTCCGGTTTGAAGCGGCGCAGATCGAGCAGCGCCCGTTTGACGATCTCGGTATTTCGCGGGTAGTTGGCCTCAGCGACCAGCGGCAGACCGTGGGCGTCGAGAGCGCGCCGCACGCCGGCAAGTCCCGCCCGCCCGTAGGAGTCGTCCTGGTAGAGAATGCCGATCTTCGTGATGCCGAGGTCCTCGGTGAGCCTCGCGACGATTTCGGCGGTCTCCTGGAAATAGGACGCCCGCACATTGACGACGTTCGACTGATCGCTGGCGTCGCGCAGGAACTCGGCGCCCGTGAAGGGTGCAATGTAGGGCACCCCCGCGTCCCTTGTTACCGGTTGCGCGGCCCGGGACGTCGGCGTGCCGACGGCACCGACCAGCGCGTAGACGTCGTGGTCGTCGATCAGCTGCCGCGTGTTCGCCACCGCGGCCTCGGGCTCGTACATGTCGTCCAGGGAAACGAGAGACAGCCGTCGATCGCCGATGCCACCTGCGGCGTTGACTTCGGCGAACGCCGATTCGAGACCAAGCCGCATGCCCGCGCCGAGTTCGCTGGCCGGTCCCGTTAACGCCGCAGATTGACCGAATACCGTCTCGGCGACGGCTGCGGAAGAGGATGCTGAGGCGTCGCCCGCTTCTTCCGCGTCGGCCCGGGGTTGGGCGAACCAGCAGACGATGGCCAACGCCGCCAGCAGCGAACGTCGCATCAGGATGCCTGCCGCGGGTCGCTCAAGCCGGCTTGTTGCTGTTCATGCGCAACGCCAAGCAGGTCATGTCGTCGAACTGCGGGGCGCCGCCGACGAACTCGTCGACGGCACCAACTACCGCCGCAACCAGGTCGGGTATGTCGGCCTCGGCGGCGCACGCGAGCACCTCGTCCATGCGCTGCTCGCCGAACTCCTCTTCGGCCGTATTGCACGCCTCCGTGATCCCGTCGGTGTAGAGAAACAGCGCATCACCTACGCCCAGGACCACCTCGTTGTCGTGAAACTCGTGCTCCATGAAGATGCCAAGTGCGATGTCGTTGCTCGAGGGGACCTCCTGCACCTCGCCCTCGCATAGCAAACGCGGCGGGTTGTGACCTCCGTTGCAGTAGTGGAGCCGGCCATCGCGAAGATCGAGCACCGCATAGAACAACGTGACGAACATGCAGGCGTCGTTGTCCTGGCTGACCAGTTGGTTGACTTCGCGCAAACAGTCCGCCGGGGACTCGTAGTTCCGGGCGGCCGCCTTGAGGAGCGCCCGGCTTACCATCGTGAACAAGGCGGCGGGTATCCCCTTGTCGGAGACGTCCGCGATCACGAGCCCCATCCGGTGCTCGTCGAGACTGAAGAAGTCGTAGAAGTCGCCACCGATCTCCCGGGCGGGCGTCATTTCGGCATGGACGTCGACGTGCTCCGTGACGGGTAGCGCGGCGGGCAAGACGGACGTCTGCACCTGGCTCGCCACCACCAGCTCCTGCTTGAGTGCCACGAGACGGTCCCGGGACGCCAGCGCATCCTCGAGAACCTGGATATGGCGCAGCGTCTTCTCGACAGTGACCTGGAGGTCATTGAAGTCGATGGGCTTGGTAACGAAG
>CAZJRX010000058.1:0-6658 GCA_964548145.1 uncultured Pseudomonadales bacterium | reverse complement strand
GTGACGAAGTCGAACGCTCCGCGATTCATCGCGGTACGGATATTGGACATGTCGCCGTAGGCCGACACCACGACGGCCGATACGTTGGCGTCGACTTCCTCCAACTGGCTCAACAATGTCAGCCCGTCCATGACCGGCATGTTGATGTCCGATAGCACGAGACGGATGTCCGGCATCTCGGCGAGTACGTCGAGGGCCTCGCGCCCGTTGTGCGCGAAATACAGTTCGTACTCACCCCTGCGTACTTGGCGGCGGAAACGCTGCCGCATCAGCAGTTCCAGGTCTTCCTCGTCGTCTACGACCAGTATTTTCGCTGCTTCAGCCATGGATTCGGTCGGCAACCCTTAGAAAGCCGACAGCGCTGCCGCACGGTCGCCGTGGACGGACAGGATCTTGTCGAACCCCGTGATCTCGAAAACCTGCCGGATCTGTTCCGGCAAGTTGCAGAAAACCGCTTTGCCGCCCTGGCCCTGCAAGTCGCGGGCAGCCATCAGGAGCACCCGCAGGCCGGCACTGCTGATGTAGTTCAACTCGACCAGATCGAATACCACCTTGGTCTGCCCTGCCTCGAGCCGCTCGCGTACCGCTGTCTGCAGAATCGTCACATTCGTGCCATCAACCCGACCGGCGGGGCAAAGTACGACCGCGTCGTCCTCCTCCACGCCCGGGACTGTCAGAGAGGATTGATTCGCCATTGCTCAGCTCTCCATTCGCATTGTCAAGATGATCCGGTTGATGTCGCCATCCCGCTCGTAGTGGGCCGTGTCGGTGAGTTGCATCACCAGGAAGACCCCGAGTCCACCAATGGGTCTATCGTCAAGGCCCTGGTCGATGTCAGGCTTCGGCGCGTCCCTGAAAGGGTCGAACGCGACGCCGTTGTCCTCCACCTCGGCAACGACCATATTGCCGTCGCGGCGTAGCCTTAACCGCAACAGCGGCTGGGCGACCTCGGTCAACGCATAGCTGACGCTGTTGGTAACCAGCTCGTCGAGAACCAGGTTGAGGTTTATCGACACCGAGCCATCGAGGGACTCCAGCACCGCGAACTGCTCGACCGTATCCGCCAAGGTGGTGAGAGCCGTGTTCAACTCGGGCCCCAGATGCACGTCGATCCCCGCCGGTGAGCTGCGCCCCTCTGTTTCCGTCCCGCCCATAGGCGCGATAGTACATCATCATCCCCCGGTGCAATAACGCCCAAGCAGACGCCCGGCTGCTGCCATCAATGACCCGGGCCGTCGCACCCGATGCGCGGCATCCGACGGCTGATGGAAACGCAACCGGCGGGTACGTGTTCGAAGGGGCGATATGCGCCGGTGTGCCGCGGACCCGCATTAGACAGAATCCGACCTGCGCCCGTTGGCGTAGTTCCCGCGCTCAGTTCCCGCGCTCACGCTTGTATAACTCAAGTATAGGGACGTACAATTGCGCGTCCACTTCGAGCGGATCGGGCGTGGACGAGGATCTCTACAAGATCGGCGCCGTTGCCAAGCGAACCGGGATAAGTCCCGAGTGTTTGCGGGCCTGGGAACGTCGCTACGGGTTGCAGCCAGCCGAACGGGCCGGCAAGACCCGTTTCTACAGCGGCTCTCAGGTCGAGCGGCTGACCAGAATCAAGTCGCTACTCGATCAGGGCCATCCCATCAGCCAGCTGATCCAACTCTCGGACGAGGGGTTGCAGCGTCGCATCCACCCCAAGCCCATCCCCGTTCGATCCCGCCGCCACCGTACCGGGCTCGTCGGCGGGCAACTCATCCTCGCCCACCGCCGAGCGATGACCGACCTCGAGACGACGGGTTCGGGTATTGAAATCGTTGCCGAGTGGTCAAGCGCAGCCGAGTTTACTGCCGATCGCGGGGCGCTACCCGAACTCGACTGCCTGGTCGTCTATGTCCCCACACTCGACATTCAACATATTGATGGAATTCAGAAAGTTTGCCCCGACACCCGTGTTGTCGTGGCCTTCAGGTACGCCACTGCCGCCGATCTCGAGGCGTGCCGGCAGTCGGGGCGGGCCATCTTGCGATGGCCGGCGGATTGGCAAACGCTGATACGCCGCGTTACCGCCACGGTGCCGGCGGCGGCGAGCGCCGTTCAGCGGTACAGCGATGAAGAACTGGTCCACATTGCCCTGATGGCGTCCCGGGCCGGATGCGAGTGCCCGGGACATCTGGCCGAACTCATCGGCGAAATCAACGACTACGAACGTCATGCGCGTCGATGCGGGACGACCCACGGTACGGTCGATGAAGATCACCGGCTCGCGATGGCACGACTTGGCAGTGCGCGGGCGCAACTCGAGGAGTCCTTGCACGCCTTTGTCGAGAGACACGGTCTGCTGGCCGCTGCGAACTGACGAGGTCCATCGTGGGCTCGCTCAGCTCGCACATCCCGGCGCGCGGTTGGGCTACGCGGTAAAGGGCAATCCGCTGAAAAAAAGCCTTGACAAGCCTTTTCTCGCTTGTACTATACAAAACCAGTACAGATTGAGTTAGGCGCGACAGCAGCTTCGGTCCTCCCTGTAATGCTTGTGTCCTCCCCCCAAATTGAAGCTGCTTCCAGCGGTGCATTGCCACCGCTGGCGCGCCCCCTTTTTTGTCGCCAACTCTCTTAAGCCAGTATCCCGCTCACTGACCTCCGACGCTGCGTGCAGCGGTCGGCCTACGCCCGGGCAGCGTCAATGGTCAGGAACCGCAACGCCGTTTCGGCGCGTTGGTGGATGCCTTGCTTGTACCTCTCCAGATCGAAATCACGGTTCTTCCCCATGGCGCCGACGAGGTACCGCTTGTAGACGCCCTGCATGATCGCCCCCAGCCGCCAATGCGAAAACGCCCGGTAGTAGTTGATGCGGGACAGGTCGCGACCGGTCCGTGCCTCGTACACGGCCAGAATGTGGTCGCTGCTTGGGAACCCGCCAACTCCCGTGGGGGACCCGTCGGTGCTTGCATCGCCTGGATCGGACCAGTTGTTCAATAGGTACCCGAGGTCGGCCAGCGGGTCGCCGAGCGTGCACAACTCCCAATCAAGCAGCGCCGCCATGCGACCGTCCCGGATGATCATGTTGCCGATGCGATAGTCACCATGGACGATGGCCGAGCCGATCTGCTCGGGCACGTCTTCGTGCAGCAGGCGGTCGCTTTCATCCATTTCCGGAATCTCGTGGGTCTTCGTCGCCTCCCATTGCTTCGTCCAACGCTTGAGCTGGCGCGCGATGTAGGCTTCCTTGCGGGCAAGTGTGCCAAGCCCGACATCATCGGGATCGATCCGGTGGAGCGTCGCAAGCACGTCCACGACATGCTCGCCCGCCGAGCCACGCTCGGCCTCGACAATCGTCGCCGCCGCTTCGGCGTCGTGGGGCACGACGCCCGGCACGAACTTCATCAGGAAGAAAGGGGATCCGTTGACGTCGTTGTCCTCGCACAGCCCGAAGGTCTCCGGCACCGGCACATCCGTGTCCCACAGGGCAGAGATGATCCGGTGTTCGCGCCCCATGTCATGGGCGCTCTCAAGGATATGACCCAGCGGCGGGCGGCGCAGCACGAAGGCTTCGCCCCGACGGTCCACGAACTGGTAGGTGAGATTCGAGTGTCCCCCCGCGATCAGCGAGAAGTCGAGCGGCGGTTCGATGCCCTCGATACGCTCTGTGACCCACGCGGTCACGTTTTCGATGTCGATGCCCTCCACCGCTGCCATAATGTCCCGACGCTCCACCCTTGCCGACAATCCGTTCTCTTAACCGTTTCCATCGCGAGCCGTCAACAATGAATGCACATCCCGTTGCGCGGAGGCACCGGTCCAAGACTGCGCCACGCTACGATGTTGTGGTGATCGGCGGCTCCATCGCCGGTCTCGCCGCGGCCACGGCGTTTTGCCGACGGGGGCTCACCGTGGCCTGCGTCGAGCGCGACGAGACGCCGATGCCCGCCGACCATCTGCTGGCGTTCGAGCAATGGCGACGCGACGGGGCCGGGCAAATCCGCCACAGCCACGTCCTGCTCGCACCGTTGGTGAATGCCCTGCGCCGGGACCTTCCCGATTTCTTCGATGTGCTGCTTGGGGCGGGCGCCGAGGTTCTCACCTTCAAGGACATTGCGCGCAATACCTTCGACGACCCCGAGTTCGTCCCCGGCGACGATGACATCGTGTTTCTTTCCTGCCGGCGCGTCGTCTTCGAGTTCCTGCTGCGACGCTACATGCTCGACACCCTTGACCCCAATGCGTTCAGGTTCATCCAGGGCGACGTCCGCGGGTTGCTCGTCAAGCCCGACGGCAGCGACCAGCGGGCGACGGGCGTGTCCGTGCGAACCCGGGACGGTGCAATCGATATCGGCGCCGACACGGTGGTCGATGCAAGCGGCCGCAATACCCGGGTGGCGCGCTGGTTCGCGGACGCGGGCATCGAACCCCCCGGTCTCGAGCAGCATCCCTGCGGCATTTTCTACACGTCCCGGTTCTACCGGTTGAAGGACGGGGCCGACTACCCGCTTCTGAACGGTCGTACCTCGTTGGCGGGAGGCGTTGCCGGAATCGATCTCGGCTACCTCAAGGCCGGGATCTTCCGCAGTGACAACCGGACGTTCTCCATCACCCTTGCCGCCGACCCGGAGGACGTACCCATGCGCGTTGTCGCGAGGGACCGCGAATTCGACCTCGCCACCCGCACCGTCGAGGCGACGCGACCCTGGGTGGACGAGTCCGTCGCCGAGCCCATCAGCAAGGTCTACCTGTACGGCAACCTCGCCAACTCGCGACGCCGCTATGTCCGCAACGGCCGACCTCTTGTCCCAGGACTCTTCGCGATCGGCGATGCCAGCATCCACACCAACCCCATCGCCGGGCGTGGCTGCGCGCTGGGCTGGCTAGGCGCCCTCGAACTCGCCGAGGCGTTCGATGCCGAGTCCGACCCCGTACACCGGGCGGCCGACTTCGAGGCGCGAATCGAGCGGCTGGTCGTACCTTGGTACGAGCACCAGGTGGAGAGGGATGCAAGTGCGCTGGCAATCAACAAGGCCATGCAGCGCGGGGAAGATCCCTACGACTTCACCCGTCCCGACGGCACGATCGACGAGAGCATCCAGCGGCGGGTGATCTTCCGCAAGGGGCTGCGCTATGCCACCGAGCAAAGCGTCGACGTGCTGCGCCTGTTGTTCCGCCAAGTCAACCTGCTGGATCCCCCGGGAATGGGCGATGAGCGGCCAGACCTTGCCCGCTTGGTCCTCATGGGCTACCAGAAGACGGCCAGCGAGGACGACTCGCCGCGTCCGGGCCGCGACGAGTTTCTCGAAGCGGTGCACGCGCCATGACCGTTACCTGGCCGTTCGCGACCTTCGCCAGCATGCCGCCGGTACGTATAGAGCGTGCCAACGGGGCGTACCTCTACGATGCCCAGGGGCGAGAGATTCTCGACGCCGCCGGCGGCGCCATCGCGGTCAACATCGGCCACGGGCGCGCGGAGGTGGCCGATGCGATGCGCGATGCCGCCGTCGAATGCTCGTACGCGGTACCGCCCTGGTTGACGCCCCAGCGCGAACGGCTGCTCGAACGCCTGCTTCGCGACTGGCTACCGCCCGGGTTGACCCGGGTCCACCTGACGGCCAGCGGTTCGGAGGGCGTCGAAACGCTCGTCAAGATCGCCATCGAATACCAGGCCGCGCGTGGGCGGCCGCAGAAGACCAGGATCATCGCCCAAGCACCTTCCTACCATGGAACGACGTTGGCCGCCCTGGCCTTGAGCGGTCACGAATCACGCAGGTTCGGCGTCGATCACGTGTTGCCCGACGTCCCTCGGGTGCCCGCACCATATCCGCTGCGTTGTCCCGCCGCCCACGTCGGCGAGCACTGCCTGAACGCTCTGAAGGAGGCCATTGAACGGCAAGGCGCGGATACCGTGGCCGGGTTCCTCGCCGAACCCATCGTCGGTGCCAGCGGCGGCGCCCTGATTCCGCCGGACGGCTACTGGCAGGCGGTTCGGGCGCTCTGCGATGAACACGACATCCTGTTCCTGGCCGACGAGGTGATGTGTGGTTTCGGCCGTACAGGTACCCGATTCGCCCTGGACCGCTGGGCGGTCGAACCCGATCTCATGGTCGCGGGCAAGGGTCTCGCCAGCGGCTATGCACCGATCACCGGCGTATTCGGCACCGAAGCCGTGGCCGCCGCACTAGAGAGCGCCGGCATGATCGTGATGTTCCACACGTTCGCCGCCAGTCCCGCTGCCTGCGCCGCCGCCGACAAGGTTCTGGAAATCCTCGACCGGGAGGATCTCGTCGAACGGGCAGCGAAGACCGGCGAGAAATTGAGGACACAGCTGACCGAGGCGTTCGCCGAGCATCCGCACGTCGCCGAGGTGCGCGGCGCGGGACTTTTGATCGGCGTGGAGGTCGTCGAAGACCGCGAGTCACTCGCCCGCTATCGCGCCGATGACCAGGTCACCACCCGGATCACGTCAAGCGCCTTTCGCCGGGGCGTATCGTTCTACCCCGGCGGTACCGGCGAGCAGCGCGACATCATCATGGTCGGGCCGCCGTTCAACATCGGGGAGCGCGAAGTCGGGCGACTCGTCGAGGTGCTCGTCGCCGCAGTTGACGAGGTCACCGCGCCGCTCGCTTGCGTGGCGACCGGATCAAGCCACGTGGCAACTTTTGTTTTGCGAGGGGCAAGC
>CAZJRX010000057.1:2123-15596 GCA_964548145.1 uncultured Pseudomonadales bacterium | reverse complement strand
CAGACCACCTGGTCCTTGATGGTGTCGAGCTTGGCGAATGCCCGTTCGATCCCCGCCTCCGTGTCCAGCAGCGCATACACTTCTTCCACCGGAACGCCATCGCCCATCAACGCGAACTCTAGGTTCACGACCGGCGAACGGCGCATGCCGCGGCGGCCTGGGAACCGCTCCAGGTCGAAGAAGTCCTGCATCGTGGTGGGCTTATCGCCGGGGATCTTCTCGGCGTTGTAGGCATAGACCGTCGAGTAGTACAGCGTATTGGCGCCGCACTCGGTGATCGCCCCGGGGTAGTAGTCGTCCGCCGGTGTGGCGCCGTCGGCACCGGCTGGCAGCGTGTCCGGGTCGAAGACCTTGAACAACCCCTCGTCGCAGCCACGGACGCCGTCCGCGAGTTCGACGTCCACGACGTCCCAATGCACGGCGCCGGCGTCCACTTGGGCCCGCACTTCGGCGAGACCGCCGTTGTAGTCTTCGAGCTTGATCTCGATGCCGGTCTCGGCGGTGAAGGCCTTGTGATAGCCCTCGACGCAGGACTTGGCGTAGGACCCGCCCCAGGACACGACGGTAATCGACTCGGCGGCGGTTGCGAAAGCACCCGCCATCGACAGGGTTGCGACGGCGATTGCGTTACGGCCGCTCCAGTGGAATTTCATGATGCGATGTCTCCTTGCATGACGGTTGGGTCGGGGGGAAGTGCTCGACCGTCCAGCGTTGCCCAGCCGATGCGTACGTCATCGCCTGGCAGCACGGTGCCGTGGCCGACGATGTTGGGAATCTTGGCGATGAAGTCTTCGTTGTCGCCGACGCGGAGTCGGACCCTCAGGTGATCGCCGATGAACACCACGTCCAGCGCCGTGGCGGTCAGTTCGTTGGCGTACTGGCCTGGGTCCGGCTCGACGCCGACCCGTTCCGGGCGGATGGCGAGGATCACGTCGTCGCCCACGGCACTTCCCTGGACGTCGAAGGCGCGGACGATGCCGCCGCCGGTTTCCACGTGGCAGATGTCGCCGTCGGTTGCCGTGACCGAGGCACCCAGGAGGTTGTTTTCGCCGATGAAGTGGGCGACAAAGGCGCGCTCGGGCTCCTCGTAGAGCGCCTCGGGGGTGGCGACTTGCTCGATCCTGCCGGCGCGGAACACCGCGACGCGGTCGGACATCACCATGGCTTCCTGCTGGTCGTGGGTGACGTAGATCATCGTGACGCCAAGTTCGCGGTGGATGCGGCGTATCTCGAACTGCATCTCCTCGCGCAGGCGCCGGTCCAGCGCGCCCAAGGGTTCGTCCATCAGCACGAGTTCGGGTTCGAACACCAACGCCCGGGCAATCGCCACCCGTTGCTGCTGACCGCCGGATAACTCGGCAGGCCGGCGATCCTCGAAGCCCTCCAACTGGACGAGGCTGAGCGCCCGCGCGACCCGTTCGGCGCGCTCGGTGGCAGGCAATCGACGCACCTCCAGCGGAAACGCCAGATTGCCGCCGACCGTCATGTGCGGGAACAGGGCGTAGTTCTGAAACACGACCCCGATACCGCGCTTGTCTGGTGGCAGATCGTGCACGGACTCGCCATTGACCCGAATCGACCCCGAGGTGGCCTGCTCGAACCCGGCGAGCATCATGAGGCAGGTGGTCTTCCCGGAACCGGAAGGGCCGAGCAGCGTCAGGAATTCGCCCCTCTCGACGGCGAGGTCGAGATCGTCCACCACTAGCGTGCGCCCGTCGTAGCTCTTGCGGACCCGTTGGTATTCGACATGCGGCGCTTTCATCGTTCGACTCACTACCACGTGCCGTAGGTGGATCTAGCCAAGGGCCGCCTCGACGTGGTGCATGGTGATCAACAACCGATTGTACGTGGTTGCGGTGCCGAAGAGCCCGCCGCCGTACAGACGGTCCGATAAATCAAAGTGAGACGGATATAGGGGCACTTTCCGTGACTAGAATCACATCCCCCTGTCTTGGAGCTTCCGCTTTGATGGATTCAGACTCTTGGCGCGGAGGAATACTCTGCGCGGCGTTCGCAGGCGTGCTGGCTTTCGTGGTGCCGGCCCACGGTCAGGGCAAGACCCTTGGCTATATCCTGGGCGATGTCTTTTCCAGTTCAGGTCCGGTCGCGGATGCGACGGTTACGGCGTGGCATGTCGATACGGCGCGGACCCGCACCGCTGTCAGTGGTGCGGATGGGCGTTACCGGTTCTCGGGATTGGCGGTCGGACGGTACGCGGTCACGGCGGTTCTCGGCAACCTGCAGACGAGCACCATCATTGCCGAGGTCAACGTCGGCGAAGGCACGGCCGTCGATCTGCGCCTCGAGAACCCGAGGACCGTCGAGGAGGTCGTCGTCGTCGCCGAGTCGATCTCGCCGGTGGACGTCACCCGTTCGGAGACCACGAGGGTGGTTACCGCCGGCGACATCGAGCGGTTGCCGATCCCGAGGGATCCCAACGCGGTGGTGCTGATGGCGCCCGGCGCGGTCTACGGCGATACGGCGTTCGGCACGAGCAACCGTCGCGAACAATACGGCACCGGCTACGGCTACGCCTCGCTCGGCGGCGCCTCCGTTGCCGAGAATATCTACTACATCAACGGTATGAACGTGACGAACTTCCGAAACGGACTCGGCGCCAGCACCGTTCCTTTCGAGTTCTACGATCAATTCCAGCTCAAGACCGGCGGCTTCGGCGCCGAGTTCGGGCGCGCGACCGGTGGCGTCATTAACTCGGTCACCAAACGAGGCACTAACCAGTGGCAGATCACCGTCGGTGGCTACTACGAGCCGGACTCGCTGCGCGAAGACGTGCCAAACGTCGAGCATCCGTCGAGTCGCCGCAGGTACGACTCGGCGAACGGATTCGACGAGAGGGACGACTTCGACCTGTTCGTCTCGGTAGGCGGGCCTCTGGTGCGGGATCGCCTACTCGCGTACGGAATCTACGACTTCCGCTCGGTCGATCAGCGCAATTTCAGCGCCTGGGGGCGGATGTACGAGGACATCGACGACGACGGGTTCTGGGGTCTAAAGCTCGACTGGCTGTTTTCCGAGGACCATCGCATCGAGTACACGGGGTTCTCGGACGACAGGGGCGTAGAGCGGTCCTCGTTCAGATGGGACGACTCGACCGGCGCGGTGGGTGAGGAAGTCGGCCAGATTCGTTTCGACCGGGGTGGGGTGAACCACATTGTCGCCTACCGGGGCTATTTTGGCACCCGCACCGCGGCGTCGGTGCTTTGGGGTACGGGTGAGTACGATCTCACGGCTTCGTCACCGGAGGATTCCAGCTGCCCAGTTGTCCTCGACTTCCGGGAGGGCCGTTTCCGTCCCCTCGGCTGCTGGTCCAACTACATCGCGAATGAGGCACGAGACGAGCGCAGGGTCGCTCGTTTCGACTTCGAATGGGCGATCGGCGAGCAACACCTGCTACGCTTCGGCGCGGACCGCGAGGTAAAGACCTCCGTCGATATTCTCGAATACTCGGGCGGCGAGTACTTCGGCTACTACCGGGTTCGACCGGGCGGCGTTCTGAGGAATGGGGGGACGGTCCCGGAGGGTGTCACCGACGTGGTGCGCTACCGCCAAATGGAGAGAGGCGGCCATTTCGATGCCATCGCGTCTGCGTTCTACGTCGAAGACGAATGGCTGATTTCCCCCATCAACGCGACCCTGCGCCTTGGCTTGCGCAACGAACGTTTCGACAATCGAAACGCCGAGGGACGCACCTTCGTTCAACTGAAGGATCAGTACGCCCCGCGGGTGGGGTTCGCCTGGGATCCGCGCGGTGAAGGAACGGCCAAGCTGTTCGCCAACTACGGTCGCTATCACCTGCCTGTCGCCAGCATCGTGAGCATCGCGATGGCCAGTTCGACGCTCTTGACGGAGGAGTGGTTCGTCCTGGAGGGACCCATCGCCGAAGACGGTAGTACCACGCTCGGCACGCGCATCGGCGAGCCGACGGTCTTCGCCGACGGTTCGGCACGCGACTTCCGCACGGCGATCGATCAGGATCTCGAACCGATGGCGCAGGATGAATACATTGTGGGCTACGAATGGCAGATATACGCCGACTACGTCGCCAACGTCACGTTGACCTACCGAAATCTGGTCCAGGGCATCGAAGACGTCAACATCGTCGAGGCGTTGGGTTTACGCCGCGGGTTCAACTACGTTCTCGCCAATCCGGGTCGGGACGTCCGCACCTACTACGACATCGACGACGACGGCACACTCGACCCGATCACGCTGTCCGCCGCAGACCTCGGCTACCCGTCCATGAAGCGTCGCTACAAGGCGTTGACCCTGGATCTCAAGCGACCGTGGGACGGTGTGTTCTATGTCCGTGGCACCTATACGCTGTCGCATAGCTATGGGAACTACGAAGGCACGGTTCGAAGCGATACCGGCGAGGATTTCGCGGGCATTACGACCCAGTTCGATGTCGCGGGTCTTTTGGACGGCGCGGACGGCGACCTCCCCAACGACCGTCGCCACATGGTGAAAATCTGGGGCGCATGGCAGATGTCCGACGCCTGGCAGGCAAGTGCTGCGTTCCAGTTCTCGAGCGGTCGGCCGCGCAATGCCTTTGGTTACCATCCGACCGACGTCTACGCACGCCTGTACGGTCCGCAGTCGTTCTTCGAGCAGGGCACGCTTGTGCCACGCGGTTCCTTGGGAACGACGCCCGACATCTATCGGCTCGACCTAGGTCTCAAATACACCCGCGATGCGTTCGTCGGCGGCGAGCTGACCGTCCGTCTCGACATCTTCAACGTCTTCGATATGGATGCGGAGACGGAGGTCGACGAACGTGCCGACCGCTATTGGGGCGCGCAGCCCTCTGACACCTTCGGGTTGCCGATCCGATTCCAGCGTCCCCGGGCGGTGCGGATTGGTCTCCAATTCGGTCTTTGAGGCGGCACAGGGATGTGTCGCCAAATTCAATGACGCAAGGAATTGAATTTGTACGCAGACCGCGTTCTTGTTTTTGCGTTTCTGATCAAGCCAGGGATTGCTTTGTCAGAGCATTCCTAGCGGGGGCACCCCAGCCCGACGAGTGATGGCCATAATACGGCATCGCAATGCGGTTCGAGTGAGAGCCTCTTTCCGCGTTCAATAGACTAGCGGGGGCACCCCAGCCCGACGAGTGATGGCCATAGTACGGCATCGCAATGCGACTCGAGTGAGGGCCTTGTTCCGCGTTCAAATAGACTAGCAGGCGCGTGTGGTCGCCCGGAGACCTGAGAGGCTCGGCGGTCGGGACAAGCCCGTCCCGACGTTCAACGATTCGAACGCCGCCGCAAGTTCCGGTGTCTCAACGCATCCCGTGGGGACGCGGCGAGGCTCACCACCACTTGCCAATGCGCACGGGACGGTATTCGCCAAGGGCGTCGATCAGTCGCCCCGGCTCGTTCTCGACGATGATCCCGTCGACGTGTTCGCGGCGCACGAATCCCTCCGCCTCGGTGTGCCGGAGACTGCTGAGAAGCGGGTCGTAGAACCCGGCCACGTTCAACAAACCCACCGGCTTGTCGTGGATGCCAAGCTGGTTCCAGGTCAAGGCTTCGAACAGCTCCTCGAGCGTGCCGAAACCGCCCGGTAGCGCGATGTAGGCGTCCGACAACGCCGCGAATCGCTCCTTGCGCTGGTGAATCGTCTCGACATATTCGAGATGCACGCTTTCATGCCCGACCAAGTCGGCTAGGTCCGGCGTGATGACGCCGATCACCTCGCCGCCGTGTTCGCAGGCGGCGTTCGCCAAGACACCCATGAGGCCAACGCCGCCGCCGCCAAACACGATGCCGATATCGCGGCTGGCCAAGGTGCGCCCGAGTGCCTGGGCGGCAAGGACATACGCCGGATCGCGACCCTTGCGCGAGCCGCACATGACGCAAACCCGGTTCAAACCGCGCCCGCCGATCGCAGCGTCCGGATGTCCGCAGCGCTGTAGCCGGCTTCCGCGAGTACCTCGTCGGTGTGTTCGCCGAGTCCGGGCGTTGGTCTCCTTACTGCGAAATTGGAACCGGATAGCTTGAGGGGTTGTGCAACGAGCTCGATGTCCCCGAGGTCGGGATGCGTCGCCGGCGCGGCCATGCCGAGGTGCTTGACCTGCGGATCGGCGAACACCTCGTCGATGGCGTAGATGTAGCCCGCAGGGACGCCGGCATCGTTGAACGCCGCGATCCACTCGCGGCTGGTGCGCGTGCGGGTGATGGCCTCGATCTCGGCATTCATGGCATCCCGGTTCACGGATCGTTTGCGGGGGGATTCGTAGCGCGGGTCGGTCAACCAGTCCTCACGCCCCATGACGGTGCAAAAACGCCGATAGATGGCATTGCCCGTCGCAGCGATGTTGATGTGCCCGTCCTTGGTCGCGAACACCCCGGTGGGAATCCCGGTCGGGTGGTTGTTGCCCGCCTGCGGCGGCACCTCGCGATCAAGCAGCCAGCGTTGGGCCTGGAAATCGAGCATCGCCACCTGCGCCTCGAGGAGCGACGTGCGAACCCACCGCCCCTCGCCGGTCTGGGTCCGACCGAGCAGGGCGATCAGGATGCCCGTCGCGGCGTAGAGTCCGGCGGAGAGATCCGCGACGGGGATACCCGCACGGACCGGTCCTTGCCCCGGCAACCCCGTAATCGACATCAGGCCGCCCATGCCTTGCGCGACCTGGTCGAAACCCGGCAGGTCGCCGTACGGACCGTCCTGGCCGAATCCCGAGATGCTGGCATAGACGATGCCCGGATTGACCGCCTTGACGGCCTCGTAGTCGATACCGAGTCGGTGCTTGACGCCGGGCCGGTAGTTCTCGACGACCACGTCCGCCGACTCGGCGAGCCGCAGGAACACGTCCTTGCCTTCGGCCGTCTTCAGGTTCAGCGTCATGCTGCGCTTGTTGCGGTGCAGGTTCTGGAAATCCGGTCCCAAGCGCGCATCGCCCATCTGCCCGTCGCCACGGTTCGGCTGCTCGATCTTGACGACGTCGGCACCCCAGTCCGCGAGCTGCCGGACACACGTCGGCCCGGCGCGGACGCGGGTGAGATCTAGCACCTTGATGTGGGCGAGCGGCAGCGGCATCGGCACGGTCGGCGAAGGCACGAAAGCGGCGATGTTAACTTGATTGGGCAGACCGATGCCCCGTTGTACCGAACGGGATATGGCGAGTAGCCAACCGCGTCTAGGCGTATGATTTGTACCGTACGATCAAAGAGTGGTACGGATATGGACCAGACGCATCCCCCATACGGTGCCGTGAAGGATCCTCGGGAACTGGGAAGCCTGCTACGCGCGCATCGGCGGAGTCGCGCCCTCAACCTCGAGACGGTGTCCGCAATCGGCGGCTTCAGCACTCGCTTCCTCTCCGAATTCGAACGCGGCAAGGAGACTGCCGAGATCGGCAAGGTGCTTGCCGCTCTGGGTGTCCTGGGATTGGAGGTGAGTGTGGCACCGCGCCGGGCAACGCCGCCACCGGGCGAGCGAAGCGATGGCTAAAGCCGACTCCGACGCCCTCGGGGTCTGGTACCGAGGATCGGGCACAGACGCCCACTTGGTCGGTCAGTTGCGCCGCGACGACGTAGGCCGGATCGGTTTCCAATACGACGGCCAGTGGCGTCGGCACGGCTTTCCGGTCTCTTGCTCGCTGCCGCTCGAACAAAGCTCGTTCTCCGGCGCGAGCGGCACGGCACATCGATTCTTCGCTAACCTGCTTCCAGAAGGCGATGCGCGTGTTGGCATCGTTCGGACTCTGCGCGTCGCGGACACGGACTACGACCTTCTACGGGCGATCGGCGGCGAATGCGCCGGTGCCTTGGTCGTCTTGGCATCGGGTTCATCGCCGATCGGCGATCCGACCGGACCGTATCGACGCATCACGGAGGACGAAATCGCCGATCTCGCGGCACGACGGGGGCACCCGCGCCGAGAAGGATCCGTGAGTTGGCCGCGACTGTCCCTCGCCGGTGCACAGCACAAATGTCCAGTGCTCGAGCGAGACGGCTCTTTCTTCCTTCCCGTGGGCGACGCGGCAACGAGTCACATCCTCAAGTTCGAGGTGGCGGATTTCCGCAACGTGCCGTTGTACGAGACGTACACGACTGCGCTTGCCGAGGCGATCGGTCTCGACGTTGTGAAGGTCGAACTTCGGGTGGCTCGTGGACTTCAGTACACGGTGATCGACCGTTTCGACCGGTTCGCGGACGAAGCGGGGCTGATCCGGCGACTACACCAAGAGGACTTCTGCCAAGCACTCGGGATCGGCCACGAGCGCAAGTACGAGACCGACGGCGGGCCCTCGGTCGCCGAATGCGTCCGGCTGCTGCGGGACCACGTCGCCGATCCGGTGATTGACATCGAGCGACTTCTCGTTTGGCAGGCGTTCAACTGGCTTGCGGGGAACTCGGACGGCCACGCCAAGAATCTCGCTTTGCTCTACCGCGGCGACACGGTCCGCTTGGCGCCGTTCTACGACTTGGTCTGCACACGGGCCATCGAGCGGGTCGATCGTCGATTGGCGATGAGCATCGCAGGTGAGCACGATCCGGGCCGAATTACGCCTGCTCATTGGGCGGCACTGGCAGAGGAATGCGGCATCCAAGCTCGTTTCGTGCAAGGCATCGTCCGCACCGTGGCGAAGCAGCTCTTGGCGTCGGTTGATCCAATCCGGGTGGCCTTCGAGCGTCGGTACGGCCCTAGGCCAGCATTGCAGCGTATCGAGAGGGTAGTCGTTCGCCAATGCGGACGTTTCCTCCGTGGCCCCAAGGATGCATCTACGGCACGGGTTTCGACTGCAGACATCTTGGCGGCTCGCGATGCGGATCGCCGATCATGAGGCGCCGTAGAGGGATCCGGCGACGCTGAATCCCTCCTTCCAACTCATGATCAGGCTGCGTTCGTTATGCGGGCTAGGCATGCGGGCCGTGGACCGGGCCGAGTCTCTGCCAAGTCCCGTTTCCTCGGCGCGGAGATTGTGCGAGAGTTGCCGGGCAATGGCCGCGTCTAGGGGAGGGCGTGGAGCAGGCAGGCAAATACCGCATCGCGCAGCCGAGGGACCGCGTTTGGCGGGCGCTGAACGATCCCGAGGTGCTGGCTCGGTGCGTGGACGGCTGCAGGTCCATGACCGCAGTCGGCGACGGCGAGTACGAGGCGGAGGTCGGTGCCAAGGTCGGTCCGGTCAAGGCGACCTTCAAGGCGGCGATCACGGTTCGGGATCCGGTTGAACCCGAGAGCTATCGCCTCGACGTGGCGGTCAAGGGCGGCGCCGCCGGCTTTGCCAAGGGCAGTGCCGCGGTGAACCTCGAAGAGGTCGCGGGCGATGGCGGCGCCGAGACCCTGCTCACCTACCGGATCAACGGCAACATCGGCGGCAAGCTCGCCCTGATCGGCTCTCGCCTGGTGGACGCGGCGGCGCGCAAAATGGCATCGCGATTTTTCGAACGGTTCGCGGTGGACTTTGACACGGCGTAGCGGTTGTAATCGAACCAACCCCTTTGGCTTTTTTTGGGAGGGCAACAAAGTGGAAATCACGCTTACGGTGAACGGCGTGGCTGAGTCCGTCGACGTTCCGGACAATGCGCTGCTGGTCGACGTGCTGCGCGAGTCGCTAGGACTCACCGGTACCCACGTCGGCTGCGATACCAGCCAATGCGGTGCCTGCGTCGTGCATATGAACGGCGTTGGCGCGCCCGCAGGCGCGGTCAAATCATGCACGGTGCTGGCCGGGCAGGCGGATGGTGCCGATGTCACGACCATCGAGGGCATCGGCAACCCGGACGATCTGCATCCCATGCAGGCGGCGTTCCGGGAGAACCATGCCCTGCAGTGCGGCTTCTGTACGCCGGGCATGATCATGAGCGCCATCGATCTTGTGCAGAAAAGTGGTGGCGTCCTGGACGAGGCGGCGGTTCGGGACGGGCTCGAAGGCAACCTTTGCCGCTGTACCGGCTACCACAATATCGTCAAGGCCGTGCTGGCCGCACAGTCGAACATGTAGGGGAGGACGACCATGGCATCAGAAACAGGCATCGGCGCCTCGGTCAAACGCAAGGAGGACGCCCGCTTCATCACCGGCGCCGGCAACTACACGGACGACATCAACGCCGCCGGGCAGACCTACGCGGTATTCGTTCGCTCGCCCTACGCCCGCGCCAAGATCAACAGCATCGACACGGCGGCGGCAGCGGCCTCGGAAGCCGTGGTGGCGGTATTCACCGGGGCCGATCTCGCCGCCGACGAGATCGGCGACCTGCCCTGCGGCTGGATGGTGAAGTCGAAGGACGGCTCGGACATGATCCAGCCGCCGCATCCGCCGCTCGCCGTGTCCAGCGTCAACTACGTCGGCGAACCGTACGCGGTCGTGATCGGCGAGACCCTGGAAGCGGCCAAGAACGGCGCGGAAGCCGTGGCAGCGGACTTCGAGGAGCTTCCGGCAGTCGTGGACTTGTCGACGGCGGCCTCGGCGGATCAGATCCACGAATCGGTTCCGAACAACCAGGCCTACGACTGGGAACTCGGCGACAAGGCGAAGACCGATGCCGCCTTCGTCAACGCCCACCACGTGACCACGGTGGACATCGTCAACAACCGCCTGATCCCCAACGCCATCGAACCGCGCGCAGCGCTCGGCGAGTACGACGCGGCGGCGGGCACCTACACGCTGCACACGACGTCCCAGAACCCGCACTTGGAGCGGTTGGTCCTGGCAGCGTTCGTCAACGTCGCCCCGGAAGCGCGGCTGCGTGTCATCTCGCCGGACGTCGGCGGCGGCTTCGGCTCCAAGATCTTCGTCTACGCGGAGGAGACCGCGGTCATCTGGGCTGCCGGCAAGATCCGCCGGCCGGTCAAGTGGCGAGCCGAACGATCCGAATCGTTCCTCGCGGACGCACACGGGCGCGACCACGTGACGACCGCGCAGCTTGCACTGGACGAGAACGGCAAGTTCCTCGGCTTAAGGGTCAAGACCAAGGCCAACATGGGTGCCTATCTCTCGACCTTCGCCTCGTCGGTGCCGACGTATCTTTACGGCACATTGATGGCCGGGCAATACACGACGCCGGCGATCTACGTCGAAGTACAGTCGCTCTACACCAATACCGCCCCGGTGGACGCCTACCGCGGCGCCGGCCGGCCCGAGGCGACCTACGTCGTCGAACGCTGCGTGGAGACGGCGGCCCGGGAGATGGGCATGGATCCGGCGGAAATCCGCCGCCGGAACTTCATCCAACCGGGCGACTTCCCGTACGACACGCCGGTGGCACTCACCTACGACACCGGGAACTACGAGGCGAGCCTCGACAGGGCGCTTCAGCACATCGACTACCCAGGCTTCGCCATCCGGCGGGCGGCGTCCGAAGCGGACGGCAAGAAGCGCGGCATCGGCTTCTCCTGCTACATCGAAGCGTGCGGTCTCGCCCCATCGCAGGTGGCGATCTCCCTCGGTGCGGGCGTGGGGTTGTTCGAAGTCGGGGAAGTCCGGGTGGACGTGACCGGCTCGGTGACGGTGGTCACGGGCTCGCACAGCCATGGCCAGAGCCACGAGACGACTTTCGCCCAGATCATCTCCGACAAGCTCGGCGTGCCGTTCGAGAACGTCACCGTGCTGCACGGCGACACCGGTCGATCCGACTACGCCCTCGGCACCTACGGCTCGCGATCGCTGGCGGTGGGTGGCTCGGCCATCATCAAGGCGACCGACAAGATCATCGCCAAGGGCAAGAAGATCGCCGCGCACATGCTCGAGGCCGAAGAGGAGCAGATGGCGTTTGCCGACGGGACGTTCACCGTCGTCGACTCCAACCAGTCCATCACGTTCCCGGAAGTGGCGTTCTCCGCCTACGTGCCGCAGAACTTCCCCTTGGAGGAACTAGAACCGGGGCTTTCGGAGAAGGCGTTCTACGACCCGCCGAACTTCACCTACCCCGCAGGCGCGCACATCTGCGAAGTCGAGGTCGACCCCGACACGGGAGTTGTCGAAATCACGAAATTCGTGGCAGTGGACGACTTCGGCAACGTGGTCAACCCGATGATCGTCGAAGGCCAGGTCCACGGCGGACTCGCCCAGGGCATCGGCCAGGCGCTGCTCGAACACGGCGTCTACGACGATTCCGGGCAACTGGTCTCGGGCTCCTACATGGACTACACCATGCCCCGGGCTGACGATCTGCCGAGCTTCACGGTGGACACCACGGTGACGCCCTGTACCCACAACCCGCTCGGGGTGAAGGGCTGCGGTGAAGCAGGCGCCATCGGCTCGACCGCCGCGGTCATGAATGCCGTGACGGACGCGTTGGGCGTCGCCAGCGTACCGATGCCGGCGACACCCGAGACCGTTTGGCGGGCTGCAAGCGCCCGCGGCCAAGCGCCGAAGGCGCCGAATGGGGGGGAATAGAGATGTACCAGTTCAACTATCACAGACCTTCGACATTGGATGAGGCTGCGAGCCTCATGGCGGGTGCCGAGGACGGCGTCTACCTGTCCGGCGGCATGACGTTGATACCGACCTTGAAGCAACGCCTCGCGAGCCCGAGCGATGTCATCGACCTAGCCGGGATACCCGGCTTGTCCGGCGTCTCGGTGAACGACGGTACTGTCTCGGTGGGCGGCATGACCCGGCATGCAGAAGTGGCGGCCAGCGATGCGATCCCGGCACTGGCCGATTTGGCGGGGCGCATTGGCGATGCCCATGTCCGCAACCGCGGCACCATCGGTGGTTCCCTCGCCAACAGCGACCCGGCGGCGGACTACCCGGCGGCGGTGGTCGCGCTCGGTGCGACGGTGCACACCACCAGTCGGTCCATCCCAGGCAGCGACTACTTCACCGGCTTGTTCGAGACGGCGTTGCAGGACGGCGAGATCGTGACCTCGGTGGACTTCTGCGTCCCCGATGCCGCCGCCTACGAGAAATTCCCCAACCCGGCGTCCCGCTACGCCGTGGTGGGCGTAATGGTCGCGCGTTGCGGCGATTGCATCTGCGTCGGTGTCACCGGTGCCGGCGCGTGTGCCTTCCGGGCCACGGCGCTGGAGGAAGCCTTGGCGGCGGACTTCTCGCCGGGTGCCGTGGACGGAGTAGGGGTCGACCACAGCGAGTTCAACGCGGATATCCACGCCTCCGCGGAGTTCCGAGGACATTTGGTCGGCGTGCTGACGAAACGGGCCGTGGCCCGAATCGCGTAGCCCGGTCGTTGCGGTCCGTCGTAGGCCGCGATTCGCAAGGGGGACAAGATTCGCGTTGATGTGGCTCGCTATTGAAACACCACTCGTCTACACTTCGCGCTATTCCCCTTGGAAACAGCGAGTTATATGGTGTGTCGCATCTCTCATCTAACTGTCGCGACGGAGGAGCAGAGAATGATGGACATCGCTAAACGCTGGCGGCTCGCAATGCGCCGTCCAACCGTCGGTTCCTCAAGTGAGGAAGCTTCGTCTCAAGAAACACGTGAAAGGAAGATTGTTGCGGCCCACTCTCGGGGGAATATCCGCCTGCAACGTGGTGAGTAC
>CAZJRX010000057.1:0-2113 GCA_964548145.1 uncultured Pseudomonadales bacterium | reverse complement strand
GCGCCAAGGTCTACGATTTTGGCAGCGGGTGACGGAACGGATGGAATCGGTCAACTACGGAAGCTCTATGGGTCGGCCGATAGTTTTGCCAGGGAGGTCGCGGAGTTTCGAAGGCAAGCGGTAATCCCCGCGCACAACGAGCTGCGCTATATGGGCCACCACCTCCTTCAGTCCCTTGATGATGAAGGATCGATTGTTGATGCCGAGCAACTTCGGCGCGCCTTTTCGCATTGCGAGAGGGCAATGTACGAATCCGGTGAAGCGGGTATAGCGACTGCTCTTGATGTTATTGCGCAGTTCCGTCACGACTTCAAAGACATCGAAGTTGGTGATCGTGTGCCCAACTATCCCCAAATCCTCTTGTCCGCCCGAAAGGCGCAGGATGTTCTGGTCCGCCAGAGGTCAGACAAGTCGTCTGCGCTAGAAAACGTCACTGATTACATGAACGTGTTTCGTGACCTCCGTAATGCTTGTGAGAGCCTTGACGCGAGTCGCGACGATCTGAATGCTCGGCTAGCCAATCAGGTTACGGAGAGTCGCCGTTTCTTTTTTCGCTGCTTAATCTGGATCTTCGGTATCCTTGCTACGATCATCGTTGGTGCCTGGGGATTGCTGAGTTCCGGGTGACGCTGATACGCGCCGTTCGCTGCCATGCCATCAACGAGGACATCGGCAGCGTAAGCCTCGACGAAGTGGACCTTCCCGATCCCGGTCCGGGGGAGGTCCAGGTTCGCCTCAAGGCGTGCGCCGTCAACTTCCCCGATCTCCTGATGATCCAGGGCAAGTACCAGCACAAGCCGCCGTTGCCGTTCGCGCCGGGCGGCGAGGCCTCCGGTGACATCGCGGTGATCGGCCCGGACGTGACGGGCTGGAAGGAAGGCGATGCCGTGTGCTTCGGCGCCCGGGCCGGTGGGTTCGCCGAGGCCGTCAACGTCCCGGCGGCGGGGCTGAAGCGGATTCCCGGCAAGATGAACTACGAGAAGGCGGCGTCGTATGGCACGGCGTACATGACGGCCTACGTTGCGCTCAAGGTGCGGGGTGAACTCGAACCCGGGGAGTGGTTGCTCGTCCACGGCGCGACCGGCGGCGTGGGCATGGCGGCCGTCGATCTCGGCAAGCACTTTGGCGCCCACGTCATCGGCACCGGCGGCCGCGACGACAAGCTCGCCGTGGTCAAGTCCCGGGGTGCCGATGCGGTGATCAACTACACGCTGCCGGACGGCTCGCTGGGCGGCTTTCGCGACAAGGTCAAGGCGATCACGGGCAGCGGTGGTGCCGACGTGATCTACGATCCGGTTGGCGGCAGCGTCTTCGACGAGTCCATGCGCTGCGTGAACTGGCGTGGTCGAATTCTCACCATCGGCTTCACCAGCGGTCAATGGCCCACGGCGCCGGTGAACCTGATCCTCATCAAGAGCATCTCGGTGATCGGTGTCCGGGCGGGTGAGATCGGCAGGCGCGATCCGCCACTTGGACGCCGAAACCAGGAGGCGCTTTGGGAACTCGCCCAGGGCGGTGCCATCGACCCCTACGTCTGCGCGGGATTCCCACTGGAGCGTGCCGCGGACGCGATGCGGATGCTCGAGAACCGGAACGTGGTCGGAAAATGCGTTGTCACGATGAACGGGTACGAGATCGACGCTCCGTAGGTTGACGGTCGACAGCGTTGTACGACGTCCCCGACCGATGTCCCTATGGCGCTAGGCGCCATTTCACATCATCATTGGTACGACGGGTCGTCCGTGGTCGCATTGGCCGGGCGACCGGAGTGGTGCCACGTTAGGACGGTCGCACGCCGTGCAGAGCGCAACGCAAGAACACCCTGTTGAACGACTGCGCGAGGTTGACCGGATGCAGTTCGACAGAGCTTCACTTTGTCTCTGGATGCAGGCCATGGAGGACTACGGGCAGGTCTGGCGCGAGGATTTCGGGCGCTCGTTCTTCTCCCAAGAGTACTGGTATCTGTTTGTCGTTGCGCTCGTTCGCTACTGGCACTTGGATCCGCTAAACGTCGGCGATGCCTGCAGCACGATGCGGACCGGTTCCCCGAAAACCCGCGAAACCCGGCTGAAGCGTCTTGTGGATGAAGGCTGGTTCAGCAAGCTAAAGAACG
>CAZJRX010000056.1:9459-15676 GCA_964548145.1 uncultured Pseudomonadales bacterium | reverse complement strand
CACCCACAACACCGACATCGCCGACGGCTGGGAGCGCGAGTCCTACGGCGAGTGGTATTTCGAGAACTTCTCCACCAAGTCCTACCGCATCGGCATCAACGTGATCGCCTACGCGATGTCTCACTAGCCCGCATGTGGTTCGAGTGGCTGTTCAAGTATCCGCGCCAGGCCTTCGCGCAGGGCGAACTGGCCTTCGCGGGTGACTTCGGGATCCTGTGGTGGGGGGCCGCCGCCGTACTGCTGGCTCTCGGCATCGTCTTCGGCCGCCGCGTGGCCCGCTTCTCGGTGCTACGCCGGATCACCGTCCACGGGCTGCAGATCGCCGCCGTGGGTGTGTTGCTGACGCTCCTCGCCGAGCCGGTACTGGAAGTGACCCGCCTGGCAGCGGGCGTGAACACCGTTGCGGTACTCGTGGACGCTTCCGCGAGCATGGCGCTGCCGGCCGAACCCCGGGACACGACCGGCGAGACCCGCATGGACGTCGCCAAACGTTTGATCGGCGAGGAGATCCCAGCGGCGAGCGGGGGTTCGACGGTGGCCCTGTTCCGGTTCAGCGATGGATTGGCGAGAACCGACGCCCTGACGGAACTGCGTGCCGAGGGCAACCGTTCTCGCCTCGCGGAGTCGCTGACCGACCTGGCGACCCACTTCGATCAAGGCGCGCTGGCCGCCGTCATCGTGCTGACCGACGGCGCCCACAACGGTGGCGACGTCAGTTGGGACGCTGTGTCAGCAACTGGCATCCCCGTGCACCCCGTGGGCATCGGCCCGGCCGGCATACCGGGCGACGTGGAACTGGCCGCTCTGCAACTGCCGTCCCGCGTCAGCCCCGACACCCAGGTGACGGCACGTCTCGTGATACGTCACACACCGTCGCCGGCGAACAGCGGCGACGTCCGGGTACGCGTCCTGGAAGGCGAGTCGGTCCTCGCCACGGAGTCGATTGCCCTCGACACGTCCTCACCGACACTCACCAAGGACATCGCCTTCCCGGTGGGCGCCAGCGGACTCAAGGAATTGACCTTCGAGCTGGAAGCACCGTCGGCCGACCCGCTGCCGGGCAACAACCGCCAATCCGCCCTACTCGATATCGACCGGGACCGGCACCGGGTGCTGTATCTCGAGGGAGAACCGCGTTGGGAGTTCAAATTCATCCGCCGGGCAGCCGCCGAGGACGACGACATCGAACTCGTCACCTGGTTGCGCACGACGCCGCGTAAGACCTACCGCCAGGGAACCGCCGATCCCGACGAGTTGGCCGACGGGTTCCCGAAATCCCTCGAAGCCCTCTACCGCTACGACATGGTCATCATCGGCAGCCTGCCCGCGACGTCCCTCAACGACGAGCAGCACGACTGGCTGACCCGTTTCGTCGCCGAGCGCGGCGGCGGACTGCTGGCCCTGGCAGGGCGACACGCGCTGGACAATGGCGGTTGGGACGTGAAGCCGTTGGCGCAGGCGTTGCCGGTAACACTCGCGCGACCGGGCGAGTCGCCGTCGTATTCGCCGGGCAGCTACGCCGCCCAACCCACCGATGCCGGCATCCGCTCGGTGCTTACCGACATCGGCGGTGCAGGCACACGCGAGCGGAGCTGGGAGACATTGCCAATGCTCGCCGGCTACCAGCCCCTCGGGACACCGAAAGCAGCGGCGACGGTCATCCTTGAAGCATCGGGCATGGTCGAAAGCCGGGGTGCCGATGTCGTCGTTCGGGGCAGCGCCGCCAAACCCCTCCTCGTCACCCAACCCTACGGCTTTGGGCGAACCGCCGTGCTGGCGACGGCGTCCACCTGGCGCTGGCGGATGCGTACACCGCCCGAAGACACGCGGCACTCGCTGTTCTGGCGCCACCTGATCCGCCATTTTGCCGGTGCCGCCCAACCCCGCCGACGGCTATCGTTGGCGGCCGACGGCGACAACCTGCACGTCCAGGTAGCGCTCAAGAACCCGCGCTACGAACCATTGACCGAGACCGAGATCACCGCCCGGGTGACCGCTCCCGACGGCGAGTCATTCGATGTCGCGCTGCCACGCAAGGCCGGTGAGTCCACCTTCGGCGATACCATCACCGCCGCCAAGTCGGGCATCTACCGTGTGGAACTGGCCAGTCTCGCGGGCACCGCCTTAACGCAAGACGGTCGTTCGGACTCGTTGGCCGCCCTTGCCCGGGTCGGCGAAACCAATCCGGAGCAGTTCGGGGCGACCCTGAACGAACCCCTGCTGCGGCGGCTTGCCGAAGCCACCGGCGGGCGCTACTGGCGTCCGGATGATCTCTCGGACCTGGCCGACGCGCTGGCCTTCAGCAGCGCCGGCATCCATGAGCGGCAGCAACTGCCCCTCTGGAACGCGCCGTTTCTGTTCCTGCTGCTGTTGTTGCTGAAATGCACCGAGTGGTCGTTGCGGCGATACTGGGGCGGCATTTGAGCCACGTGCGCACGTTCGGCGGGCGGTGCCCGTGGTGCCCGGTGCGGCGCGCACTTGCCGTGCGTCAAGGGAATCGGGACACTCGACCGCCTGCACAGTCCGAGCTCGAATCGCGTCGGGATTCTCGCCATGCATAGCGCATTCCACGGAACAAGCCCTCAAGCCATTGAAATAACACGACAAAATCGTAGGTGCCACGCTCGTCGTCGCCCGCCTGACCGTGTGCGGTTTCACGACCACGGGACGGCACAAACCCGTCCCCTACGACCGTTGTTCCATGCCCGCCGGCACCCCGGTCCCCGGGGTGGGAACTTCCATTGGCTTGCGGCACTCGTGACCGTCGTGGCCATCGCCGGTGGTCACGCTGCCGAGGCGGAAGAAGCCATCGGGAGTGGCGAGGGAGGTGGGGAGGTTCGAGTGCTCGTCGTCACCGGCCTCGGCGGCGAAGACGAATACGCCCGCGCATTCGCCGAACAAGGCGACGCCAGCGCCCGCCACGCCGAGGCCGCCGGGGCATCCGTGACGCTGCTCACGGGGGACGCAGTCAGTTGGGGGGGTATCCGCGATGCCATCGCCGCACTGGCCCGGGACGCCAACGAATCCGACCGGGTCGTCGTGCAGTTGATCGGCCACGGCACGTTCGACGGCGAACACTACCGGTTCAACATCCCTGGCCCCGATCCAACGGCGGCGGACTTGGCCGGCTGGCTGAAGGACGTGACCGCGAAGCGCCAACTCGCCGTGATCGCAACCAGTGCCAGCGGCGCCGCGCAGGAACCGCTGGCGCACGAAGGACGCGCCGTCGTCACCGCCACCCGCCACGGCCGGGAGCGCAATGCCAGCCTGTTCGGTGGGTTCTGGGCGAAGGCCCTCGAAGCCCCCTCGGCCGACATCGACAAGGATCGACGGATTTCCGCCGACGAGGCGTTTCGGTTCGCCGAGCACGCCGTGGCGGCCTACTACGAGGAGCAGCAACGCATCGCCACGGAACACCCGCGACTCGAAGGCGACGCCGAGCCGTTCATCCTCGCTCGCACGGCGCTCCGGGCGCCGGTGGCGCCGGAACTCGTCCACCTGGTCAACCGTGTCGACGAACTCACCGCCGCCATCGACGCGCTCAAGGCCGACCGTCGCGCACTCACCGACGACGACTATTTCGCGAAGCTCCAGGATCTGCTCCTCGATCTCGCCGAGGTCGATCGAGAGTTGACGGCGAAGCGGGACGCCGTGCCGAAGCCCGAGATCGTCCCGCCTTTCCGGGAGGATGCCGGACAGTGACCCGCGGACCCTGCCTCGCGCTGATCCTGACCCTCGCCGCCGGGGCCGCTGCGGATCCACTCGCGCAATGCCGCGAACTCGAGATTAGCGATGGCGACAGCGGTCGTGCCTGTTTCCGCGAGCATCTCTCGAACCCGTCCGCCGCGTTGCGGGCCGACGCGGCGTGGGCGCTCGGCGACATCCAATTGGCCAATTCCCTGTTCCGCGCCGCCGTCGCCGCGTCCCCGGACGATGCCGCCGTACGCGTGCGCTGGGGCGAGTTGTTCCTCGCCACCTACCAGGTCGCCGACGCCGAGGCGCTGTTCGCCGAGGCCCTCGGCCTCGACGCCGGCAACGCCGCTGCCAAGCTGGGTCTGGCACGCGTCGCCCTGGATCGCTTCGAAGGCCGCGCCAAGCGGATCGTCAACGATGTCCTCACGACGGACCCGGACAACGATGCCGCGAAACTGCTGGCGGCGCGGCTCGCCCTCGAGGTCGGCGATACCGAAACGGCCGAGGCGTTGCTGCGATCGCCGTTGTCGACCGACAACGTGCTGCTCCGGCTGGAGGCGATGGCGCTCGCCGCCGCCCGCGACCACCTGCTGGGCTCGATACCGAGTGGCTGGGAGGCCAAGGCACTCGCGATCCATCCCGGCTTCGGCGAGCTTTTCGAGACCGTCGCCCACTTCTACATCATCACCCGACGCTACCGGGAAGCCATCGCGCAGTTGGAGCGCGCCGTCGAGATCGACCCCGACCTGTGGAGCGCCCACGCCACGCTCGGCATCAACCTGTTGCGCGTCAACCGCTTCGACGAAGGCCGCCGAAGCCTCGCCAAGGCGCACGATGGCGACCCCTACAACGTCGAAGTCGTGAACACCCTACGCCTTCTCGACAGTCTGGACGGCTGGGGTACGGTCGTCGAAGACGACGTCATTCTGCGCATCCACCCCAAGGAATCGGGAGCTCTCACCGGCTACGTCCGAGACCTGGTGGCGGATGCGGTGGCCACCGTCGGCGAGCGCTACGGGTACCTCCCCGACTATCCCGTCGTGGTCGAACTCTACCCTCGGCACCAGGACTTCGCCGTGCGCACCTCCGGCCTGCCGGGCATCGGCGTGCTGGGCGTCGCCTTCGGCGATGTCGTACTCATGGACAGCCCATCCGCGCGAAGCATCGACGAGGGCTTCGACTGGGCAAGTGCGCTTTGGCACGAAGTGGCGCACGTGATCACCCTCGGCGCCACCGACAATCTCGTCTCGCGGTGGTTCAGCGAAGGCGTCTCCGTGTTCGAGGAATGGCGCACCGGCCCCAGCCGGTTTCGCGGCATCGATGCGGACAAGGGTGCCGGTCGGCACCGCGCCATGCCCATTGGCGTCATCGAGGCGCACCGCGAAGGCGAATTGCTCGGGGTCGCCGTACTCGATGAAGGATTCATCCGCCCGACCTACCCGGGCCAGATCATGGTCTCGTACAACCAGGCGGGACTCGTCTGCGAGTTCATCGCCCATGCCTACGGCCAAGCCGCCCTGTCACGGATTCTCAACGCCTACCGGGACGGCAAGGACACGGTCGCGGCCCTTGAAGCAGCGCTCGACGTCTCCCACTCGGCCCTCGACGAAGCCTTCGCGAGCTACCTCGACGACCGCTTTGTCGGCATCGACCCCGCCGCGTACGAGTCCGCCATGGAGGATCTGGCCGTCGCCGCGTCCAAGGCCGACTGGCGCCTCGCTGCGCAAGCGGCCCGACGCGCCATCGCCAGCTATCCCAACGCCGTCGTCGAACCAAACCCCTACCGGTTGTTGGCCCAGGCCGAGGAGCGTCAGGGCAACGGGACGGCGGTCATCGAGGCACTGATGAACTACTGGCGTGCCGGCGGCCGGTCGCCGCAAGCGCTGGATCGACTGGCGGCGAAGTTGGAGACCGCGGCACGACATGACGATGCGTTGGACGTCCGGCGGTCGCTCGCGCTGACCGCGCCGCTCGCCCTGGAGGTTCGAACACGCTTGGGCGACGACCTGCTGGCCGCGGGCGAGCCCCGCGAGGCCCTGCGCGAGTACCTGGCGGCGGCATCCCTCGGACCCCACGACGTCGCCGACGCCCACTACCGCCTCGCGCGGGCGTACCATAGGCTGGACGAGGCCGCCAACGCGCGCCGCCATGTGCTCCTGGCACTGGAGATCGCGCCGCGTTTCGAGGATGCCCTGACCCTATTGCTCGAGATCAATCGATGACCGAACCGCAGACCGACGACGCAGCCACCACCTACGCACCGCCCGAGGAGGTCGTGGTCCACTTCCACAGCACGATGTCGGCCATCCGCGACGCCCTCGGCCGCATCGTCGTCGGCCAGGAGGGAATCATCGAGCAGTTGCTGATCTCCGTGCTCGTCGGCGGCCATTGCCTGATCACCGGCTTGCCCGGCACCGCCAAGACACTCATGGTGCGTACCCTGGCCCAGGCCTTGGGTCTCGATTTCAAGCGCATCCAGTTCACGCCCGACCTGATGCCCACCGACGTTACCGGCACGGACATC
>CAZJRX010000056.1:5963-9413 GCA_964548145.1 uncultured Pseudomonadales bacterium | reverse complement strand
AGAACCCCATCGAACTGGAAGGCACCTATCCATTGCCCGAGGCGCAGCTCGACCGCTTCGTGTTCAACGTCGTGCTGGACTACCTCGATGCCAACGAGGAGGTCGCCGTCGTCGAGCGCAACGTGCTCGGTACCGTCGACGAGGTAGTGTCCGCCCGTACGGATGCCAAGGCGATTCTCGACTACCAGCGCCTGGTCCGGGAAGTGCCGGTCTCCCACGATGTCACCCGCTATGCCGTCAACCTCGTCCGTGCCACCCGACCGGGCGCCGGGAACGCACCCGAGTCGGTGGACAAGTACCTGCGCTACGGGGCCAGCGTGCGCGCCGCGATCTACCTCTGCCTCGGGGCCCGGGCACGGGCGCTGCTCGCCGGTCGCTACCATGTCACCGCTCGCGACATCCAGGCATTGGCGCCGCCCGTTCTCCGCCACCGCCTGCAGGCGAACTACCTGGCGGAGTCCGACGGGGTAGCGGTCGACGATGTCATCGGCGACCTGACACGACAGGTGCCGGCACCCGGCACGAGGGCATTCGACGCCGCTGACCCGAAGGGTAGCGACTCTGCCGAGGCGAATGCCGCCGCATGAGCGACGCCACCGCGACGGGCGTTGCCACGGCGACCTCGGCCAACGCCGGACCGGGAACGACGCGGATGATTCCGCCAGCGGTCCTCGCCCAACTTGGTTCGCTGGAACTCGTGGCGCGATCGGTCGTCGACGGCGTGCTGCACGGTGCCCACTACACCGACAAGCCCGGCTTCAGCCAGGAATTCGCGGAATACCGCGACTACGTTCCCGGGGACGATCCGCGTTTCGTCGACTGGAACGCCTATGCCCGCACCGACCGGCCACTCCTGAAGCTCTTCGAAGGCGAGACCAATACCCGCCTCATGGTGCTCCTCGACGGCAGCGCGTCCATGGGCGCATTCGGCGCCCCCCGAACCGAAGCGCCCACCAAGCTCCGCTACGCTGCCTACCTCGCTGCGGCCCTCGCGCTCCTTGCCGCCCGACAGCACGATGCCGTCGGGCTTCTCGTTTTCGACCAACACGCCCGCGCGTATGTCCCGCCACGAGCCGGTCGGGGAAACCTCCACGCCATCTACCATCGCCTGGACGAGCTGGCGCCCGCCGGCGGTTCCGACTGGCGAGAGGCGTTCACCCAGGCGGCAAGCCGTTTCAGAAAGCGCGGCGTCATCGCCGCCATCTCGGACTTCTACTGCGACCCGGCCGACTTCGGCCGTTCGCTCCGCATCCTCGGCGCCCGGGGCCACGATCTGATCGTCTTCCACGTGCTCGATGAAGCCGAGCGAGTGCCCCGCTCCCGGCGCGTGCCCGCGCCGACGAGCCCGCCCTTCGGGACGGCATCGGCCCCATCCCCCACCGCCCAGCGACTGCGTCGGCTTCGCGACGGCCTACGCGGCCGCATATCCGACGAACTCGCAGACGGCCATGCGACGTTGCGGGATGTCGAGACGGGCAACGTCATCGAGGTCGATGCCAACGACCTGGCGAGCCGCTATCCGCAACGACTTGCCGCGCATGAGCAAGCGCTACGCCGGGAAGCCGGGGCGGTGGGGGCCGACTATGTCAGGCTCAACGCCGACGAACCCCTCGACCGGGCGCTCGCCGGGTATCTCCGGTTTCGGGCGCGCCGTCCGTGAGCTTGGTTGCCGCTGCGTTCCTCGCCGGTCTGGCCGCGCTGGCCGTGCCGCTGTGGCTACACCGGATGAGCCAGCGCGAACCGGCGGAGCGCGACGTGAGTTCGCTCATGCTGATGCGTGAAACCGACGAGCCGATTCGGCGGCGACGCGCGCTCGCGCACAAGGTACTGCTGGCGATTCGCCTGGCGGCACTTGCGGTCCTTGCGTTGGCGTTCGCCGAGCCCGTGCTCGAACTGGCGAGTCTCGAGGATTCCGAGGCCCGGGACCCGGCACGGATCGTGGTCGTCGACGGTTCGTTGTCGATGCGGCGGGACGATGCCTGGCGGCAAGCCATCGCCACCGCGAGCGACCTCGTCGAGGGCGCCGACCGGGCACACATCGTGTTGGGCACCGACCGTCTGACGCTTATCGACGACATCCGAGCGGCGAAGCCCGGCTTCGCACGACTCGACTTCGAGGGATTGCCCGCGAGACTCGACGGACTCATCGCCTCGTTGCCGCAGCAGGAACGCGACTGGGTCGTCCACCTGGTATCCGACTTCCAGGCCAGTGCCCTGCCGACCCGGTTCAACGCCCTTGTCGAGGGAATGAAATGGCCCTGCGTGTTGCATCGCGTCGGCGACGCGGCAGCCAATTGGACGGTCGAAACGGCAACCATCCGCGACAACCAACTGGAGGCGGTGATCACCGGTCACGGCGAAAACAGGGATCTAGACGTGGTCTTGCGACGCGACGGCAACGAGCTGGCGCGTCGGGCGATACTCGCCGCCTCGGATGCACCGACCATCGCCCGTTTCGATGTTCCCGCACCCGGATCCCGAGCGGCGCTGTTCGAAGTGGCTCTCGCCCCGGGCGATGCCCTTGTCGACGACGACGCGTTTCGCCTGATCCGACCGCCGCGGGACGACACCACCGTCGCCGTCCTCCCCGGCAAAGGCGATGCCAATGCGCTCACGTTCCTCGCCGCGGCGCTCAAGGCCAACGGCATCGGCGAACCTGTCCGGGTCGAGGATGCCAACGACTGGCCCCGGTCGGTGGATGCCGCCGTGATCGTCGACCCCGGCGAGATAGCCACACCCCTGCGCCGCCGCCTCGAACGTCACCTGAACGAGGGCGGCGGCGCCCTCTTGATCGCCGGTCCCCGACTGCAGCGGGCAGGGCTGACACCGTTCGGCGGCGAGGCGTTGTCCGGGCGCATAGCCGGCGGGTACCGAAGCGTGGTCGCGGTCGATGCCGAACACCCGCTCGCCCGAACGTCCTTTCAGGGCGTGGTGGTCGAACGATCGCTTTCCTTGCCCACGCGGCCGGGCGAGACGATTCTCGCACTGATGCCGGCGGAGGCGACCGGACACGCCGCCGAGGACGATGCACCTTTCGTGGTCGAGAAACGCATCGGCAAGGGGCGTCTACTCATCCTGCTAACCGCGCTTGATCGCGAGTGGAGTACGCTGGTTCTCCGGCCCGCGTTCGTCGGCTTCGTGCGAAGTGCGGTGGACTACCTTGCGCAAAACCTGCCACTCGTCGCGACGGCGGGAGGGCCGATCGCCGTGCCCGCGAGTTCCGCGCAGATCTTCGATGCCGACGGCGAGCGGGTGCTTGCCCTCGGCAACACCTCGGCACGGCCCGTGGTACGCATCCCCCGGCCGGGGTTCTTCACCGTCCGCTCGCCCGGGCGCGAGACCCCACTGGCCGTCAACGTCGATCCACGGGAATCGGATTTGAGGCGCGTACCCGACGACCTCCTGGTGCGTTGGCAGGCGGCGACCGAGGCGGCGAGCGGTGAAACTAGG
>CAZJRX010000056.1:0-5953 GCA_964548145.1 uncultured Pseudomonadales bacterium | reverse complement strand
CTCAAACGGCGGGTGCGAGCGGCGACAGCGACCCGCGTTGGCAATCACTGGCACCGTGGCTCCTGGCCCTCGCCGCCGTTCTGTTCCTCGTCGAAGCCCTGGCCGCCAACGTCGGACGAATCGACTTCCCCTTCCGGCGTTCGGGAGCAACGGCATGACGAGCGCCGACACCACCCCCGCCAACACCGCGATGGGTCGGTACCTCAAGCGCTGCCGTGGGCGGCTCGCCTTGATCGCTCGGTTTCGGATCGCCGTGGCGGGTATCGCGGTGCTTGCCGTATTGACGATCTCGCTCGCTGCAACGGCTGCCTACCTGGTACCGTCGGAAGGCTGGATGGTGGCCGGACGCGTCCTGCTCTACGCGATCGGCATCGTCACGATCGTCGCCTGCGTGGTCCGTCGGACAGGCGCTCGCCGCACGGCGCACCGCGTCGAACGCCGCATCCCCGCCTTCGACGGGCGCCTCATTACCTGGTTCGATGCCTCGCGACGACAAAAGCGCCCCGCATTGCTACCCCGTCTGGCGGAACATGCCCTCGATGTCGCCAAGGCGCACCCGCCTCGGCGCGCGGCACCGACCTGGTTGTTGCTGCCGCCGCTGGCGATCCTCACGGCTGCGGTGTTGGCACTCTACGTGGCCTATGGCGTCGCCCCGGCGAGTTGGCGGTTGCCGGCGGAACGGCTCTGGACGGGCAGCCTCCTCGCCGACACGCGACCGAAGCTCATCGTCGAACCCGGCGATGCCGTCGTGCCACGGGGAACGGACGTCCTGGTGCGCGCGAGGGCACATGGCTTCGCCGCCGACACCCTCACGATCAACGCCTCGTTCGCCGGCTTCGGATCCTGGGAACGAGCCGTCATGGTGCCCGGATCGCAGGACGGCGCCCACGATTTCGTGCTGGTCGCCGTCAACGAAGCCGTGGAGTACTACGTCAGTGCCGGAGACGCGAGCGGCGACGACCGAATGCACTCCGATCGTTTCCGCATCGAGGTTGCCGATCTACCGGTGGTCGAAGACATCGAGCTTGCCCTCGACTACCCCGAATGGACCCGGCTCGCGCCAACCACGCAGGATCACGGCGATGTGGCCGGCGTCGAGGGAACTCGCGTTGGCATCGCGATCCAGGCCAATCGGCCGCTCGACGATGCCCACTTCGTGGTCAACGACCAAGTGCACGACCTCGACGACGGCGCCGGCAGGTTCACCATCGATGCGCCCGGGACGTGGCACGTCGCCGTCCGGCATCGCGGCGAGGTGGTTCGGATCAGCGACGAATACCTGATCGACCTCGTACACGACCAACCTCCCGACGTCGAATTCACGTTCCCCGGCAGGGACACCTCGGCCTCCGCGATCGAGGAAGTCGCGCTGCGGTTCAGTGCCAAGGACGACTTCGGCATCGAGGCATTGACCCTGCGCTACGCCGTCAACGGCGCCGACTGGACGAGCGTCGATGCCGGGCAGACCCGGGTGGACAGAACGGCCCAGGCGAGCCACATGATCCTGCTCGAGGATCTCGTCGCCGGGGATGAGCAACGCGCCATCCGTCCCGGTGACGTCGTGGCCGTCCATGCCGTTGCCCGGGACCATCGGCAATCGACCAAGACCGCACTCTACTTCGTGGACGTGCGGGCATTCGACAAGCACTACCGCGACATGGGTACCAACAGCGGCGGCAGCGGCGGCAGTGGCGGCGACCCACGCGAGCAGGAACTTTCCAATCGACAGCGCGAGATCGTCAACGCGACCTGGAACCTGATCCAGGACCGGGATACGGGGGCTCGCGCCGGCAGCGACCTCAAGGACCAGGTTGACCTGGTCGCCGTCCTGCAACGGACACTCATGGAGCAGGTCGAAACGCTTGTTGCCCGCACCCGGGGCCGGCGGCTCTCGGACAGCAACGAGGTGGAACCTTTCGTCAACGAGTTGACGAGCGCCGCCGCGCAGATGGAGTTTGCCGCCGAGATCCTCGCCGAGCATCGGCTCGACGACGCCGTGCAGCCGGAACGGCGCGCGCTGCAGCATTTGCTGACGGCCGAAGCGGGACTACGCAACGTCAACTTATCGCTCTCGAACAGTTCGGGGGCGGCGGGCGACGCGGTGAGCCAATCACTGTCCGAGTTGTTCGACCTGGAGACCGACCCGGAACAGAATCGCTACGAGTCGCCGCAGACGCCGGGCGGTGGAGGAAGCGAACCGGCGATGGACGACGCCGAATGGAAGCGCCTTACGGAGCTTGCACAACGGAGCGAGGAACTGGCCCGGGCCCATGAGCGCGAGGATCGGCCGGAGGCACCGCTGTCGCGTTGGCAGCTGGAGCGATTGCAGCGCGAACTCGAGCGTCTGCGCGAGCAGCTCGACGGCGACTCGAACCAGCAGTCGGCGTCGGCCAGTCGCCAGCAGAGCGGTGCCCAAGCCGGCGCCCGGCCGTCCGGAGGGTCGTCGGCGGGCGGCAGACCATCCGATTCCAATCCGCCGCCCGACATTCGCGGCACCCTCGATGGTCTCGATCGGGCCCGGGAGGCTATCGAACGGTCGCTTGCCCCGGAAAACGCCGACCGCGCCTCGCAATCCGCAGCCGAGGCGTTCCAGCAAGGCGCGGACGCACTGCGCCAGGCAGCGGATCAGATTCGCAGAGATCAACGCGACTCCCTGGCCGCCGGACTACGCGACGCCCGGCGACGGGCGAACGCCGTGGCCGAGGAGCAGCGACGCATCCTGCAGAGCCTGGAAGCCCTGCGAGGGGAGGTGCTCGAAGCCGTTCGGCAAGGGAAGGCGTACACCTATCGCGGCGACGATTTCGAGGACGAGGCCGAAACCAAGCGGCAGATGCGAGAGGACGTGGAGCAAATCGCCGCCGATGTGTCGATGCTCCGACAACGACTTGCGCAATCGCCCGACCAGGACACCAACCTCACCGGACTACTCGACCGAGCCTTGGACGACATCACCGACAGCCGCGTGGTCGACCAACTCACCATGGCCGCCGACTACTTCGAGATGGGCCGGCCGTTGTTCGTCGCCAGTCGCGAACGGCGAGTGCACGACGCACTCGACCGATTGAGCAACCGCCTAGCCCACGCCGTGGAGCGTTTCGAGAACGCCGATGGGACTGCCGGGTCGCGAACCACCGTGGCCGACGTGCGGGCTCTGCGGCGACAGTTGACGGCTCTCGGCGCCGGCGGCGACCCCGAGGCGTTGCGCCAAATCGCCGACGCCGCCCGGGACCTGGCTGGCAACGTGCCAGACGCCGAGGGGCGCCTCGACCTTGCCGAGACGCGACGAACCTATCGGGGCCTCGGGGCGAGCGATGCCAACCGCGAACGACTCTACCGGCTGACGCTTGCCGATCTCGACCAGATGGAAATAGCACTGCGCAAGGTGGACGGGGCGCCTGTCCGGGCGGAAGAACCCGAAGAAGGCTACGACTCCAAGGCTGTGGCGGAGTACTTCCGTCGCCTAAGTTCCGGCGACTAAACCGGCATCGCGGGGCCTACAGCCGGTTGACGTAGTCCAAGGTTTCCGAAAGCGCTCTCTCGAACTTGCCGAACAGCTCGTCGACCTGGTCGTCGGTGATGATGAGCGGCGGACAGAAGGCCATCGCATCGCCTAAGTTGCGCAGGATCAGGCCGTGTTCGAGAGCCCGGTTCAGACAATAGGCGCCGACCCCGGCTTCCGACGGGAACTGCGCCCCGGTTTCCTTGTCGGCCACCATTTCGATGGCACCGATCATTCCAACGCCGCGGACGTTGCCCACCAGCGGATGATCTTCGTACGATCGCAAGCGAGCCTGGAAGCCCTCGCCGACGCGTGCGGCATGCTGGAATATCTCCCGTTCCTCCATCAGCTCCAGGTTGCGCAACGCCAGCGCGGCGCAGACCGGGTGTCCGGTGTACGTGAACCCATGACCGAAGACGCCGACCTCGCGACTCCCCTCGATCAACGGCTCGTACATGAACTCCGGAATGACGGTCGCGCTGATTGGCAGGTAGGCCGAAGACAGCGCTTTCGCAAGGCTCATGGTGGTCGGTTCGATGCCGAACGTGTCGGCCCCGAAAGGATTGCCCGTGCGCCCGAAGCCGCACACCACCTCGTCATCGATGAAAAACACGCGGTGCCGTTTGAGCACTGCCTGGATCTTCGCGAAATAGCCCGCCGGGGGCACGACCACGCCGCCGGCGCCCATGACGGGTTCGGCGATGAACGCGGCAACGGTCTCCGGACCTTCGGCTTCGATGAGATCGTTGAGATTGTTCGCAAGCCGCGTCGTGAACTCGTCTTCGGTTTCGCCTTCCCGCGCTTCGCGATAGTAGAACGGCGAGTCGGTGTGCAGGATGTTCGGGATCGGCAGATCGAAGTGCCGATGGAACGGCGGCAGACCGGTCAGGCTGCCCGCCGCGACGGTGACGCCGTGGAAACCACCACGCCGGGAAATGATCTTCTTGCGTTCCGGCCGACCGATGAGATTGTGGTAGTACCACATGAGCTTGACCTGGGTGTCGTTGGCATCGGACCCCGACAGACCGAAATAGACGCGACCGGCGTCGAACGGCACCATCTCTTTCAGCTTCTCGGCAAGCAGCACGCTGGGCTCGTGGGTCTTCGCCGCGAACAGTTGCGAATAGGAGAGCTTGCGTAGCTGCTCGGCCGCCGTCCTGGCCAATTCCTCCTCGCCGTATCCGAGCGCCGTACACCACAGTCCCGCCATGCCCTCGATGTATTGGTTGCCGCGGTTGTCCCACAGGTAGACGCCCTTGGCGCGCTCGTGGACCACGGGGCCGTCACGGTGCAGATCCGAGAGATTCGTGGTCGGGTGGAGGATGTGGTCGAGATCGCGGGCGGCGATCGAGCCCGGTTCTATTTCGTTGTGCAATGGGTGACTCACGTCGGAAACTCCCAAGGAACGGTGCCGACGTCAGGCGTTTGGCCCGCTATCGGCGGAAAGAAAAAACAAAGGCGCGCCACCTTCGTGGCACGCCCATTGTCAAAGCGGCTGCTGGAACGGCGGACGCCGTGAGGCACCCGCCGTCCGGCTACCGGCCTACCAGAACAGCCAGCCTCGCAGAACCACGCCGTGGTCCGGTTCGAAGCCGAGGCCTTCGCGACGATCAACCTCGAATCGGAGGTCCATATTCGCGCTGGAGCGAAGCCTGAGGCCCAGCCGGTAATCGCGGGTGCCGATGTCGGACACACCCGCCGCCACGTAGGGCACAAGCACATTGCGTCCGCCGGGAGCATTCAGGCCGTAGCCGAGCTCCGCGTCGTAGCGGGCGCCGATTCGCCTTGCCAGGTCGCGTTCGCCCCGGTTGACCAGGGCGGCTGCGTCGTAGCGCGACCACATCGCGTCGACTCCGCTCGCCACCTCACCCCACGCGGACCGCAGGTTGAAGGTCACGCCCTGGCCGCTGGCGTTCGGATGGACGACCACCGATGCACCTAGGCCCCATTCCTCGTATTCACTCTCGGAGTGGGCCAGGAGTGCCCGCGCGTTCACCTGCAGGGATACGCGCCGGCTGGCATCGGAGAAGCGCAGGCCACCGCCGATTTCAACCCCCGCGCCCGTCTCGGCGTCGCCGCCGTCGTAGCGCAGCCCGGCCTCGAAGACCGGCGTGAAGAGCCCGCCGCCCTCAAGCTCCGTCGAGTTGCTGCCCTCCAGCGCCAAGCGTATCCGGCTCGCCTCGGCATCCACCGAATCCAAGCCCGGCGCCGCATCGGCAGACATGCTCGCTAGGAACACGTCGGACTTGATATCCAGGCCGAAGTCGCCGAGCCCGCCCTGGAGCGGGCCGCGGAAGCCGGCTGCACCCATCGTCATCTCGATGTCGGTATCGATCGCGGCACCGCCGCCACCGTTGGTCAGGGTCAGATCGCCCGAACCCCGACCGACCAGACCCCAGATCGACGTGCACTCGTTGAGATTCACGCGGACATAGGGGTGGATCAGCGTTACCG
>CAZJRX010000055.1:11745-15875 GCA_964548145.1 uncultured Pseudomonadales bacterium | reverse complement strand
CATTGCCCGGGTGTCGGCGTCGAAGCCCAAGATCGCGGACTATCCCTTTACGACGCTGGTACCCAATCTAGGTGTCGTCCGGGTCGGCGAGGACGCGAGCTTCGTGATGGCCGACGTGCCGGGACTCATTCCCGGCGCATCGGGCGGTGCGGGGCTCGGTTACCGGTTCCTGAAGCATCTATCCCGAACCCGACTACTGCTGCACCTCGTTGATTCAGCCCCGTTGGATGGTTCCGATCCGCTGGCCAATTGCCGGCAGATCGAGGAGGAACTCCATGCCTACAGCAGTGCCTTCCGGCAACGCGACGTCTGGATGGTGGCGACCAAGATGGATCTCGCGGCGTCCGATCAGGTGCTGGTGGGGCTGGCGGAGGCGTTTCCCGAGCGGCGGCGCTTCGGGATATCCGCGGTAACCGGGGCGGGACTCGACGAGTTGATTGGTGCGGCCATGGTCTGGGTCGGACGGTTCGGAGAGCGGCTTGCGCTCGACGCCGAATTTGCGCGGCGCGAGCGGGAACTCAACGACCGGTTGGCGGACGATGTACGGCGTCACGCGATCACGCCGTCGGGCACGGGTCGGGCGCAAGGCGAGTCGGCGTCCGAGAGCGTCGATGAGGACTGAACCGCACATGGACCGTAAGGTACTGGCCGAGGCCCGGACCTGGGTGGTCAAGGTCGGGAGCGCCCTGTTGACCAAGGACGGTCGCGGTTTGGACGAGCCCGCCCTCGATACCTGGTGCAGGCAGATCGCATCGCTTGGCGCGTCAGGCAGTCGGGTCGTCCTCGTCACCAGCGGCGCGGTGGCGGAAGGGTGCCTGCGGCTCGGGTTCGATCGCCGACCGACGACGGTCCATGAGCTGCAGGCGGCCGCAGCGGTGGGTCAGTCGGGACTGATCGAGGCGTACGAGCGGGCGTTTCGACGCTACGACCGGCGGATCGCGATGGTCCTTCTTACCCACGACGACCTGTCGGACCGCGAGCGCTACCTCAATGCCCGTACGACGCTCGCGACCCTGCTCGATCTGGGCGTCGTCCCGGTCATCAACGAGAACGATTCGGTGGCGACCGAGGAGATAAAGCTCGGCGACAACGATACCCTGGCGGGAATGGTGACCAGCCTGTTGTCGGCGGATTTGCTGGTCCTGCTCACCGACCGCGAGGGTCTGCACGAATCCGATCCCCGCTTCGAGCCGCAGGCACCCGTGGTTCGGCAGGCGGCGGCAGCGGATCCGGCACTTGACGCCATGGCCGGCGGCGGTGCCGGACGGCTCGGCCGTGGTGGCATGGTCACCAAGCTCGCCGCCGCGCGGCTCGCCGCGCTGTCCGGCGCGCATACCGTGATCGCCAATGGCCGTACGCCGGATGTCCTCGGGCGGTTAGCCCGGGGAGAGGGCTGCGGCACCCTGCTGACGGCAGACGTTGCGCCGCTCGATGCGCGCAAGCGCTGGCTGGCCGGTCAGCGGCGGGCCAAGGGCGACCTCGTTGTCGACGCCGGCGCGGCGGAGGCCATCGCCAATCGGGGTGTCAGCGTGTTGCCGGCGGGGGTCACTGATGCTACGGGGGAGTTTCGCCGCGGCGACATGGTGCGGGTCGTGGATCCCGCCGGTCGAGCGGTAGCCAAGGGTCTTGCGAACTACGATGCCGGGGAGGCCCGCAAGCTCGCCGGCAGCAAGTCGAGTCAGATCGAGGCGATCCTCGGCTACGTGGACGAGCCGGAGCTCGTCCACCGGGACAATCTCGTCCTCCTTTGAGCTGTCTCGCCCCCCACGGAACGACCGTCCTTCGTTGCTTGGCGGTCAACGGGACGGGACAAGACTGTTCCCTACGGCTTGGGGCGCCCGCGTTGCTACGGTTCGATGGAGCGCGCCCTTCGCCCTGGATGGGCGTCAGTTCAAGGCGTTGACCTTGGCAGACAGACGGGACTTGTGCCGGTCCGCCTTGTTGCGATGCATGATTCCCTTGCCGACCATCCGGTCGATCACGGGGACCGCTTCGCGTAGTGCCGTGGTGGCCGCCTCGGAATCGCCGCTGTCGACCGCCGCAACCACTCTCTTGATGTAGGTGCGCACCTTCGAGCGGTGGCTGACGTTGCGCGTCCGGCGGCGTTCGGCCTGGCGTGCGCGTTTGCGGGCTTGTGGACTGTTTGCCAAAACGTTCCTGCGGTTGGTGGCGGAAGGCGGCGTAATATGCCGACCGATGGCGAGCGTGTCAATCGCTCAGCCGGCGTCGGGAAACCGTGGACGATAGAGTCGCCATGCAACGATCCATACGGACGATTCTGTTGGGCGCTCCGCGCAGGGGCGGGGGCGTACGTTCGTTTACGCCACGCGGCGGCATCGGGACGGCGGCGAACCCGGTACTCGGCGACGCGAAGCGGCGGGGACGGCCCTGGCGTGCCGCCGCTTCCGACACCGCCGTGCGAGGGCCGGAGCGATCGTGAGCGACAGCGATCTAGCCGCACGGGGTGGTTCCGAGGGCAACGACGTCGCTCTGCAGGGCGGCGTGTTCGCCGGCATGACCGTTCTGTCGAGAATCTCGGGACTCGCCCGTGACTGGGCGCTTGCCCACGTGGTCGGTGCGAGCGGGGCTGCGGACACCTTTTTCCTGGCGTTTCGGATTCCGAACTTCTTCCGACGCCTGTTTGCGGAGTCGACGTTCGCGCTGGCGTTCGTGCCGGTGCTTGCCGAGTACCGCGAACGCGGCAGCCACGCTGCGCTCCGGGCATTCGTCGCGGCGGTGTCGGGAAACCTCGCCATCGTGCTGTTGGTGGTTACGGTGGCGGGCGTTGCTGGCGCGTGGTTGCTGGCGGCGGTGTTCATGCCGGGTTACCTGGGGGATCCGGAGCGGTTCGCGCTGGCCACCGACTTGACGCGCATCATGTTTCCCTACATGGCGTTGATCTCGCTCACGGCTTTCGCGGGTGCGATCCTCAACACCGCCAACCGATTCGCCATTCCTGCGTTCACGCCGGTGCTACTCAACGTGTCGCTGATCGCGGCGGCATTCCTTGCCGCGACGGGAGGAGCCCAAGGCACGGCGGGCATCGCCCATGCATTGGCCTGGGGCGTGCTGGCCGGGGGGGCGGCGCAACTGCTGTTCAACCTGCCGTCGGTTGCCCGCACCGGCATGCTCGTCGCGCCACGTCCGAAGTGGCGCGACGAAGGTGTGGCCAAGGTCTTCAAACTGCTGGTGCCGGCGGTGTTCGCGGGATCCGCGTACCAGGTGAACGCCTTGATCGGGACCATCTTGGCGTCGTTGCTCGAAGAAGGCAGCCCGTCCTGGCTCTACTATGCCGACCGCCTGTGGGAGGTGCCGATCGGCATCGTGGCCATCGCGCTTGGCACGGTGCTCCTCCCCAACCTGTCGCGGCTGCACACCGCAGGCGATTTCGAGCGGTTCAACGACACCCTCGACTGGGGGGTGCGTACCGGTCTCCTTCTCGGCATTCCGGCAGCCGTCGCGCTGTGGGTGCTCGCCTACCCGCTGGTTGCGACGGTTTTTCTTCACGGCGAGATGCGTCCGCACGATGCGGATCGCTCGGCCGCGGCCCTGCGGGCTTTCGCCATCGGCCTGGTGCCGCTCATTCTCGTCAAGGTCGCCGTGCCCGGGTTTTTCTCCCGCCAGGATTCGAAGACGCCGCTCAAGTTCGCGGTGGTGGCAACCGCGGTGAACGTGGCGGTAAGCCTGGCGACGTTCCTGTGGCTCGGCCATGTTGGCTTGGCATTGGCGACAAGCGTTGCTGGGATCGTCAACGCGGGCTTGTTGCTCGGGGCGCTCGTGGCGGGGCGTCACTACCGGCCCAGTCGCCGCTTGGCGCAAACGACGCTCGTTGCGCTACTTGGCACGGTCGGGATGGGGGCAGCCTTGGTGTTCGGACTTCCAGACGATGCCGCGTGGACCGAGGCCGGTCACTGGCTGCGCGTTGGCTGGCTCGGGCTCGCGGTAATGGCAGGGTTCGTAATCTATTCGGTCGTGGTGCTCGTGGGTGGCATCCGGCCGCGCGACCTCCGCCACCACGCCTAAGAGACGACTCGCAGTAAAGCCGAGACCCGTGGCGTTGATCCTCGCGGTTGCTGGTCGCGGGACAGGCGGCTGGGCCGACACGGCTGGTCGTGCGAGCCCGGCAATGG
>CAZJRX010000055.1:0-11645 GCA_964548145.1 uncultured Pseudomonadales bacterium | reverse complement strand
GGTCGCGGGACAGGCGGCTGGGCCGACACGGCTGGTCGTGCGAGCCCGGCAATGGCACCTACCTAAACCGCCGGAAATCCGACAGACTCACGCGATGGAGATCATCCGCGGCCTGCACAACATCCGGCCCCGCCACGCCGGCTGCGTCGCGACCATCGGCACCTTCGACGGCGTCCACCACGGCCACCAGATGCTGCTGGCCCACCTGGTCGCCAAGAGTCACGAACTCGGTGAGCCAAGTGTGCTCGTTACCTTCGAGCCGCAGCCCAGGGAGTACTTTCAGCGTACGCCGGTTCCCGCACGCCTGACCCGGTTCCGGGAGAAGGTCCGGGTCCTGGAGGACACGGGAATCGACCGGGTGTTGTGCATCCCCTTCAACGAACGCACGCGCCTGATCCCAGCGCGGGAGGTCATCGAGCGCTTCCTCGTCGACCTCTTGGCCGTTCGCTACGTGGTGGTGGGCGACGACTTCCAGTTCGGAAAGGACCGCGAGGGGAATTACGCCATGCTGAAGGCGGCGGGCGACCGCTTGGGCTTCGGCGTCAGCCACATGGGCACGTTGACCTTCGACCACGAACGGGTCAGCAGCACGCGCATTCGCGAGGCATTGGCCGCCGGTGACTTTCCGCTTGCGGAGAAGCTGCTCGGCAGGCCGTATTCCATGATGGGGCGCGTCGTCTACGGTCGACAGATCGGCCGCGAGATCGGCGTCCCCACCGTCAACATGCGCTTGCAGCGCTACAGGACTCCGCTTGAAGGCGTCTTCGCGGTGACGGTGGACGGGTTGGGCGCCACCCGCCAGGGCGCCGCGAACATCGGCGTCCGACCGACCGTCGGCGGCAAGGAGCCGTTGCTCGAGGTTCACATCCTGGACTTCGACGAGGACGTCTACGGGCGGCTGTTGACGGTGACGCTTCGCCACAAGATCCGCCAGGAGCGATGGTTCCCGTCGCTGGATGCGCTTCGTCTCGAGATCGAACGCGACATCGAGAAGACGCGGACGTTCTTCGCCTCGGACACGGCGGCCGTTCTATGATCCGTTGGTATTTCCTGGCTCTGGGTGTGCTGGCGCTCGACCAGTTGACCAAATGGATCGCACTCGACGCGCTAGAAGGGCGCACATCCATCGAGGTGCTGCCGTTCCTCCATTGGACGTTGGCGTGCAACACGGGTGCCGCCTTCAGCATGTTCCAGGGCTTCGGTTTGGTGTTCGCGGTAGCTGCGGTCGGGGTCTCGGCGTTCCTGATCGTCGAGATCTGGCGACTTCCGGGGAACGAACGCGAACGGGAGGTGCAACGACCGGGCGGGATGGATCCTCGGAAGGTTGGTGTGGCTGGAGCGGAGGCGAACCCGGCCCGTAGCGAATGCGAAGGCGCGTCCTTCGGACGCGGCCGGGCCGGATTGGCGGCGTTGGGATCGGGTTGGCTGGAGGGGGCGTCCTACGGGCTCGTTCTGGCCGGTGCCCTGGGCAACCTCGCGGATCGGTTGATGCACGGCTGCGTCGTGGACTTCATCCATGTGCACTACGGCTGGTTCAACTTCCCGGTCTTCAACGTTGCCGACAGCGCCATCACCATCGGTGCGGCGGGATGGATTGCCCTGGTGGTCGGCGATGCATGGCGCCGCCGGGTTTCGCGACGAGAGTCGCCGTGAGCGGACTCATCGCCCGCCAGGGCGCCACCGCCATCGGGCCGGGAACACGAGTGACTCTGCATTTCTCCATCCACCTCGAGAGCGGTGAGGAGGTCGACACGACACGGCGCGGCAAACCGGCGGTGTTCGTCGTCGGCGACGGTAATCTTCCCGACGGCTTCGAGAAGGCGTTATTCGGTTTGCGACCGGGGGACGACGAACGCATCCCGATCGCACCGGCCGAGGGCTTTGGCTTACGCAAATCGGAGCATATTCGCACGTTGCCCAGGGCCGAATTCCCTAACGCCCACGACCTCGTTCCGGGGATGATGATCGCCTTTGAAGCGGCGGGGGCGACGGGAGAACTGCCGGGTGTGGTGACATCTGCTTCGGTGGACAGCGTGGTGGTGGACTTCAACCATCCACTTGCGGGCCGGAATCTCGTGTTCGATGTGACCATTATCAAGGTGGATGCCGTGTAGGCACTCCCGCGCCGTTGCCTTGCGAGGACGGCAATGGGTCAGCCAAACGAACGCCGAATGCCGGGACCGGCTGCCGCCGGGCTACGGACGCGACTGCTCGCCGGTGGTGTATCTCGACCGGTGAGGTCTTCAAGCCGTCGCGAAACAGGATTTTCGCTGCTCGAGATCATGGTGGCTCTGGCAGTGGTCGCGGTTCTTCTGGCGTTGGCCGTGCCCGTCTACCAGGGACATAGCATTCGCGCATACCGGACCCAGGCCCAGGCGGATCTGCTGCGCTGTGCCCAGGGGATGGAACGACATGCCGCGCAGACATCGGGTTATGGGAATGCGGTCGACGGCGATGGCGACGGCGTCGGCGACCAGTCCACCGGCGTTGTGTCCGGCAACCTCTGCACCGTGGCGTCGTCGCACTACCGGATAGCGGTACGGGCGGCGGATGCTTCCCACTTCGTATTGCGCGCCGAGCCATCGGGCGAGACCAGTCCCGTCGCCGGTGACGGTGCGCTTGAGCTCGACGCGGCCGGTCTGCGGCGTTGGGACCGAAACGGCGATGGCGATTTCGCCGACGCCGGCGAACAGTCGTGGGGCGGTTGACGGTGGCTCGTGGCTACTCGTTGACGGAACTACTGGTGGCCGTCGTCATCGTCGGGGTGGGGACGCTGGGCGCCGCCGGACTGCAACTGGCGAGTTCGCAGAACACGCGCAGCGCCTTGGAACGCACGACCGCGACGGTCTTTGCCCAGGACATGGCGGAGCGACTCCGCGCCAACCCGGCGGCGGACTATGTCGGCGTCGACGAGGACAGCCCGCCGCCGCCGTTCGAAGACTGCCTGAACGCGAGATGCACGCCGGCGGCGTTGGCGTCGTTCGACATCGCGGTGTGGAAATGCACGCTGGGCCGGTGGCGGGACGCCGCCGCGTGTCGCACGGCGCGGTCGGTGGGTGCGCTCGTGCCCGAAGACCGCCAGCCGGGATTGCCTCGGGGCGACGGGGCGATCGTTTGGGATGTGGACGGCGCATTCACGGTCAGCGTCGTCTGGCACGGTGCCGGGCCGCGGCGCGTCGCGGTTTCGGGTCGCCGCTAGCGCGACGCTCATCGATGCAGCGGCAACGAAGGGTCCCCCGGACCTCAGGCGGCTCGGTTCGGCGATGGCCGAATCGGGGGATTGTTGGCGGCGGCGGCTGCGGTGAGGGTGGTTTCTCCTTGCTGGAATTGTTGATCGCGGCGGCTTTGGGGGTCGTATTAGTCGCGGCGGTGGTGCAATTGTTCGCGGGCAGCAGCCGCGGCAATGCCACGCTGTCCGGGCAGGCGCGGTTGCAGGAGTCCGCCCGCCACGTCGTCGCGCTGCTGTCACGTTCGGCGCGTAGCGCGGGCTACCTTGGCTGCGGCGGAAGCCAACGGATTCTGAACGGCTTGCAAGGGTCTTGGCGGCAGATCGTCGAGTTCGATATCTCCCAGGCGGTCGAGGGATTCGACGCGACCGAGGATGGCTGGCGTCCGGATCTCGATGCGCTGCCGATGCGGGGTGGTCCGGGGCTCGCTTTCGCGGGCAACCGCATCGATCCCGGGGCGCTTCGGGCGGGCAGCGACGTAATCGTGTTCCGGCGCATCGATGCCCCCGGGGAGCCGTTGGCGAGGCGGCTGCGGCCGGTTGAGGAGTCCGGGACACTGGATGCACCGGTAGTGACGGTCGACGACGAATTCGCCCTGACGGCGGACGACTTCGTGGCCATAGGCAACTGTCGGCATGCCGCCTTGTTCCGAATCGGCAGCGTGGCCGTAGACGGTGGCGTGGCGACCCTGACGCGCCCGGCCGGGTCGGGCCCGTTCGGCAATCGGGTCGATTGGCCGTTGGCGACCGACGAGCGGCGGTTCGGCGGCGAGGATGGGCCGGAAGGGGCCGCCGTGGCCCGGGTTCTTACCGAGGTTTACTTTGTCGCCGCCGGCACAGGCGTCAACAACCGCGGCGGGAGGGTCTGGTCGCTGTGGCGCAAAACGGGCGCCGATAGGCCGGTCGAACTCGTGCAGGGCGTCGATGATCTGCAGATCCTGTTCGGCGTCGACCCGTCGCCGGGCGATGGCATCGACGCGCCTGGCCGCTATCTGCCCGCGGGGGAGGTCGGCGTCCAGGCAGTCCGCACCGTGCATTTCGTGGCGACAGTGTCGAGCGTCGACGCGGTGACGGCGGACCAGGGTATTTTGCGTCGGAGTTTCGCGTGGACCGTAGCCCGGCGAAACGGTTGACCGGGCACGGGCCCGCCTTCGGTGTGCGCAGAGTTCGGTTCTCGGCACGCCAAGAGCGGGGAACCGTGCTATTTCTGGGGCTCGCGCTGTTGTTGGCGATTACCGCTGGCGCGCTGTCGGGCGCACAGACCACGCTTCTCGAATTGCGGATGGCACGCAACGGTCAGGATGCAGCCCGGGCGTTCCATGCCGCCGACGCCGCGCTTGCCGAGGCCGAAGCCCGGCTGCGCGGCGGCGGCCACGGCGATGCGGTTCCCGGTGCGCGTTTCGGCGAAACCCCGGCATGGCGGGATCCGGCCGCCTGGGAAACCTTCGCCCGGAACGCGCAGACGCCGTTGCCGGATGTTGCCCACGCGCCGCGCGTGCTCATCGAACGGGTGGCATCCTGGGCGGACCCGGAGACTCCCGGCGCGCCGGCGACCGATGTGTTCCGGATCACGGCCCGGGCGGTGGGCAGTGGCCGATCGACCGTCGCGCTGCTGCAAAGCACCTATGCGGTGGGGCCGGAAGGCGACTGCCCGACGTGTTCTGGCCGTCTCGGCTGGATCGAACTTGAGCCGTGAACGAGCCGCCGATACCTGTTCCATGGAGTAGGACCGTGTCCTTTGTTCCGGGCGGTCAACGATGCTTCGCCGGTGTGCCCTGGTGCGGGCGTCGGCGAATTCACCCAGCGAATTGCCGGGGCGGCCGCGACGTGCGCTCACGTCAGCAGGCGACGGGACGTCCCCGTGCGTCCTCGACGATGCCATCGGCGTCGAGATCGCGGCTGAGTCGCACCCGTCCCTGGGCGTTGACGATGAGTTGCCGGGCGTTGTGCGCATCGCCGTCCGCCGGGCAGACCAGCATGTTCCCTGGCTGCCAGTCGGTGGTGCCGTCGGGTCGCATCGACAGGGATTTCCGGTTCCTGAACGACCGCCAGCGAACACGGTAACCCTCCGGCAGGGGCGGCAGCTGCAGGAGCAATTCCTCGTCGTTGTCCCGGCTACCGTTGGCGTTGCGGTCGAGGAAGACCATCGCACCCTCATGCCAGGTGTCCCGCTTGCCGCAGACCGTCTCCCGGCCGGGGCAGAGGGTCGCCGTCGTGCGGCGCGAAATCGCCTGGTGGCGGGTGTAGGCGATGGCCCGGGCCATTTGCTCGACGGCGGCATCGGCATTGGCACGGTTGAGCACCGTCGACATGCCGGGAATCGCGGCGCCGGCGAGTACCGCGGCAACGGCGAGGCCGGTGAGAAGTTCGCTGACCGTCAACCCGGTCTGGGTATGTCGTCGTGTCCGCATGATTCGGCCCGCCTAGGAGGAGGTTGAATCATGGACGCCGCGACCGGGCTCCGGCTATGGGCGATGGCTGTTTCGGGTGTGGGAAATTGGCGTATTACGACGCCTGGGGGTCGTCGGTACGCCGAATAGTGAGTGGCGGCGGCGACTCCGGGCGGCCGAGAAGCCCGAATGTCACCATGTTCAACCAGTTTCGTTCCCGATTGTCGACGATCTTCTGCAACACAAGTTGCCCCTGGTCGTCGAATGCGCGGTAGTCGGGGAAATTGAGCGCCAGCACCGCCAGCGCATCGTGCGCGGCGTCGTCGAGACCGAGTTGCCAGTTCGCCTCGATCAACACGGCCAGGGCGTCGGGGACGGCAGCCGTTTGCGAGAAGTTCTCGATGACGTAGCGGGCCCTATTGGCCGCCGCGACGTATGCGTCCCTGCCAAGGTAGTAGGAGGCGATGTTCAATTCGTGCGCGGCGAGTACGTCCCGAATGTAGATCATTCGCTGACGCCCGTCCTTGGCGTAGATGCTCCCGGGGAAACGCTCGACAAGGTCGTTGAAGTGCGTGAAAGCCTGCTTGATGTTGGTGATATCCCGCCGGGAGATGTCCGTACCGAGGAACCGGCGGAAGATCCCGCGATCCCGGGCGAGGGCGCCGAGGCCCCGCATGTAGTAGGCGTAGTCCACGTTGGCATGTTGCGGATGCAGGCGAATGAACCGATCCGAGGCGGCCTGCGAGGCGTCGTGGTCACCCACCATGTGATTGGCGTAGATCAGTTCCAACTGTGCCTGCTCGGCGTAGCTGCCGACCGGGAACCGGGCTTCGAGACGCTGTAGTCGGGTGATGCTCTCGGTGTAGTTGCCGGACCGCAGGCTTTGCTGGGCGGTCGCGTAGAGCGCTTGCAGGGTTGCCTCCGGCGATGCGTCGAGCTCGTCCGGGTCGTCCTCCTTGCCACCGAACCAGGCGCACCCAGACAGGAACACCGACAGGACGAACGCCCACGTCCAGCGTTGGCTCGGGGCGGCGGCGAGGCCGGACGGCCGCGGTCGACCGCGGGTCGGTAGGGAATCGGATCCGTCGCTTGGCATCCGTGGTCGGTCAGAGCGTGCCGTTGCGCATGGCGCTATCGTAGCAGTCCGCCCGGCGCTATGCTCGGCCCGGTATCCGGCACACACGGAGTCGGTTCTGAATATGGTCGTTGACACGTGACGTCGTTGGCTCGCTGGCCGCGGGTTGGACATGGTTGAACCGCAGGAACCCTCTCCCGTTCTGATCGAGTTGGACGCCGTCGTGCCGGAAGAGTTCAACGGCCGGCGTGTGGATTGGGTGGCGACCCGGTTGTTCGAGGGCAGGGAAGACGACGGCTCGACGGTGGTATCACGTTCGGAACTGACGCGTTGGATCCGCGACGGCTTCCTATGGCTTGACGGTCACCCGGTGAAACCCAAGACGGCGGTGCTCGCAGGCCAGCGGATCCGCCTACGGGCGCACCGAGAACCGCGATTGGATTGGCGTGCAGCCGAGAACCTGGACTTTCGCTTGGTCCACGAGGACGATAGCGTGCTTGTCGTCGACAAGCCGGCGGGACTCGTGGTCCATCCCGGCGCCGGAAATCCCCGGGGAACACTGGTCAACGGCCTCCTCGGCCATCGAGCGGCGCTGGTTGCGTTGCCACGGGCGGGTTTGATGCAGCGCCTCGACAAGGACACCAGCGGCTTGATGGTGGTGGCCGCCGACGAGGCGAGCCTCAAGGTTCTTGTCGAGGCCATGCAGGCGAGACGAATCGAACGGCGCTACCTCGCGATCGTCGAGGGCGTCGTCGCTACCGATCAGCGCATCGATCTTGCCATTGGCCGGGACCGGCGCAATCGCCTACGCCAAAGTGCTCGTCCCGACGGTCGTGCGGCCGTGACCCACGTCAGCGTGCGCCGGCGATTCGCGGCGCATACGCTTGTCGAAGCCCGTTTGGAGACCGGAAGGACACATCAGATCCGGGTCCATATGTCCTCCATCGGCCATCCCCTGGTCGGGGATACGCGCTACGGTGCGCGGCGCGTCGTTCCGCCGGACGCGACACAGGCCGATTGCGAGGTGGTGCGGCGTTTCCCGAGGCAGGCACTGCACGCCCATCGCCTTGCGTTCGAGCATCCCGCCCACGGCGAGCGGATGACGTTCGAGTCCAAACTCCCGGAGGACATGCAATGCCTGCTCCAAGCCCTGGACTAGCGCGTCTCGCGAGTACACGAGCGCGTCTCGCGAGTACACGAGCGCGTCTCGCGAGTACACGAGACGTTCAGGAGCGTTTCGATGCACTGTGCCAAATGCAGCCGGTTTGGCTATGCAGCAAACGCCGCGATGCGACGCGACGGTAACCACCCGGGTCGCGCAAGCCGCCTGACGTTCATCGAACCCTCGTGGGGAGTGCCGGCCCGGGTTCGCGCTCTCGTCACCACCCGTTCGGGGGGTGTAAGCGAATCCCCCTACGAATCCCTCAACCTGGCGTTTCACGTCGGCGATGCCGTGGCCCGGGTAAGGCACAACCGGTGCCGACTGCTGCAAGCGGCGGGTATCGCCCAAGTGCAGTGGCTCGACCAGGAGCACGGTCGGCGCGTACTCGCCGCGTCGGCCGCCACGGCAGCGGCCGGGCCGGCCATCGGGGATGCTTCCTGGACAGCGACGCAGGGGATGGGCTTGGCGGTTCTGGTGGCGGATTGCGTGCCGCTGCTGTTGGCGGCGGCGGACGGCTCGGCGGTGGCAGCGGTGCACTGCGGCTGGCGCGGTACCGTGGCCGGCGTCGTCGAAGCAACGCTGGATGCGCTGCCGGTTGCGCCCGGGCGCCTGGTCGCCTGGTTGGGGCCGGGGATTTGCCGGAACTGCTACGAGGTCGGCGCTTTGGTCAGGGATGCGCTCACCCAGGCCGAGCGGGATGCGATCCTCGAACCCGGGAGATCGCGTTGCGGCGAGGCCAAATGGCATCTGGACTTACCAGCGCTCGTGGTGCGGCGACTGCGACAGTCGGGTGTGCGGCAGATTTTCGCATCGTCGCTGTGTACGATATGCGACGACGGTTTCTACTCGTACCGGCGCGATGGTCCCACCGGCCGTTTCGCAGCACTGGTTTGGCTGTCGCGGCACGGGATCGCCTAGTCGATCGAACGCGGAGAAAGAGAGCTCGCCATGCTGGACTGGATAGGCCACCCGTTCTTCGGGACGCCGTTTGGAACGGCGCTCGTTGTCTGCCTGATCCTTGCCACCTTGGCGTGGCTCCTGTCAGTGATCACCCGCCAAGTCGCGTGGGTGGATCGGCTGTGGTCCATCTGTCCGCCGCTCTACTGCCTGATCGTCCTCGCGGCGACCGGCGCCGATTCGATGCGCGTCAATCTCATGACAGCGCTGGTTGTACTGTGGGGCGTGCGACTGACCTTCAACTTCGCCCGCAAGGGCGGCTTCAAGAAAGGCGGCGAGGACTACCGCTGGGGACACGTTCGCGAGCGAATCGGGCCGCTCGGCTTCCAGGTCCTGAACATCACGTTCATCGCGCCGGGTCAGATGCTGCTCGTGTGGTTGTTCACGTCGCCGATCCATCAGGCTTGGCGGTTCGCCGAAACGCCGCTCGGCTGGCTCGATGCGTTGGCGGCAGCGGCGTTCGTCGTGTTCCTTGTTGGCGAATCCATCGCCGATCAGCAGATGTGGAACTTCCAGCAGGACAAGAAGCGTCGGCTCGGCGCGGGCGAGGAGGTTGCCGAACCGTTCATCACGACCGGTCTCTTCCGCTATTGCCGACACCCTAACTTCCTCTGCGAGATGGGCTTGTGGTGGGTCTTCTACCTGTTCGCGGTGGCGGCGGCGGGCCAGTGGCTGCACTGGACGATGCTGGGGTTCATTGCCCTGACGCTGCAGTTCATCCCGTCCATGCGCATGGGCGAGTCGATATCGGCGGCAAAGTACCCTGGCTACCGCGACTATCAGGCCACAACGCCGGCGTTGATCCCCGTGCCGAGGTTCAGGGCAAGACCGGGCGTCTGAACACGACCGCCGGTTGGCCGCAAAACGTACTGGTATAGTACGCGCCCCCTTCGTGGAACAATCGCCTCGGTGCGGTGGCGACGGTGGTCGAATGTGCCGCGGAAGGTCGGTGTGGCTGGGCCGGAGGCGAGCCGGCGCAATAGCGCCAGCTTAGTCGCCGGCTCGACGGTTGGGGCGTTTTTTCGGGGTGATCGCAAGATGTCGGAACGCCTGAGTGGCGGCGAAATGCTCATTCGCGCACTGCAGGACGAGGGTGTCGAGTATGTCTTCGGCTACCCCGGCGGTGCCGTGTTGCACATCTACGACGCAATCTTCAAGCAGCAGCGGATCGAGCACATCCTCGTCCGCCACGAGCAAGCCGCAACGCACATGGCGGACGGCTACGCCCGATCGACCGGCAAGCCCGGTGTGGTCGTCGTCACCTCGGGTCCCGGCGCCACCAATGCGGTCACGGGGATAGCCACGGCATACATGGACTCGACCCCCATCGTCGTGATCTCGGGACAGGTTGCCAACGAGTCCATCGGTAGCGACGCCTTCCAGGAAACCGACATGGTGGGCGTATCGCGTCCGGTCGTGAAGCACAGCTACCTGGTGAGGAGCGCGGCGGAGATACCCCGTATCGTCAAGGAGGCTTTCTACGTCGCCTGTTCCGGTCGACCGGGCCCGGTGGTCATCGACGTGCCGAAGGACACCACCGACCCGAACGTGTTCTTCGACTACGAGTACCCGGATTCGGTATCGCTACGTTCGTATTCGCCCGCAACCCGGGGTCACAGCGGCCAGATCCGGAAAGCGGCCGCGGCCCTCCTGGCCGCGAAGCGCCCGGTAATCTATGCGGGAGGCGGCGTCGTCCAGGGGGACGCTGCCGGCGAGCTGACCGGTCTTGCGAAGCGGCTCGGGTTCCCCGTGACCAATACGCTGATGGGACTGGGGAGCTTCCCCGGGAGCACCGAGCAGTTTCTCGGGATGCTCGGCATGCACGGCACCTTCGAAGCGAACATGGCCATGCATCACGCCGACGTTATCTTCGCGGTGGGTGCCCGTTTCGACGACCGGGTGACCAACAACCCCGCCAAGTTCGCACCGGATGCGACGATCATCCATCTCGATGTCGACCCAGCGTCGATTTCGAAGATCATCAACGCCGACATTCCCATCGTCGGACCGGCCGCCGTCGTGCTGGCGGAAATCGACCGCGTCGTCGAGGCACGGTTAGCGAAGGATGGCGAAGCGCTGGACCAGCGTGCGTTGGACGACTGGTGGCGGCGCATCCGCGAATGGCGCGAGGAGCATGGGCTCGACCACGATCAGCGGCACCGGCAGGGACTGAACGGCGCCCTGTTGCCGCAGCAGGTCGTACAGGCGGTCTACCGGGCGACGAAGGGACAGGCCTTCGTCACCAGCGACGTCGGTCAGCACCAGATGTTCGCGGCGCAGTACTACATGTTCGATGCGCCACGGCGTTGGATCAACAGTGGCGGCCTCGGCACGATGGGATTCGGGCTTCCGGCGGCGATGGGGGTGCAGTTCGCGCATCCCGGTGCCACGGTGGCCTGCATCACCGGCGAAGGCAGCTTCATGATGAACATGCAGGAGCTATCCACGTGTATGCAGTACGCACTGCCGATCAAGATCATCAACTTGAACAACCAGGCGCTGGGCATGGTCAAGCAGTGGCAGGACATGCAGTACGGCGGCCGCCATTCGCACAGTACCTACCGGGACGCGCTGCCGGACTTCAAGGCACTTACGGAGTCGTTCGGTCACGTGGCCTATCGTATCGACGGACTCGATGAACTCGACGCCGTGATGGCCGACGTCTTCGGTGGCAAGCACCGGGACAACCTGGTCTTCGTCGATGCCCACATCGACCCCGAGGAGCACGTCTATCCGATGGCCATCAAGGGCGGCGCGATGAACGACATGGTGCTCGAACGCGTCGACGGCCGTGACGATCTCCGCGACGATCTCTAACCATGCGACGTCTGCTTG
>CAZJRX010000054.1:5137-16106 GCA_964548145.1 uncultured Pseudomonadales bacterium | reverse complement strand
GGCCGACGGCGAAGTGCTCATGTCCACGGCCTACAACGGGCGAATCTTCAACGCCCAGGTTCTGGAGGAACAGCCTTTCGTCATCGTTTGGGACGGCCAGGTGCTGGACACCGGCTTCCTCGCCATCCTCGAGGGTGCCCCGAACCCCGTCGGCGCGCAGCGGTTTGTCGAGTTCGCGGCCCGACCTTCGTCCATGGCCGGCGTCGCCCGGCACATCTCCTACAGCCCGACGCGCCGCTCGGCGGAAGCGCTCATCACCACCCATGCCGAAACCGGCGTGGCGATGGGTCCCCACATGCCCAACACCGCCGAGAACGCGCAACGCGCCCTGCAGAACGACTGGCAGTGGTGGAGCGACAACCGGGACGACATGAACATACGCTTCGCCGCCTGGTTGGCCCGCTGAAGTGCGTGATGTTCGCGCCTCGTAGGACGGGATTGTCCCGTCCCGGTGCGGCCTGACGGGCGCGCTCGAGAATGCCGATCGAAGCGTCAATGATCCAGAGACAACCGTTGCCTTCGAAACTTCGGGCCGCCGGCTTGACGGTTCCGTTGATCGCGTTCGTCACGGTGACATTCATCGCCCCCTTGGGCTCGCTGTTGACGCGCAGCGTGTACGACGCCGAAGTCGCCGAGATCCTGCCTCGGACGATGGCCGTTCTCGCGGATTGGGACGGTAGGGGAACTCCCTCGGAGGCAACCTACGCGACGGTCGCATCGGAACTGCTGCGCGCACGGGACGAACGGACGCTGGGGCGCGCGGCCACGCGCATCAACCGAATCCAAAGCGGTCTGCGCAGCGTCGTCGTCAAGACGCCGCGCCGACTTGGGCGCGATGTTGGGGCCGAGCCCCCGGGTGCCGAGACCTGGCGGGAGGCCCTCGTCGCCATTGACGATGCTTGGGAGGAGGCCTCGACCTGGCGGGCTATCCGAGAAGCGGGAAAGCCGTTCACGTCGCGCCACTTCCTGAACGCCGTGGATCTCGAAACGCGACCCGACGGCAGCATCGGGCCGATGCCCGAGACCCGGCGCATCTACGTGGGGCTGTACCTGCGCACGCTGTGGGTAAGCCTCGGCGTCACCATCCTGTGTCTCGCAATCGGCTATCCCATTGCCCACGCGATCGCCCACGCAGGTGCGCGCTGGTCGACCACGCTGCTGATGCTCGTGCTCGTACCGTTCTGGACATCGCTGCTGGTGCGCACCACGGCCTGGATCGTTCTGCTGCAGAACCAGGGCGTCGTCAACGACATGCTGGTCGCACTCGGCATCGTTGCCGACGACGAACGCCTCGCCATGATCTACAACATGACCGGCACGTTCGTCGCCATGACCCACGTGCTGTTGCCGTTCATGGTGTTGCCGCTGTATTCGGTCATGCGCTCGATCCCCGCGCGGCATATGGATGCCGCCGCCTCGCTCGGCGCCACGCCGGCGCAAGCCTTCCGCCGGGTCTACTGGCCGCAGACCCTGCCCGGGGTCGGCGCCGGGTCGCTGCTCGTGTTCATCCTGGCGATCGGCTACTACATCACCCCGGCGCTGGTGGGCGGGCAAAGCGGACAGTTGATCTCCAACATGATCGCCTACCACATGCAGACGTCCCTCAACTGGGGTCTCGCAGCGGCACTGGCTGCGATCCTGCTGCTGGCCGTGATCGGTCTCTACGTGCTCTACGACCGCGTGGTCGGCATCGACCGGATGCGCCTCGGATGACCGCCCCGACGGCTTTCGCGCACCGCAGGCTGGGCCGCTACGCGTACCTGGGCTTCTGTACGTGCGCGTTCATCTTCCTGGTCGCTCCGATCCTCGTCATCGTGCCGTTGAGCTTCAACGCGGAGCCCTACTTCACCTTCACCGAGGGAATGCTCCGCCTCGATGCCGATGCGTGGTCCCTGCGCTGGTACCGGAGCATCGTCGAAGACGAGCAATGGGGACGCGCGCTCGCGAACAGCATGATCATCGGCGTTGCCGCTACCGTGCTCGCCACGACCCTCGGAACGGTGGCCGCGCTCGGCCTCGCCAACCCCGCGATGCCCGGCCGGCGCGTGGCGATGGGCATCCTCATCTCGCCCATGATCACACCGGTGATCATCGTCGCCGTGGGCGTGTTCTTCTTCTATTCGAAGCTCGGCCTGGCGCAGACCCACCTGGGCCTGATCCTCGCCCATGCCGCCCTCGGTGCACCGTTCGTGGTGATCACCGTGACCGCCACGCTCGCCGGCTTCGATCGAACCCTGATGCGTGCGGCGGCAAGCCTCGGCGCGGGTCCATTGACGCGGTTCCGGCGTGTCCAACTGCCGCTGATCGCGCCGGGGGTGTTCTCCGGCGGTCTATTCGCCTTCGCGGCGTCGTTCGACGAGGTCGTGGTGGTGTTGCTCATGGGTGGGTTGGATCAACGAACCATCCCGCGCCAGATGTGGTCGGGAATCCGGGAGCAGATCAGCCCGACGATTCTCGCGGTGGCGACGTTGCTGATCGTCTTCGCGGTGCTGGTGCTCTTTACCGTGGAGTGGCTGCGGCGACGATCGAGCGAGACGTCGACCTAGAACGTCCGTTCAGGCGATCCGCAGCGTCGATCCAACAATAGCTCATTGAACATGGGCGAGGCCACGGGTCACGCGCGTGCCCTGGCGATGACGGTCCGCACGGGCGTTAGCGACGTCTTGGAATCTCCCGCGAGTTCGCATTCGGCGAAGCGCTTCAAGGCGACCTCGTGGTCGAACAGGATCTGCACGGTCTCGCGATCCTCTTCGGGGGCCATGGCGAGCAGTTCGCGAAACCGTTCGATGGCGGGATCGAGGATGGTCATCATCTGCGCGAGCGCGTTCGGCCAGTCAAGCCGCGAATAGGCGGCCACGGCGGCGTTCACGGGCCGGAGATCCTCGACCGAGGCGGGATCCGCATCGTCGCCGAGCAGCGGTGCCAACCGGTTTCCCGTTGCTTCCTCGAGTTCGGCGAGAACCTGCCACTTGCAGCGGTGCGCCGGTATATCCGTGGCTTCGGCGAGGCCCTCGAAGAACGCCTTGCCCCACTGCTCTCCCTGCCATGCCAAGAGGATGCCGTTGCGGTATTCATTCATCCGGTGTTGTCTCGTTGTGCTTCGCCGTTGTCTTAGTGTGGGTCGCCCAGCGCCAAGTGCAAGTCGTCTCGACGCGATTGCCTATACTGGACACTCCTCACCGTGGGACGCAATGATGGTTCGATCATCGCGCCAACCGTTAGGCGTCGTCCTGATCGGGGTCGCGGCCATGTCGCTCACCGGCCACGCCGAAGATGAGCCGTCCGCCTTCGTCCCCGTAACCGACGCCATGCTGGCCGACCCGCCCGCCGAGGACTGGCTCACGTGGCGGCGCACCAACGACGCCTGGGGCTACAGCCCACTCGATCAGATCACCACGGAGAACGTCGCCAAGCTCGAGCAGGTCTGGACGCGGTCGCTCGGCCGGGGCAGCCAGACCGCGACGCCATTGGTCTACGACGGCGTGATGTACATGCCGAACCCCAACGATGTCATCCAGGCGCTGGACGCGGTGACCGGCGAGGTGATCTGGGAACACGAGCGCCTGACGCCTGATGCGGCGCGCCAGATGGGCGGCCTGCTCGGCAGCAACAACCGGAACATCGCGATATACGGCAACTTGATCATCGACACCAGCGTCGACCTGCACCTGTTCGCCCTCGATGCCGAAACCGGCAAGATGGTCTGGGTCTGTTTTCCACCCGGCTTGGAGGCCCCTTGCCAGCGTCGTCTTGCCTACCTGCCTAGCACCGAGTATGGCGACAACCGGATTGTCGCGGAGTAGGAGTCCCAAGGATTGACGGTGTCCACGCCAGTGTTACGAAACTCGCCAATGTTGCGGGTAACAACCGTGGAACCTAACCGGACTGCCATCGCCGCCAAGAACGCATCGGCGAGATGGTCGTCAAGAGGCTCTCCCCGACGTCGTTTGTGCTCCATGATGCTGGCACACGTCCGGGCATCTGTAAGCGTCCAGTCGAAGACTTGCTCTTCGAATAGGTCGTCGAGGAGGTCCTGAAATCCGTCAAGTAGGTCATTTCGCCGTCGGCCGGGGTCTAAACGTCCGATTCCATTGAGGATTTCCCACACCGTGACGGAAGCGAGGCCGATACCCTCCACGGCAATCTCGTCTAAGAAGGCAGCAACGCCGGGGTGGGGCTTCGGCCGCATCATCTCCGAGACGACATTTGCATCCAAAAGCCAAGCGACTGTCATGACAGGGAGTCATCCGAATCGGCAAACGTCAGCGGCGAAGACCCGTACCGTCGGTCGAGCTCCAGCTCGACTCCGTGGTTCGGGCCAAAGTGACGGTTGAACGCTTCGGACGGTTTGGGACGCCTCGCTGTCTTCTCGCGTTTCTCGCGTATGAGTCTACGAACGAATTCCTCCATCGACACATTGTCCTGACGTGCTTGCAGCCTCAACCAAGACTTGTCCACCGGATCGAGCCCCCGAACTGTGATGGTCGTGCTCATCTTGGTCACCACTACTGTTGTCTCCACCGCTGCCAATGCTAGCAAAACTTGCTGTCAATCGGGAGGCGTATTGCTCGTATTGGGTCTCGCGTCCTTTCGGGGGATTGCAGCGAAGGGTCCGATCGCCTCGCCGACTGACACGTGCCAAAGCGGGGGGGTCAAGCGTCCGAGTCTGGCACCTCGATGGTGATCGCCTCGAGTACGGCAGCGTCCGGAAGGAGTTCCTGATCCCCGGTCGGGTAGCCGATCTCCGACAGCAGGTAGGCGACGAGGTCGGCGTAGGTCGCTCCGCTCAAGCTTCCCGGTGCGCTCTGGGGCATCGTGTTGCGCATGCCCACGAAGTAGTCGTAGAGCTTCTTGTCCTTCCAGCGGAAGGTGAAAGCGATGCCGACGAGGGAGGGCGTCATCTGCTGGTCGCCGCGCAGATCCTCCTTGTGGCATTCGACGCACTGCTCGACGTAGACCGTCTTGCCGCGCGCCGCCTGGGCCTCGGTGTAGACGCCGTCGCGAACGGAACGAGACGGCGGCTCGACCTCCGGCGGCTCACCGCCGAGTCCCGCCGGCGCCAAGCAAGCTGTCCCCGCGAGGCTAACCGCGACGAACCCGGCGAGGCCCCGCCTCATACCGACGAGGCCCGATCGGGTTGGCGCAGTGGCACCGCTGCCTGGTCCGGGTAGAACTCGTCCAAGGGCACGGATTTTCCGTCGTCCTGCACGATGCGGCAATGGAAACGCTTCAACCCGCGCGGCTCCGGGACGCCGCAGGAGTGGGCGATGACGCCGACCTCGTTGCGGATCGATTGCGCGTAGCGCTTGACGCGCTCCGCCTTGTCGAGGGGGTCGAGTCCGCGCTGGAGCCGGGGATCGTGGGTCGTGACCCCGGTGGGGCAGGTGTTCTTGTTGCACTGCAAGGCCTGGATGCAACCCAGCGCGAACATGAATCCCCGCGCCGACGTCACGAAGTCGGCACCCGCGCAGAGCGCCCAGGCGACCGGCCCCGGGAGGATCATCTTGCCGCTCGCGATCACCTTGATGCGATCCCGCAAGCCGTTGCGGGTGAGGACATCGACCACCAGCGGCAAGCTCTCCTTGATCGGCAGACCCATGTAGTCGATAAGGCTCATCGGCGCCGCGCCGGAACCGCCATCGGCGTTATCAACGGTGATGAAGTCCGGCGCGGATTTGATCCCGCGGCGGTGAATCTCCTCGCATAGCTTGTCGATCCAGTCGTAGGCCCCGATCACGGTCTTGAAGCCGGTTGGCTTGCCCGTCACCCGCCGCACCCGGTCGACCATGTCGAGGAGATCCGATTCCGAGTTGATCTCCGGGTGGCGGTTGGGACTGATGGAGTCCTGCCCGACATCGATGAGCCGGATGGCGGCGACCTCTTCGGTCACCTTCGCACCGGGAAGGATGCCGCCCTTGCCCGGCTTGGCGCCTTGAGACAGCTTGATCTCGAACATCTTCACCTGCTCGTGCGCCGCGACCTCTCTCAAACGCTCGTCCGAGAGTCTCCCATCGACATCTCGTACGCCGTACTTGGCGGTACCGAACTGGAACACGATGTCGGCACCACCTTCGAGGTGCATCGGCGACAGCCCGCCTTCGCCCGTGTTCATCCAGACACCGGCCATCCGGGCGCCGTTCGACAAGGCGGTGGCAGCCGGTCGCGAAATGGCCCCGTAACTCATGGCCGAGATGTGAAACACCGAGGAAGTCGTATAGGGCTTCTCGCAGTACGGGCCGATAGTCACATCGGTGGTGTCGACCGCGTCCTGCTCCAGCGTCGGGTACGGACAGTTCACGAACAACACGGACCCGACGGGCCGCATGTCCCGGGTGGAGCCGAACGCCACCATGGTGTCCTCGCCCTTGGCAGCTCGGTAGACCCAACTGCGCTCGGCCCGATTGAACGGCATCTCCTCCCGGTCCATGGCGAAGAAGTACTGCCGGAAGAACTCGCCGAGCCGCTCGAAGAGGTAGCGGAAGCGGCCGATGACCGGAAAGTTGCGCCGTACCGCCTGTTTGGTCTGGGTCCGGTCGACGATGTAGAGGACGGCAACGACGAGAACGCCGACGCCGACGGCGAGCACGAACAGTTGGGCGAGCAATTCGAGCAGGTTGAACACGATGCGTTCCTCCAGGGGCGGATCGCCTACTGATCTTCGACCCGCCCGTCTCGGTGATTACTGCCTGCTGCTCACGTCGAACGATACCACCACGTCCCGAGCCACGGCTTGCTCGAACTGCGACGGCGTAATCGCCTGTCCCCGTTTGAGGACGATTCCGTGATACGGCGCATCGGCCGGAAACCGCCGCAACACTTCCCGCAACACCTCGGCCTTGCGCTCGGCGTCATCCGGTTGCGCGTGGGCGCGGGCGGCAAGGCGCCGTCCGGCAAGCTGCAGCTCCACATCGCGGGGCTCGAGGAAGTTCGGCCACCAACCGGTTTCGCGACCGGTGAGGCACGCCACCCTCGAGTCGCTCTCCTTCACGTATCTCACCGGCGTCCAGCGGCGCCTGCCCGTTTTGCGCCCGGTGAAGTAGACGATCAGCACGCTGCCACTCATCAAGCCGTGCAGCGGCGAGTTCAAGAGCAGCCGCATGAAGCGGTTGATCAACGGAAACAAGGCGTCCGGAATGCGCATCACTTGAACTCCCCGATCAGCGCCGAGATCGACGCCTTGGCATCGCCGAACAGCATACGCGTGTTGCTGCCGAAGAAGAGCGGGTTGTCGACGCCGGCGAAGCCCGATGCCATCGACCGCTTGAGGACGAAAACGGTGCGTGCGTGGTCGACGTTGATGATCGGCATGCCGTAGATGGGGCTCGCCTCGTCGTCCCGGGCCGCCGGATTCACGACGTCGTTCGCGCCGATGACGACGGCCACGTCCACGTTCGGCATGCGCGGGTTGATGTCGTCCGCCTCGACGAGTTGATCGTACGGGACGTTCGCCTCGGCGAGCAGTACGTTCATGTGACCTGGCATGCGTCCGGCCACGGGGTGGATGGCGTAGCTCACCTCGCAACCGTTCGCCTCCAGGATCTCGCCGAGTTCCCGGACCACATGCTGGGCCTGGGCGACCGCCATGCCGTAGCCCGGAACGAAGGCGACGGATGACGCGGCTTCGAGAATCACGTAGGCGTCCTGGGCATCGATGGGTCTCACCTCGCCTTCCACCTTGGTGGCCGTCTTGACCGCTCCGAATCCGCTGAACAGGACGTTCGTCAGCGACCGGTTCATGGCCTTGCACATGATGTTGGTGAGAATGATGCCGGCGGCACCGACGAGGGACCCCGAGACGATCAGGATGTTGTTGTTGATGGCGAAGCCCGCCGCGCAGGCGGCAAGTCCGGAGTAGCTGTTCAAAAGCGAGATCACCACCGGCATGTCCGCCCCGCCAATGGGAATGACCGCCATGATGCCGAGCAGGAGCGCGACCCCCAGGATGGCGTAGAAGAGGTAGGAGTCCGGTGCCGGCTCGAGGGCGAAGTAGACGCCGCAGACCACTAGACCCCCCAGCAACGCGCCGTTGATGATGCGCTGTGCGGCGAACACGACGGCACCGCTCGGCATCACCTCCGCGAGCTTCGCCCAGGCGATGATGCTCCCCGAAAAGGTCACCCCGCCGATCATTACCGAGAGAAAGATCGTGACGGCCGTGAACGCCGTCACCGCGCCGACGCTCGGGTCTGCCCCATCTAGCGCGGCCCAACCCACGAGTAGGCTCGCAATGCCGCCGGAACCGTTGAACAACGCGACCATTTCCGGCATCGAGGTCATGGCGACCAAACGGGAAGCTACTGCCCCGACCAACGCGCCTGCGGCAGCGGCAATGGCGATCCAGTGGAACTCGACGATGCCCTTCGAGAGCAGCGTGACCACGATCGCGATCAACATGCCGCCGGACGACAACGCGTTGCCCGACCGGGCCGTAGTGGGCGAGCCCAACATCCGCAAGCCGAAGATGAACATCACGGCGGCGACGATGTAGGCGAGGTTGACGACGAGCGCGCTCATCGGGCGTTACAGCTCATCATCGGGCTTCTTCTTGAACATCCCGAGCATCCGGTCCGTGACCAGGTAGCCCCCGACCACGTTGACCGTGGCGAAGAACACGGCTGCCGAACCGAGCAGGGTCGCGAGCCAACTCGGACCGCCCGCACCGGCCGCCAGCAACGCCCCGACGATGGTGATCCCGGAGATCGCGTTGGCACCGGACATCAGCGGCGTGTGCAGGGTCGCCGGCACCTTCGAGATCAGCTCGAAGCCGAGAAAGATCGCGAGGATCAGTATGAACGCGAGATAGACGGGAATCAGTTCCACTCTTCGACTCCAGCAAGGCTCCGGGAGGATCTACGCCGCTCGAGCCGTCTCGCTGACCACTTCGCCGCCGCGCGTCAGCACGCAGCCCGCAACGATCTCGTCGGCCGGATCCAAGTCGAATCGCCCGTTCTCGGCATCGTAGAACTCGTCGATGAAGTGCGTGATGTTCGACGAATACATCTCGCTGGCGTTTTGCGCGACCTCCGAGGGCAGGTTGCCGAGGCCGATCAACTTGACGCCGTCGAAGTCCACGATCTCGTCCAGTACCGCGCCCTCGACGTTGCCCCCGGACTCCACGGCCATGTCCACCACGACGCTCCCGGGACGCATGGCTTCCACCATGTCACGGCTGACGATCCGCGGCGCCGGACGTCCGAACACCTGCGCCGTCGTGACGACCACGTCGGAGTAGGCGATGATCCGTTTCATTCCCTGGCGCTGCATCTCGAGTTGCTCCGGGGTGAGTTCCCGGGCGTAGCCCTGTTCGGTCTGACCGATTTCGCCGACGTCGATCTCGACAAAGCGGGCGCCGAGGGACTGCACCTGCTCGGCGACCACCGGGCGCGTATCGAAGGCTTCCACCCGCGCCCCCAAGCGTTTCGCCGTGGCGATGGCCTGGAGGCCCGCCACGCCGGCACCGATTACGAATACCCGCGCCGGTGCGATCGTGCCGGCCGGGGTCATCATCATGGGAAACACCTTCGGCACGTGCGACGCGGCCAAGAGCACGGTGACGTACCCCGCCAGGCTGGCCTGGGAAGATAGCGCGTCCATCTTCTGGGCCCGCGTGGTTCGCGGAATCATCTCCATCGACACTGCCGTGACGCCGCGGGCGGCGAGTTTTTCAATGAGCGGCTTCTCGTTGAACGGGTCGAGGAAGCTGATGTGCAGCGTGTCTTCGGCAAGAAACTCCAGATCCTCTTCGGATGGCTTGCGGACCCGGAGTACGACCTCCGACGACACCAAGGCCGAGGCGATGTCCCGGACCACGTCCGCCCCGGCGGCCTCGTAGTCTTGATCCCGGAAACCGGACGCATCGCCGAGGCCGGTTTCGACCATGACGTCGAAGCCGAGATCAACGAGTTTCCTGGCGCTGCCAGGGACCAACGCGGCGCGAAGTTCACCGGGCCACGTCTCCTTTGGCACGGCGATTCGCATCGGTAGGAGAACACCGTCTGGTGACGGCGTGGTAGCGTAAAGCAAGCACCCTCCGATTGCATCAGAATGGCCGTTGACGACCAGCGCCCCCGAGGCATTTTGGAAGCGCACGAGGCGGCGAACCTTGTCGCCGAAGTTGCCGACCAGTAGGCTCGATCAGCGCGTTGGAGAGTGAGCACTCACTTGGCGAAAACACCGGGGTTCGTGCCGATGGATAGAGAAACCTGGCTCGCGCAGGTGACCGAGGAGGTCATCGAGCCCCAATTGCCGATTTGCGACCCGCACCACCACCTCTGGGACTACCCGGGGAGCCGCTACCTGCTCGACGAGTTGCTCGCCGATGTCGGCAGCGGGCACAACGTCGTCTCGACGGTGTTCATGGAATGCGGGTCGATGTACCGCGCCGAAGGCCCCGAACCGATGAAGCCCGTCGGCGAAACGGAGTTCGTCAACGGCATCGCCGCGATGAGCGCCAGCGGTCAGTACGGCGACAGCCGGGCCTGCGCCGCCATCGTGGGATACGCGGATCTAAACTTGGGCACAGCGGCGGGGGATGTGCTAGATCGCCACGCGGCGGTCAGTTCGCGGTTTCGCGGAATCCGCCACGCGGCGGGTTGGGACGGCCACGACGAGATCCGCAACTCGCACACCGCCCCGGTCGAAGGGATGCTCGCTACCGCGAAGTTCCGGGACGGGTTCGCGGAACTCGGCAAGCGCGGCATGACCTTCGACGGCTGGCTCTACCACCCCCAGATCGGCGAGTTGACCGACCTCGCCCGGGCGTTCCCGGACCAGTTGATCGTCTTCGACCACCTCGGTGGACCGCTCGGGATCGGTCCCTACGCCGGGAAGCGCGCCGAGATCTTCGAATACTGGAAAGGCGCGGTGCGGGAACTCGCCCGCTCGGAGAACGTCGTCGCGAAACTCGGCGGTCTGGTCATGGCGATCAACGGGTTCGGCTTCCACAAGCGGGACCGGCCCGCGACCTCGG
>CAZJRX010000054.1:0-5127 GCA_964548145.1 uncultured Pseudomonadales bacterium | reverse complement strand
TACTACCTGCACATGATCGAGTGCTTCGGCGTCGAGCGGTGCATGTTCGAGAGCAACTTCCCCGTGGACAAGGTGAGCTGCTCCTACCGCGTGCTGTGGAACGCGTTCAAGCGGCTCACGGCAGGTTTTTCCCGTGCCGAGAAAGCCGCGTTGTTCCACGATACGGCGATGCGGGTTTACCGACCGGAGACATAGGCCGAGTACGACTCGCTAGTGGGGCACCGGCGACCGCAAACGATCATACGCCGTGCCGTATGATGGCGCTGTCGTCGTCAGCCAACGCCTGGACTAGCCATCACCAACAAGACCGCCCTGATCGCCGTCGTCGTCGCTTGCCTAGTGGGCATGCTGGCGACGCTGGCCATCCGTCCGCCAGGAGAGAGCGCGGCAAGCACCGCGCAGGACGAAGAAGGCGTGGCCGTCGCCGTTCGTTGGCGGGTTCCCGTGGCGTTCGCCACGACGCTCGAAGTGCTGGGCGACAACGTCATCTGGGTGACAGATGCCATCCGGCGCAGCTCCAACGGAGCGATCGTCCTCGAACCCTTCGAGCCCGGCGAGGTCGTGCCGCCGCTGAACATCGTCGACGCCGTGCGCGAGGGCAAGGTTCAAGCCGGCTACACCTGGCTCGGCTACGACCAGGGCAAGATTCCCGCTTCGCCGCTGCTCGGCGCGGTGCCGTTCGGCATGGAGCCGTGGGAATATACCGCCTGGTGGTACGAGGCCGGCGGCCGCGAACTCGCTGAAGCCCTCTACGCCAAGTACGACGTCCATCCCCTGCTGTGCGGCGTAATCGGTCCCGAGACCGCTGGTTGGTTCCGCTCGCCCATTGAGAGCCTCGATGACCTTGAGGGCCTCAAGATCCGTTTCGCGGGTCTCGGCGGCAAGGTCATCGAGCGCCTCGGCGCGTCGGTCACCATGCTGCCGGGCGGCGAGATCTTCCAGGCGTTGGAGAAAGGCGCCATCGACGCCACCGAGTTCTCCCTGCCGAACGTCGACGAGCAGCTTGGCTTCGACCGGATCGCCAAGCTGAACTACTACCCGGGTTGGCATCAGCCCTACACCGCCGTGCACCTGGTCGTGAACATCGAGGAATGGCGCGCCCTGACGGCGGCCGGGCAGGCGGTCATCGACACCGCCTGCACCGGAGGGGTCACACGCAACCTAGCCAATTCGGAAGCGAAGCAGGGAGCGATACTCGCGGGTTTCCCGGACAAGGGTGTGACGCCCATCGTGCTGCCCGAACCGATCCTGCGCCAACTCAACCAGGTCGCCGACGAAGTGATGGCGGAGGAAGCCGCCAACGACGAGGATTTCCGCATCATCCACGAGTCCCAGTTGGCATTCCGAATGCAATACGCGCAGTGGAAGCGATTCGCCTACCTCCCTCGGGACTTCTAGTTGGAACTTCCCGAGACCCCTTTCTCGCGTCTCATTGATCCGGTGCTCGACCGGATCGGCAACGTCGTGTCCTGGATCTGGGTCGTGCTGCTTGCGGTGATCGTCTGCAACGTGGCGTTGCGCTACGCCCTCGCCGAAGGCCGCATCGAGTTCGAGGAGATCCAGTGGCACCTCTACTCGGTGGGCTTCATGCTGGGCTTGGGCTATGCGCTGCAGCATGACGCGCACGTCCGAGTCGACGTGCTGCACGAGCGTTTCCGACCGACCACCCAGGCCTGGATCGACCTCTACGGCATCTTGCTGTTCCTGTTCCCGTTCATCGCCCTGATGCTGATCTACGGCGTTCCCTTCGTGGTCGACAGCTTCGTGACCGGCGAGATATCGAGTTCGCCGGGCGGGTTGCCCTACCGCTGGGCCATCAAGTCGGTCCTCGTGCTCGGATTCGCGCTGCTCGGGATCGCCGCGTTGTCGCGGGTGACTCGGCTTTGGAAGTTTCTGTTCTTCACGCCGCGGGGCACCGATGCCGGCTAACGAAGTCCTCGCGCTGATCATGTTCCTGGCCTTCATCGGCCTGGTGTTCGCGGGCTTTCCCATCGCGTGGACGTTGGCGGGGCTGGCGATCCTGTTTACCGCGTTGGCGATCGTGTTCGAGATCGATCTGGGTCTCGCGGTAGGTGTCGACTGGGGCTACGCGTCGATCACCGTGGAGCGGATCTGGAACGTGATGGAGAACTGGGTGATGGTGGCGTTGCCCATGTTCGTCTTCATGGGCTTGATGCTCGATCGCTCGGGCATCGCCAACCGGCTGATGACGAGTTTCGCGCGGCTGTTCGGCGGCATCGGCGGTGGACTGGCGGTCACCATCACCCTGATCGGCGTCCTTCTGGCCGCGACCACCGGCATCATCGGCGCGTCCGTGGTGCTGCTTGCCCTGCTCGGCCTGCCGGTGATGCTGAAGCAGGGCTACGACAAGAACCTGGCGGCGGGCACGGTGTGCGCGGTCGGAACCCTCGGCATCCTGATTCCGCCGAGCATCATGCTGGTGCTGATGGCCGACCGCATGTCGATGTCCGTGGGCGATCTGTTCCTCGGGGCGGTGTTTCCGGGGTTGGTGTTGTCGGGCCTCTACGTGGCGTATCTCATCGGCTACGGCATCGTCAAACCCGAGGCCGCACCGGCGGCCCGGGATCGGGAACCGTTTACTCTCGCTGCCGTCGGCGACCTGACATTGGCCATTCTGCCCCCCGCCGCGCTGATCCTGGCGGTACTCGGCAGCATCTTCTTCGGCGTCGCGACCCCGACCGAGGCAGCCGGCGTCGGTGCTGCCGGCGCAGTGCTCCTCGCCGCCGCGAACAAGGCCCTGAACCGCAAGGTGCTAACCGACGTACTGCGGGAGACCACCAAGACCACGGCGTTCATCTTCGCCATCCTGATCGGCGCCACGGCCTACTCCCTGGTGTTGCGCGGCCTCGGCGGGGACGCGCTCATCGAACGCACGCTGCTCGACCTGCCGTTCGGACCCACCGGCATCGTCATCACGATCCTCTTCGCCACGTTCATTCTCGGCTTCTTCCTCGACTGGATCGAGCTGACCCTCATCATCCTGCCGCTGGTCGCCCCGGTGGTGGCCCATCTCGGCTTCGATCCCGTGTGGTTCACGGTGCTGTTCGCGGTCTGCCTGCAGACCAGTTTCCTGACGCCCCCGGTCGGCTTCGCGATCTTCTACTTGAAGGGTGTGGCCCCCGCCGGCATCGATGCGCCGACGATCTACAAGGGCGTCGTGCCGTTCATCCTGCTGCAGTTGCTGGGCCTCGTGCTGATCTTCAATTGGCAGGAACTGGTGACCTGGCTGCCGGCGCAGGCGTATTGATGGGCGTCTACCAAGCCACGGCCCGCAATTTATCGGGGGAGACCGAGAACCGCATCCACAGCGACGAGGTGGCGGCGCAATTCGGCTTCGCCGGCGCGCTCGTACCCGGTGCGGCGGTGTTCGGGCATATGACGCGGCCCCTCGTGGATGCACTGGGCACCGACTGGCTCGCGAACTGGACCGCCGACGTGCGGTTCCTCAAGCCCGCCTACCACGGCGACGCCTTGACCATTCGCCACGAGGTCGCGGGCAACGAACACGCGGTCCGATGCCACGCCCGCGGCGTGCTGCTTGCCGAATTGACATCGACCCTGGCCGTTACCGCCGAGACGAAACCCACCGCCATCGGAGCCGGCGCAGCCATCGACGAACGGCCGGAGATCCACTGGGACAACGTTGCGGTGGGCGAACCGTTTCCCGCCTGGACGTGGTCGCCCGACTCCATCGCCAACGCCGAATCCGCAGCGCAGGTGGAGGACGACCTCGACTGCTACCGGCAAGGCGTCATTCACCCCAATGCGATCCTCGGCTCGGCCAACCGCGCCTTCACGCGTCGCTATCTCCTACCGGCCTGGATCCACGTCGGCTCAACGGTGAGATTCCACAGACTGTTGCGGGTGGGCGACGAGGTCGAAGTGCGCACGGTGCCGACGCGGAAGTGGCGGCGCAAGGGCCACGAGTTCGTCAGCTTGGCCATCGCCTACCTTGTCGATGGCGTGCTGGCCACGGAGATTCAGCACGTGTCGATCTTCCGCGTCCGGCCAGCGGCACCAACCAATGCCAAGGACCGGTGAAGCTGTTGGACGCCCGGCTGCCGTCTCCGTGGCGAGCGACCGAGAGGAGCTGCTCAGCCCGTTCGGTCCCGGGCGAACGCCTCGCCGTCGAAGGTGTCGATCGTCGCGAACGCCGCCACCGGATTGCGGCGCAGGCGGGTCAGTTGCTTGACCGGCTTGCCGATCGGCAGCATGGCGACTAAAGCGTGATTCTCCGGAATGCCGAACAGCGTTCTGACCGTCGCTTCCGCAGGCACCAGGAACGTGGTCAGCGTACCGCCAAGACCCTCGTTGCGCGCCGCGAGCAGGATGTTCCAGACGAAGGGGTAGACGGATGCTCCGGAAATGACCCCGATACGCGGCAGATGCTGATCCATGGAAGCCACAACCGAGAGATCGACGGTGATCAGCAGAAGCACGGGAGCCTGCACCAGTCGGTCTACGAACCCCGGCGGCAACACCACGGCATCGATGTCGGCTTGCGAGACAGCAGCCGGCTCGATGGTGTTCCACGGATTGGCGCCTGCCCCTAGCTCCGCGAGATAGCGCTTGGCCGTCGGTTCCAGTAGCGGACCCAAGGCCGAGCGCCTCTGCGGGTCGCGGACGACGATGACGCGCCAGCCCTGGCGGTTGCCGCCGCTCGGCGCGAACCGGGCGTTGTCGAGAATCCGCCCGAGCACCTCGTCCGAGACCGGTTCGTCGGTGAAGACGCGCGCCGAGAACGCGGTGCGCATGACGTCGTAGAGTTCCATCGGGTGATTCCTTGATCGATGCCGACGCGGGTTCTAGGCCGAAATGCGACCCGTCCCGGGACGCGGATTCTCCATGGTCCGGCACGATGTGGCAACGACCGCTGGGTGAGCGGGGGTGAGCGGTCACAGACTGCGCTGGCCGCGCCCGGCTGCGCTTCGCGCAGGCGACCCTCGCCGGTCATTTTGTCCCGTGCGCGCACATGCGACCTCAACCGTAGTCCGTCGCGTCGCTTGCGACGCGCCTATGCTTTCGGTCGCGAGCGCGTGCTGAAGCACGTCCGCACGGAACCAAAATCCTCGATCGCGCCCGCAAGGGCGCGCATCATCGCGGCCA
>CAZJRX010000053.1:0-16181 GCA_964548145.1 uncultured Pseudomonadales bacterium | reverse complement strand
ACTGTCGGAAGCCACCGCAAGAGCGTCGGAAGCCACCGCAAGAGCGTCGGAAGCCGAGGCCAAGGCCGCCGACGAGGCTGCGCGCCGCCGCCGGTTGGAGGCGGAACTGGCGGAACTCAGGAGCCGATAGCGCCTACGGCGTTTGGATACCTGGCCACCGGCGCGAAGTAGATGGCCGTGCAGGCAGGGATCTGCCACGTCGCGTGAGACTGGCTAGTGCTCCGCCAAAGCTAAATGCGGGGGTAGACGCGACGGGAATTGACGCGCGCTGCAAGTTGAGGTCAGCGCGACCACAAGCGTCCAATGCGCGTCGTCACCCCAGGGCGTCAGGGCTGCGTCAGGGCCTGACCCCGCAGCGATCACGCCCGCCAACGGGTTATACTGTCCACACATCCAGCTTGAACGGCCTTTGGCTGGTGGACATAACCCACATTCTAGACGGCCTGAACGAACGTCAACGGGAGGCGGTGACCGCGCCCGTCGGCAACCTGCTCGTCGTGGCCGGTGCGGGAAGCGGCAAGACCCGCGTCCTGGTGCATCGGATCGCGTTTCTCGTCGAAGCCCTGGGCGCGTCGCCGGGAGGCATCCTGGCCGTCACCTTCACCAACAAGGCTGCGGCGGAGATGCGCGGCCGCGTGGAGAGCCTTCTCGCAGGACCGGCGCGGGCGATGTGGGTGGGCACGTTCCACGGCATTGCCCATCGGCTGCTGCGCATGCACGCACGGGAGGCCGGACTACCGGACAGCTTCCAGATCCTCGACGCGGACGACCAGCTGCGGCTGGTCAAACGGGTGATGCGGGCGATGGACGTGGACGAGCAGAAGTGGCCCGCGCGGCAGGCGACGTGGTTCATCAATTCGCACAAGGACGAGGGCCGGCGCGCCAAGGACGTTCCAGCGGCGGACAATGACGTGTTCGGCACCGTCAACCGCCGGATTTACGAAGCCTACGAGGCGCTCTGCAACCAGGGAGGACTGGTCGATTTCGCGGAGCTGCTGCTGCGCAGCCACGAACTGCTGCTCACCAACGATGGCCTGCGAACGCACTACCGGCGGCGGTTCCGGCATCTGCTCGTCGACGAGTTCCAGGATACGAACACCATTCAATACGCGTGGCTGCGTCTGCTTGCCATCGCCGAGCCGGGTAGCGAACTGGGACCCGGCGCGGTCTGGGCCGTGGGCGACGACGACCAGTCGATCTACGGTTGGCGCGGCGCGAAGATCCAGAACATCCACGACTTCCAGGAGGACTTCGCCGGCGTCGACGTGGTGCGCCTCGAGCAGAACTACCGCTCGACCAGACGCATTCTCGAAGCGGCCAACGCACTGATCGGCAACAACGCCGAGCGTCTCGGCAAGAACCTCTGGACGGATGCGGGGCGGGGCGGACCGATTCTCGTCTATTCCGGCTACAACGATCTGGATGAGGCCCGGTTCATCGCCGACCGGGCCCAACGTTGGATCGAGGGGGGCGGTGGCCCCGACGAAGTCGCCGTTCTATACCGTTCCAACGCCCAGTCCCGGGTCATCGAGGAGGCCTGCCTGCGCCTCGACATCCCCTACCGCATCTACGGCGGACTGCGCTTCTTCGAGCGCCTCGAGATCAAGAACGCCATGGCCTATATGCGCCTCATAGGCCAGCGCCACTCCGATGTCGCGTTCGAACGGGTGGTCAATACGCCTTCCCGGGGAATCGGCGCCAAGACCGTGGACGCCATCCGCACCCTGGCCCGGGCGAACGAAACCTCCATGTGGCAGGCGGCCAAGGAGGGGATCGCCCACGGCGTCCTCACGGGTCGGGCGGCGACCGCCGTGGGCGCTTTCATCCGGTTGATCGACGACATCGCCGCCGCCGTCGAAAACGCCCCCCTTTCCGAGATTGCGGAGCAGTGCATCGAGACCAGCGGTCTGATGGCGTTCCACTCGAAGGAAGGTGGTGAGCGCGGCATCGCCCGCAAGGAAAACCTCGAGGAACTGGTCACCGCTTGCCGCCAGTTCGGCCGCGACGTGGTGTTCCCAGTACCCGATTCCGGCGAGGAGGATTCCCAGGCATCGGAGCTCGACGAGTTCCTCGACCACGCAGCGCTCGAGAGCGGCGACTACCAGAGCGGCGGCCCGGCGGTGCAGATGATGACCATGCATTCCGCCAAGGGCCTCGAGTTCCCGCTGGTCTTCATGGCCGGCATGGAGGAAGGCCTGTTCCCGAACACCCGGTCGGTGCGCGAGCCGGGGCGGTTGGAAGAGGAACGCCGCCTCGCCTACGTCGGCATCACCCGTGCCATGCGCCAGCTCTATTTCACCTATGCCGAGTCGCGGCGCATGAACGGCATGCAGTCGCACAACTGGCCGTCGCGCTTCCTCGACGAGGTGCCCGCCGAGTGCCTGGAGGAAGTCCGCATGGGAGGTGCGGTGTCGCGACCGTTCCGGGTCCAGGCAAACAACGGCGTGGCCGACGGGGATTCCGTGCCAAGCGGCGTGCGTATCGGCCAGACCGTGCGGCACGCCAAGTTCGGCGACGGCATCGTCCTGCAGGCCGAGGGCAGCGGCGAACGAACCCGGGTCCAGGTGAACTTCGCGGGCGCGGGATCGAAGTGGCTGATGCTCGCCTATGCGAACCTGGAGGTTCCGGGCCAGTAGGCCTCGTCAGACCGGCAGCGGTCTCTCGCGGGGCGTTGCGCCACGTTCGTTCGGCGCGGTCTGATACGATGGCATTTGGTGCAGTCGGGAACCTCTTCATGCGACATGTAGTGCTCACCAGCGCCCTATTGGCCGTATTGGTCGGTTGCGCCGTCGACGAGCAACCGGATGCCGGCGGCGTCGTGCAAGGTCCCGCGGTCGAGTGGAAACTCGTGACCACGTGGCCGAAGAATCTGCCGGCGCTGGGTACGGCACCGGAACGTCTCGCCGAGATGCTCGACACGATGTCCGCCGGTCGTTTCAAGGTGAAGGTCTATGCGGCGGGCGAACTCGTTCCTGCCTTCGAGGTTTTCGACGCGGTTGCCGCAGGTACGGCGGAGATCGGCCACGGGGCCGCCTACTATTGGCGCGGCAAGGCACCCATCGCGGCGGTGTTCACGACCGCGCCGTTCGGGATGAACGCCCAGGAGATGAACGGCTGGCTGCGGTTCGGCGGCGGCATGGAGTTGTGGCGGGAGTTGTACGCGCCGTTCGGGGTGCTGCCGCTGGCCACCGGCAACTCCGGCGCGCAGATGGCCGGGTGGTTCAACAAGGAGATCAACTCGCTGGCGGATATCCAGGGCTTGAAGATGCGGATTCCCGGTCTCGGCGGCGAGGTCTTTTCCCGCGCCGGCGGCGTCGCGGTGACGATGCCCGGCAGCGAGATGTTCACCGCGCTGCAGACCGGCGTCATCGACGCCACGGAGTGGATCGGCCCCTACAACGATCTCGCATTCGGACTCCAGGAGATCGCGCGCTACTACTACTATCCGGGATGGCACGAGCCGAGCGCGACGTTGGAGTCGATCATCAACATCAAGGCCTGGGAAGCGCTGCCCGAGGATCTCAGGGCGATGCTCGAGGTGGCCTGCACCGCGGTCAACCAGGAGGTTCTGGACGAGTTCACGGCGCGTAACGCCACGGCTCTCAAGGTGCTGGTCGAACAGCACGGCATCGAGATCCGGCCCCTGCCCGATGACGTCTTGCGGCGGTTCGCGGAGCTCGCCAACGAGGTTCTCGAAGAGGAGGCGCAGGGCGATGAACTGTCGCGGCGCGTTCTCGACTCGTACCGGTCGTTCCTGGCGGACATGCGCGAGTACCACGCGATCTCGGAGCAGGCCTACATCAACGCGCGCAGCGAAGTGGAAGAAGCCCGATAGGCGTTGCGTCGAGCCAACCCCCCTCGGACCCCGGGCCGTTGCGCCTACTCATTCTCACGCAGAACTTCCCGCCGGAAATCGGCGCCAAGGCGGCGCGGTTGTTCGAACTTGCGAAGCGCCTGGCGGCGCGCGGCCACGACGTACGCGTCGTGACGGCCATCCCGAACTACCCGACCGGAAAGGTCTTCGACGGCTACCGGGGCACTATTCGTGTCGACGAGCGGTGCCACGGCGTCGATGTCGTGCGGACCTGGCTGTGGCCATCGAACTCCGCTAGCGGTTTCGCCCGAACCGCCAGCTATCTCTCGTTCACGTTGTCCTGCGTATTGTTCGGCATGCGCGGCATGGGACGCCGGGACATCGTCTTCATCGAAAGCCCGCCGTTGTTCCTGGTAGTCGCCGGGCTCGTGATTGCGCGCGTGGCCAGGGCCCGTGTCGTGATGAACGTATCCGACGTATGGCCGGAGACGGCCTTGCGGGTGGGACTGCCGATGCCGCGCATCGCGCTCATGTTGCTGCGCGGCCTGGAACGCTTGGGCTACGAGAAGTCCGCGCTGGTGACGGCCACGACGGCGACGGCATCGGCGTCCATAGCCCGCCGGTTTCCGCAGGTGGCGACCGCGGTCATTCCGGGCGGTACGGACCTTCAGCTCTTTCACCCATCGAGGCGTAGCGAATCCCTCCGGAGGTCGCTCGGGGTCGGCGAGGGCGACTTCCTGGTTGGATACTGCGGGCTGCATGGACTGTTCCAGGGTCTGGAGGCGGTCGTGGCCGCCGCCGAGAAGCTGCGCCGCGATCCGCGGATCCGATTCGTCCTGGTGGGTGACGGGCCGAAAAAGGCGGAACTCGTCGATCACGCTGCCGCGGCGGGGTTGGACAACGTTCACTTCAAGGCACCGGTGCCGAGGTCCGAGGTCGGCGCGCTGCTTGCTTCGTGCGACTCGGCCCTGGTTCCGCTCGCGGCCGAGTTGCCGGGAACAATGCCCTCGAAGGTCTACGAGACGCTCGCCTGCGGGGTGCCGTTGATCGTCAGCGATGGCTCGGACGCCGCAGCGCTGGTTCGGGAACACGCCTTGGGCCGTACGGTTCGACCGGGTGATGCGGATGCCGTTGCCGATGCCGTGGTCGATCTACTGAGCGCCCCGGACGAGCGGCGGAGCATCCACCGGGAAGGGCGCGAGCTTGCCAAGCGCTACGATTTCGACGAGGTCGCCCGGGGTGCCGAGGCCACCTTGACGGCCCTCCTCGGCGACCGCTCCGCGAACCCCAGCTATTAGCCTGCGGTCCGTCGCCCCGATGCCCTGCGCAGGAAAATGCCCTCGGCCTCCTGGATCGAATGGTGCTTGACCACCGACCAGCATTCCCGGTGCGCGTCACGGAGCATTCGCTCCGAGCCTGCATCGAGACGAACCGCGTCGATACCCGGTCTCGGGGCCCGGAAGAACACACGGTGTACGAATGACGCGTCCTTCGTCCGTTGCAGCAGGCGCGTCAGACCCAGCTTCCGCAGGGCGAGTGCGCAAAGCCATCCGAGGGTGGACAGCCAGATGAACCGCGCCCGCACAGAGACGTTGGCCGGCTCCGCCGTCACGTCCCCGAACGGTGCTGTCTGGCATAGGGCGGCCAACCTGGCGAGTAGGTGCGGGGTGGCGTTGACAAGGGTCGCGAAGTCCACCGTCAGGATGTCGACATCGAGGCCGAAGATCGTCTCCAGCGTCGCGGGCGTCAGCCGGTCCCGGAGGGTGCCCCGTTCAAGGTGCCGGGTGCCCAGCAGCGCGGACGGTCGGCCCCGGCTCTTGCGGAACCGAATCATCGACACGGCACGGTCGCGGTGGTCCCTCACCAGGATCACCAGGAGGATCGTGACGCCGTTCTGCCGCAACTCCCGGATGCCGGGTGCCAGCCTGGGGTCGTGATAGGCATTGTTGGCGATGTCGCAGAGCAGCTTTCCGGGTAGGACCTTTCGGCGCGCTCGACGGTAGGCACGCAAGCTCCGGTAGTAGGCACCTTCCTTGATTTCGGGAAAGACGTAGTCCGGGTGTTCGCGCAACACGCGGAACAGGAAGTCGCTACCGGATCGACCGGGTCCAACCACGAGCAGGTAGTCGTACATCCGCCGGTCAGTAGAGAACGCCGGGCAGCCACGTCGCCAGTTCGGGAACGGCGACCAGCACCTGGAGGGCGATGAACGGAACGACGCCGCGATAGATGTCCAGCGTCGCGACCTCCACCGGGGCGACGCCGCGTAGATAGAACAGGGCGAACCCGAACGGCGGCGTCAGGAACGATGTCTGCAGGTTGACGGCGATCAACACGCCGAGCCAGACGGGATCGAGGCCCATGGCAAGCAGCACCGGGGCGACGATGGGCACGACCACGTAGGTGATCTCGATGAAGTCCAGGATGAAGCCGAGCACGAAGATGGTCAGCATGACGATCAGCGTCGCCCCCCAGACGCCCCCGGGCATATCGGCGAACAGGCCCTGAACCAGTTCGTCGCCGCCGTACCCCCGGAACACCAGCGAGAACACCGAGGCGCCGATGAGGATGAAGAACACCATCGACGTGGTCTTCACGGTGGCGATGCAGATCTCCTTCAAGACGGCAAGGTCGAGGGACCGGTACGCGGCCGCGAGCAGTATCGCTCCCATCGCCCCCACACCGGCGGCCTCGGTAGGCGTGGCGAGCCCGCCGAGTATCGACCCCAATACCGCGACGATCAGGATCAGTGGTGGCACCAGGCCACGCAGCAATACCCACGGCGAATTCTCGCTGCGCTGATCGCGTGCCCTACCGGGGGCGCGCTTGGGTGAAACGAGCGCGGTGACGGCCAGGTAGCCGACGTATAGCGCGACGAGGACGAGTCCCGGCAACAGGGCGCCGGCGAACAGGTCGCCGACGGAAACGGTCTTGGGCGAGAACGCGCCCTGACTCAGTTGCGCCTGCTGATACGCCCCGGACAGCACGTCCCCGAGCAGTACCAGGGCGATGGACGGCGGGATGATCTGTCCCAACGTGCCGGTGGCGCAGATCGTTCCGGTGGCGAGCCTGGGGTCGTAGCCGTGCCGGAGCATGGTCGGTAGTGCCAACAGTCCCATGGTGACCACGGTGGCGCCGACGATGCCCGTGCTGGCGGCCATCAGCATACCGACTAGCGTCACGGCGACCCCGAGTCCGCCGCGTACCCCACCCATGGCCGAGGACAGGCTCTCGAGCAGCGTCTCGGCGATCCGCGTGCGTTCCAGGGTCACACCCATCAACACGAACAGGGGCACGGCGATCAAGGTCTGGTTGGTAACGATCCCGTAGAGCCGGCTCGGCAGGAACCCCAGATCCCGGAGGTCGAAGATGCCGAACGCCGCCCCCGCCAGGGCGAACAGCAACGCGACGCCGGCGAGCGTTGCCGCCACCGAATAGCCGGCCAGCAACGCCACGAAGACCGCGGCGAACAGGACCAGGGGCAGGAACTCAACCATGGACTGAGCGCAGCTCGCGCCATGCCAGCGCTGCGGCCTGCACGAACAGCAGTGCCGCCGAGACCGGTATCAGGGTTTTCAACAGGAACACGGCCGGAACTCCGGCCACCTCCGACGAACCCTCCAGGACGGCCCACGCGCTGGCCGTGTAGTCCCAACTGACGACGATTATGGCGATGCACAGGGGCATGAGCAGCAAGGTGTGCCCGAGCCCGTTCACGAGTGCTTGCGCACGCCTCGACAGCCGCGAGTAGACGATGTCGACCCGAACGTGGGCGTCGTGTTGCAGGGCGTAAGACAGGCCGATGAGGAACGCCGTGCCGTGCAGGTAGACCACGCTCTCCTGCAGAAAGATCGTGCCGATTTCGAAGGCGTAGCGCAGGGTCACTACCACGCACGTAATGCCGACCATACCCAGGTTGAGCCACGCCACGGCACGACCGAGGCCATCGACGATCCGGTCGATCATCGACCGCCGACTCCGGCGACGCCGAACTCGGCGACGGCGCCCGCGAACAGAGCGAAACCCACCCAGGTGTTGTTGCCGAAAGCTCTGAAGCAGGCATCGCGGTCGCGATTGCGGATCAGGTACTGCTGGTAGGCGAAGAGTGCCGCGACCGCCGCGATACCGATGTACCAACCGTCCTGGAATCCGGTAAGGAGACCCAACCAGGTGAACATGGCCAAGGCCCCGAACTGGAGTGCCCCGACCGCCGCCCGGTCGGCGCTGCCGAACAGAATTGCCGTGGACTTGACGCCGATGACTAGGTCGTCGTTCCGGTCGACCATCGCGTACAGCGTGTCGTAGGCGACGATCCACAGCAAACTGGCGGCGAAGAGCACCCAGCCGGCATTGTCGACGCTGCCGTTGACGGCGGCGAAGGCCATCGGGATTCCCCAGCTGAATGCCACGCCGAGTGCCGCTTGCGGCCAATGCGTCCACCGTTTGAGAAACGGGTAGATCGCCGCGATGCCGGCACCGGCGAGGGCGAGATACCGGCTGGCGACATTGAGCGTCATGACCACGACGACGCAGAGCAGGGCGAGGACGGCGAGGAGTACCAACGCCTCGATCAACGAAACGTCGCCGGTGGGAAGCGGCCGGCTACGGGTCCGCTCGACATGTCCGTCCACGTCTCGGTCGGCGATGTCGTTGATGACGCAACCGGCCGAGCGCGCCAGGAACGTCCCGACGACGAATGCGGCCAGGATGCCGATCGGCGGCAGACCCCCGGCGGCAATCCACAGCGCCGCCAAGGTCGGCCAGAGCAGCAACAGGGTGCCCACCGGTCGATCCACGCGCATTAGACGTGCGAACGCGTGGATCTTGCCGGTGGCGCTCACCCCCATTGGTGCACAGGCAAACGCCGCGTGGGCTATGCCGCAGCTTCTCCGCTGGTTTCGCCGGCGCGTACCTCAGCCAAACTCTCGCCTTCCGTGCGGGCCACCAGCGCGGTCACCGACAGGTCGCTGGTCACGTTCACCGAGGTGCGGCACATGTCGAGGATGCGGTCCACGGCGATGTAGAGCCCGATGGCCTCCAACGGCAAACCGAGCACGGTGAGGATCAACGTGATCGCCACCAGGCTCGCCGCCGGGATGCCGGCCACGCCGATCGACGTCAACAGCGCGAGCACCACGACGAGGAACTGGTCGACCAAGGTCAGGTCGGCACCGAACGCCTGTGCGATGAAGATCACCACCACGCACTCGAACAAGGCGGTACCGTCCATGTTGACGGTCGCGCCCAGCGGCAGCACGAAACTGGTCGTACCCTCCGAGATCCCCGCCCGTCGCGCGCTTGCCAATGTCACCGGCAACGTCGCCGAGGACGAGGCGGTGGAGAACGCCATGAGCTGCGCCGGCATGATGCGGCCGTAGTAGGCGTACGGCCGCAAACCGCCGACGAACCGCAGCAACAACGGCAACGTGACGAAGAAGTGGGTCGCCAGCGCCAGCAGCACCGTAAGGGTGAACCAGGCGAGAGCTTCGACGAGCGTTCCCAGCGGCACGGTGAGCAGGGCCTTGCCGACGAGGGCGAACACGCCGTAGGGCGCGAATTTGAGGATCCACGTCGTGATGAGGATCATCACATCGTGGATGCCGGACCAGAGGTTGGTCAGCGTCTCGCTCGCCGCACCCTTGAGACGGGCCATGAAATAGCCGAACACGACGCTGAAGAAGATCAACGCCAAGAGTTCCATGTTGACGGCGGCCGCGAAGACATTGTCCGGGATGGCCCGCGAGATGACCTCTACCAGGTCGCCGGCGTCGCGGCCTTCGACCCGGGCAAGCTGATCCGAGACGTCCGGCATGTTCTCGCTCAACGCCTTGACCGATTCGCCGCCGCCGGGATTGATCACGTTGACGAGAACGAGTCCGGTCACCACCGCGAGCAACCCCGTTGCCACGTAGAAGCCGACGGTCTTGCCACCGACCCGGCCGAAATTCTCGCGTCCGGCCATGTTGCGAACGCCCATGATGATGGACGCTACGATCAACGGCACGACGATCATCTTCAACGCATTGATGAAGAGCCCGCCGAAGAAGCCGAGGATTTCCGTTAGCGCGGCGCCCGCGATCGTCGTCGACTCGTTGGCCACAAGCCCGACAACAACAGCGAGTGCCAACGCGATGAGTATCTGCCAGTGCAGGGCGATCCTGCCCGACGGACCGCTCGTTGGTGTGTTTTGGTCGCTCATTTCGCCATCTCCCCGTATTGAATGACGTTGCAGGGTCATCGACCCAGGTTGGTACGACTACAGCACTGGCCGGACCGGTCACCGAATGGCTATCCGATCTCGATCATCTCGAAGTCCTCCTTCCCGACGCCGCACTCCGGACAGATGAAGTCCTCCGGGATATCCTCCCAGAGCGTGCCGGGGGGTATGCCGTCCTCCTCGAACCCCTCGGCCTCGTCGTAGATCCATCCACAGACGATGCACTGCCACTTCCTCATGCGGTCCTCTTCGCGGTGCGGGATGCCAGCTTGGCCAGCTCTCGCGAAAGCGTAACAGACTGACGCCGGGGAGCGGCGTCGGCCGTCGCCACGCTGGTAGTGAGTGGCGTGTTAATAGGCAGCCGTTGTTGTAGATCCTCCGGCCAGACTCGGCGTCTTGCGGGAGAAGATGCCCTGTGGGGACGCTACCTTGGCCTCGGCATAGTGGGGATGCGCTGGGAGGATCCTGTTTGATGCGGTGACAATCCGAAGATGAACGTTGGCGCGTCCGTACCTTGTTGAGGTGGTGTACCGGGGTGGCCGTATACTCGACCGGGTGAGCCACTCGATCACTGCCTGGGGCAAGTTCGACGACACGGCGGGATCGTTTCACCGCCTGGAGCATCACTGCGCCGATGTCGCGGCGTGCTTCGAGGCGCTCGTTGCGGATCGCATCGTGGCAGCACGGTTCGCGCGTGCCGCTGGAAGTGGCGAAGAACGCCTCGATCGAGTCACGATGGCCCGACTGACCGTTGTGGCCTTCTTCCACGACTTCGGGAAGCTGAACGCCGGATTCCAGTTCAAAGTCCGGGACCGTGGTGCCCTGCCACCGAACCCGCCGCCAAAGATGGGACACATCAAAGAGGCGTTCTACTGTGTTGCCCAACCTGACATGTGCGAACGCCTTGGGTTTTTTGGAATGCTCGCCGAATGGGGGGACGGCCTTGAGCCGTTGTTGCGCGGCGCGTTGTCACACCACGGACGACCGCCCCGGCTGGACGGTGTGGAGACCGGTCCGCGGAGCATCTGGGAGCCTTTCGGCGGATATGTTCCCGCAGCCGCAGCAGAGTTGCTCCAGCAGCGGGCGCGAGACTGGTTCCCTGACGCGTTTAAGTCTGGGCCGCCCCTCCCCGATAACCCGGCAATCGCGCATCTGTTCGCGGGAACGGTTGCCCTTGCCGACCAGATCGGTTCGGACAGGGGGGACAAGGAGCACCAGTTCCCGTTCGAGCCGGACCCCGACCCCGACTACATCCTTCGGGCACGTGACCGGGCGACCAAAGCCATTAGGGCGCGTGGCCTGCAACGCGCCGAATGGCTTGCCGAAGCAGTAGCGCCCGATTTCCGTACGCTGTTCGGGTATGCGGCGCCTCGCCCTCTTCAGACTGCGGTCCAGGAAGCGCCGCTCGACGCGTCGCTCCTGATCCTCGAAAGCGAGACGGGCTCGGGAAAGACAGAGGCAGCCATTTTGCGGTTCGCGGCGCTGAGGCAGGCCGGCTTAGTGGATGGGCTCTACTTTGCTTTGCCAACCCGGGCGGCAGCGAAACAGCTGCACCAACGGGTACTGCGTGCGATGAAGCGGCTCTTGCCAGCGGCCCTCGCCGACAGAACGGTTCTTGCCGTGCCCGGCTATTGTGTTGCGGGCGATGCGACGGGGCGGCCGTTGGGTGGATTCAAGGTGCATTGGGAGGACCAACCTGACGAAGCCGAGCGAGTGGCGCGCTGGTCTGCCGAGAGCACGAGACATTTTCTTAGCTCGCCAGTTGCCGTGGGCACCGTCGATCAGGCGTTGCTCGGTGCACTCAAGGTCAAATGGGCCCACCTGCGGGGCGCGTCGCTGGCGCGGAGCCTGCTGGTAGTAGACGAGGTACATGCGAGCGACGCCTACATGACCGAATTGCTGGTCACCTTGCTTGACGGGCACGTCGCCCTGGGCGGACACGCGTTGCTCATGTCGGCGACGTTGGGCGCGACGGCGCGCGAGGCGCTGGCGCTTGGTCGGAAAAGGCGTGAACACCCCGATTTGCAGTCCGCTCTCGACGTACCGTATCCGTCGTTGACGCTTGCGCGAGCCGGGACGAGTCGAACGCAGCGCATTGCGGCGACTGGTACGCCCAAGAACGTCGTGATGGATGTCCAACCGTGGCTGGGCGACGCCGACTGCATCGCGAGGGCGGCAATGGCGGCGGCGCAACAAGGGGCGAAGGTGCTCGTGGTCCGCAACACCGTGGCCACCGCCCAGGCAGTCCTTGAAGCTCTGGTGCGACAGAACGGCGAACGGCTTGCGCTCGTGGTGAACGACGTTCCGACAGTTCACCACAGCCGGTTCGCCGTCGAGGACCGACGCCGCCTCGACGACGCGGTGGAGACGGCGCTGGGCAAGGATCGAAGCCCGGGCGGCCTGGTTGTGATCGGAACGCAGACACTCGAACAGTCCCTGGACATCGATGCGGATTTGCTGATAAGCGATATCTGTCCTGTCGATGTTCTCCTTCAACGCATTGGGCGTCTCCACCGGCACCCGAGGGAGCGACCTGCCCGGTTCGCAAAACCACGTTGTGTCGTGCTGGTTCCCGCTGAGGGACTTGGGTCAGGGTTGGACGGTGGATTGATGCGACACGGTCTAGGAATGCGCCCTGGCGCGACCGGCGGTGGCATCTATCGAGACTTGCTCTGCATCGAACAGACCTGGCGGCTGGCGGTTGAACACACCACTTGGTGCATTCCCAAAATGAACCGAATGTTGGTGGAACATGCGACCAATCCCGACGAGCTACGGGAACTTGGCGGTGAATTGGGCGGTGCGTGGGTCGCCCACGAGCAACAGAGGTTCGGCATTGCGGCTGCGGAGGCAGGTTGTGCCCGAAACCACTGGTTGGACCGTCGGCTGGCGTTCGACGACGAGCTGGCCTTTGCGGATATGGACGAGGACGTTCGCACCAGGCTCGGCGAGGATGGACCCCGGTTCCAGCTTGTCGAGGCGGCGGTCGGTCCATTCGGCTGTCCCGTTCGGACGTTCAATCTACCGGCACATCTGTTTGGCGGCGCCGGGTCGATGCCTTCTCGGGAGGAACTCGAACGGGCTCGGCTGGTGCCGGGAGCCGACGGTGCGACGCTCAGTGTCGGATCACACGAGTTCCGCTACGATGGCGCGGGCATCCAGGCAGGAGCGAGCAGAAATGGTCAAGACACCAGTAGACGTGCCGAAGACACTCAGGGCCAACCACCAATAGGTGCGACGTAGCCAAGACGTCTGCTACACAACACTGTCGCGTGACAAACCTCCTCTCGGACCCGTTGATCCGTACCCGCGTCGTAGGCGGCGGGGCGGAGACGTTGTCGCTGCCCGAGCTCTACGTGGCGCTCCACGATGATCGGGTAGTGGACTTCCCCTCGCTCCGGCCACACCAACGCCATGCGTGGCATGCGTTCCTCGTTCAACTGGCGACTATCGCGCTCGAACGGCGTGGTCGGCCTTCGTTACCTGAAACGGTGGAGGGATGGGAGCACGCCCTTCGCGCACTGACAGCGCAGTTCGGGGGCGATGAACCTTGGTGTCTTGTGGTCGAAGACCCGACCCTTCCTGCGTTCATGCAGTGCGCGGCACCCCAGGGTCTTGCTGACTACCGTCGACCCATCGCCACGCCCGACGACCTCGATCTTCTAGTGACGGCGAAGAACCACGATGTAAAGCAAACCATGGCATTGAACAACATGCCAGAGGACTGGCTTTACGCATTGATCGACCTTCAGACCATGGCTGGCTTTCTCGGCGCCGGCAACTACGGGATCGCTCGCATGAACGGTGGATTCTCATCGCGTCCATGCTTGGGTCTCTCCCCGGCCGAAGGCGGCTTCGGGGCGCACATCTTCCATGACGTGCAACGAATGCGTGCGCAGCGCGAAGGACTCCTGGAACGCTTCGCGCAGTACTACCGGCCTCAAGGGGGCACAGCGCTTCTCTGGCTGGAACCTTGGGACGGTACCGACTCGTTGGACCTCAGGACTCTCGACCCATACTTCGTGGAGATCTGCCGACGGGTTAGGCTCCAGCGACGAGACGGCGTGCTCACCGCCGTCGCGGCGGGTTCTAAGAAGCCACGCATCGAAGCCAAAGCTGCAAAGGGCGACCTAGGCGACTTCTGGACGCCCGTCGACAAAAAGGAAAGCAAAGCTCTATCGGTGTCCGCGAACGGATTCACCTACAAGCGGCTTACGGAACTCCTCTTCGACACGGCCAACTACCAGCAACCCGCCGCGATGAAGGTGGATGCCGCGACGAATGGCCGCTGGACCCTCGTGGCACGAGGCATAGCCGGTGGACAGGGCAAGACCGAGGGGTACCACGAACGCACGGATATCACTTTCGCGGCGCGAGTCGCCCGTTCGTTTCTACACCCACCAGACCGGGACCGACTCGCGGAGTTCGCTCGGCTTCAAATGGAGGAGATCGCTGCGGTCACGGGCGCGCTCAGGTTCGGAATCGCCACCGCGGCGAGCGGGGGGAAGGCCCCAGGCGACCTTGGCAAAGCGGACCGAGCCCATGCCGCGCCGTTCGTCCGGCGGCTCGATGGCGCGGCCGACAGACGGTTCTTTGCGGCTCTTGAGAAACGGTTCCTCGCTGCTGACGATGAGGGGCGAACGGTCTGCCGCGTGGAATTCGTCGGCTACCTGCTGCATGCGGCGAGGTCATTGCTCGCCGAGGCGGTCGAGACGGTGCCGTGTCCGGCGATCCGACGCCACCGTGCCCGAGCAAGGGCGTTCAGCGCGTTTGAGCGCGATCTTCGAAAGACTTCGAGCGTCTTCGCCGCCCAGCCGGAGGTCCTCGGAGTGACGGGAGAACCTAAATGACAGTTCAGAAGCACGCGGACGCGCAACGTCACCCCCCCGAACGGCGCGGGTTAGCCGAGATTGTGGCGAGCATCTCCTGGCGAATCGCCAGGCTCGACCCGGGTTCGGCGGCTGCGCTCCGACGCGGGCCACTCGCAGGTGCCGGCGTGGCTGCGTTCTGGCAGCTTGTGGCCGCCCACGAAATACACGACAGCCAGACGGAGGAATGGGCGACGGTAGTCCAGGCGACGGCAATCCTGACACCGGTCGGTCGCGCAGATTCCGACGGTTCGCGTGCGTCGGCGCACGAACCCCGGCGGTCCATGGGGAATGCCCTCTACCAGGCCGGCGTTTCCGACCAGCGTTTCGCGCGACTACTCGCCGCCAAGGGCGGTGTCCGCCGAGATCTGCTAATCCGGGTCTGCCGGCGACTGTCCCGCGACGCCGAGCACCGCCGCTTCGACCTAAGTACGCTTGCGTGGTTTGTCGTGCATGGCGACGAGACAACGGATCGCCGTCTTGCAAGGGACTACTACCGGGCGGAAGCGGCGATGATCGCAAAAGAACCACAGACCAAGGAGAAACACCCCGATGCCTGACTGCAATTTCGTTCAGATACACACGCTGCACGGCTACTCGGCGGTCTTGCTGAACCGGGACGACTCGGGGCTGGCCAAGCGGATGTCGTACGGCGGGAGTACACGGACGCGGATTTCGTCGCAATGCCTGAAACGACACTGGCGAACGGCAACGGGCGAGTTTGCACTCGACGGAATCGACGGTGCCACTGCGGCTATCCGCTCGCGGGAAATCGTCACGCGTGAAATCACGGAGCCGCTCAGGTCGGGCGGCAGTGACGAGGCGGTTGTCACGGCGATTGACGAGGAAATCCAGAAGGCCGTTTATGGTGACAAGGGAACTGAACGGAGTTCGCGCCAGCCGTTGCTGCTTGGGCGACCGGAAATCGACTACCTCGCCGCCGTGGCGAGCGACCTTGCGGCCAAGTTCCGGAATGATGCGGAAGGCGCGACACGGGCGGCCAGTGCGTGGCGCAAGGAGGCGTCAGCCAATCTCAAGGCGATGCGCACGGACACAATGCTGCCAGGTGGCCTTGTCGCCGCTTTGTTCGGTCGTATGGTGACTGCCGATGTTGAGGCGAACATCGACGCTGCAATTCACGTTGCCCATGCGTTTACCGTGCACGAGGAAGAGAGCGAGAGCGACTACTTCACAGTAGTGGATGACCTACACCGTATCGAGGACGATGCGGGTGCCGATCACATCGGGGAAACGGAACTGACGAGTGGTCTCTTCTATGGAT
>CAZJRX010000052.1:10736-16197 GCA_964548145.1 uncultured Pseudomonadales bacterium | reverse complement strand
GGTCGCGAAGTTGACCATCGAAGGCGATCTCCGGCGCGAGACCCAATTGAACGTCAAGCGGCTGATGGATCTCGGCTGCTATCGCGGTATGCGGCATCGCCGGGGACTGCCGGTCAACGGCCAGCGTACCCATACCAACGCGCGAACCCGCAAGGGTCCGCCACGCCTGATTCGAAAGTAACAGGCACCGTAGAAACAACGGAGATACGCGAGTTCACATGGTGACACCAACCACGACGAAGAGCCGCAAGGGCCGACGCATCGTCACCGACGGCGTCGCGCACGTGCATGCGTCGTTCAACAACACCATCATCACCATCACGGACCGGCAGGGCAACGCGCTGTGCTGGGCCACCGCCGGGGGCTCCGGTTACCGGGGCTCGAGGAAGAGCACGCCTTTCGCGGCCCAGGTGGCGTCGGAACGGGCGGCAACCAACGCGATGGAGCAATACGGCATGCGAAGCGTCGATGTCTATGTCAAGGGACCCGGCCCCGGGCGCGAATCCGCCGTACGCGCGATGAACGCCGCCGGTTTGAAGATCAACAGCATTTCGGACGTCACACCGATCCCGCACAACGGTTGCCGTCCGCCCAAACGTCGGCGGGTATAAGCGATGGCACGTTATCTCGGACCCAAACTGAAACTCTCGCGCCGCGAGGGCACCGACCTGTTCCTGAAGAGCGGTATCCGCCCCCTCGACTCCAAGTGCCGGGCCGACACGATTCCCGGCCAGCATGGTGCGGCGCGACGCCCGAAGGTCAAGGACTTCGCCGTCCAGCTACGCGAGAAGCAGAAGGTGCGGCGGTTCTACGGCGTCTTGGAGAAACAGTTCCGCAACTACTACCAGAAGGCGGATCGGCAAAAAGGCGCCACCGGCGAAAACCTGCTCTTACTCCTCGAACGGCGACTCGACAACGTCGTCTACCGGATGGGTTACGGCTGCACCCGTGCCGAGAGTCGCCAACTGGTTTCGCACCGGGCGATCGAGGTCAACGGTCAGGTGGTCAACATACCGTCCTACCAAGTGGCGCCTGAAGACACCATCGCCGTTCGCGAAGCCAAGCGCACACAACTCAGAATACGACAGGCACTCTAACTCGCCAGCCAGCGCGGCGCCGTCGATTGGGTCGACGTCGACCCCGACAAGATGGAGGGGATCTACAAGCGCGATCCCGACCGCTCCGAGCTACCCGGCGAGATCAACGAGAACCTGATCGTCGAGCTGTACTCCAAGTAACGTTTTTCCCAGCGGAGGCATCCATGCCACAGACGGCAACCGAGTTTCTCACTCCTCGACGCATCGATGTCGACGAATTGAGCGGAACCCATGCCCGGGTGACGCTGGAACCCTTGGAGCGCGGCTTCGGTCACACCTTGGGCAATACCCTGCGACGCATCCTGCTCTCGTCGATGCCCGGCGCGGCCATCACCGAAGTACAGATTCGCGGCGTCGAGCACGAGTACACCGCCGTCGACGGTGTTCAGGAAGACGTGATAGACATTCTGCTCAACCTCAAGGGGGTTGCCGTGCGCCTTCCGGGTGGCGACTCCACGACCATTCGTCTGTCGAAAAGCGGTCCCGGCGAGGTAACCGCCGGCGATTTCCAGCTCACCGGCGACGTGGAGGTCGTCAACCCCGAGCACGTGATCTGTACGTTGAACGAGAACGGCGGCATCGAGCTCGAGGCCAAGGTCACGCGCGGTCGGGGCTACCAGCCGGTGGAGTACAAGACCGAAGAGGAGGAGGACACCCGGCCGATTGGCGTGCTTCGCCTCGACGCGAGCTACAGCCCGATGCGGCGTGTCGCGTATACCGTGGAAAGCGCCCGGGTCGAACAGCGCACCGACCTCGACAAGCTCATTCTCGATATCGAATCGAACGGTACGATCGACCCCGAGCAGGCGATCCGCCGCGCCGCGACGATATTGCAGCAGCAACTGGCCGTGTTCGTCGACTTCGACAAGGAAGGCGAATCAGCCGTCGAGGAAGAGAAGGACGAGGTGGACCCGATTCTGCTGCGCCCGGTCGACGATCTCGAACTGACCGTTCGCTCGGCCAACTGCCTGAAGGCGGAGCACATCTACTACATCGGCGACCTGATTCAACGTACCGAGGTGGAGCTGCTGAAGACACCGAACCTCGGCCGCAAGTCGCTGACCGAGATAAAGGACGTGCTCGCTTCCCGCGGTCTCGGTCTTGGCATGCGAATCGAGAAGTGGCCGCCGGCGAGCCTGCGCGAAGGCGCGTCCTGATGGACGCGTGCGTCCTAGTGGACCCGTGCGCCCTATTGGACGCGTTGGCAGGCCCGTCCTAGCACCGCGTTCGCGGACGCTGCGCATACGCGGCGTCATCGGACGGGCGTAACGTTCCAGGAGACCATTGCCGTGAGACATCGAAAAAGCGGGCGCAAACTCAACCGTACGAGCGCCCACCGCAAGGCCATGTTCGCCAACATGTCCGCCTCGTTGTTCGAGCACGAGGTGATAAAGACCACCGTGCCCAAGGCAAAGGAACTCCGCCGCGTGGCCGAGCCCTTGATTACGCTCGCAAAGGAAGACAGCGTCGCCAATCGACGGCTCGCCTTCAAACGGCTGCGCAACAAGGCAGCCGTCGGCAAGCTGTTCACGGAACTCGGTCCCCGCTATGAAGACCGCCCCGGAGGCTACACGCGCATCCTGCGGGCCGGTTACCGGCACGGCGATGCGGCGCCCATGGCCTACATCGAACTCGTGGGCCGGGAGTTGGCCGACGAAGAGGACTTCGACGACGACGACTCGTAGGAACGATCCCCGCGTTCGGGCGGGCCCGCGTACGGCTCGAGTTCGTAGCGGCACGGCCGCTCCATCAATCTCGGATCGTCCTGCTCCTCCAGGATCGCGGTCAACCGCGCCGACATCTGCCCCCGCACGTTGGCGTACGCCGGATCCTGGGCGACGTTGGTCATGTAATGCGGATCCTCGCCCAAGTCGTAGAGTTCCTCCCCAGGTCGCTTCCCGAATGCCAGGTCGTATAGCGGCTCGACGTCGTGGTCCTCGCGATGATGGATCATCCATGCCTTGGTGGGGCTGGCGTCGAGGTCCGGGTAAGCCGCAAAGGTGTTCGAGGCGAGCGTCGTGTAGTCGGGTGCCGGCGCCGAGGGATCGTCGAGGCCCCTGGGGTCGCCCATCGGCCAACGATCCGGCTCGAAGTTCACGATGTAGATGAAGTCTTTCGTCCGCAACGACCGTTGCGGGTAGGGCAGATAGCCCTCCCGCGCGAATGCAACATGCCGCTCCCGTCCAGTGACGACATGGTCACGGGACTGATCGATCTGCCCGCTCGTCGGTGCCTGAAGGATCGGCATAAGGCTCTTTCCGGTCATCGCATCCGGAATGTCGATGCCACCGGCTTCGCAGAAGGTGGGTCCCAAGTCCATCAGGTTCACGAAATCGGTCACGACGCGACCGGCCTGGACACGCTCCGGCCAACGAACAGCCAGCGCGACCTCACAGCCGATGTCATAAAGGTTGCACTTGGCGCGGGGCATGCCCGGGATGCCGTGATCGCCACTCACCACCACCAAGGTGTTGTCCCACTCGCCGATCGCCATTAGCTCCTCGCGCAGGATGCCAAGCCCCTTGTCCACGGCCTGGCATTCGCCAAGATAGTCCCCGGCGTCCTCGCGGATATCGTGCACGTCTGGCAGGAACGCCGGTAGCCGTCCCTTGAGGGCGTCGGGTTCAAGGCCCCACAGCGCCTTTCCCGAACCGCGTTCCCAGGTACGGTGGGTGTTGGTCGGTCCCCACCAATAGCAGAAGGGTCGATCATCGGGTCGCGCTCGGAGGAACGCCCGGAAGTTCGCCCGGGTCTCGTCGTAGAGCGCCTCTTTGGCGCCGTCAACACCGAGCCGCGCGGCGTTGGCCGTTACCCAATGCGAAAACTGGTTGAAGTCCCGCCCCGCCGGCTCGTAGCGCGTGCGGGCACCCCCGATGGGCGCGTTCAGGGTCCGCCCGGGACTCCAGACCTTGTATTGATAGCCGACGAAATAGCCGGCCTTCTCCAATTCAAGGGGGAACGTCGGAATGGACTCGTCCCAGACCGCGCCCTGCAGGATCGCCCCGAGGCCTGTCTGCCAGAAATACCGGCCAGCCAGGATCGAACTGCGGCACGGCGTGCAGGACGGCGCCGGGACAAGCGCGTTGAGGAACAGCGCACCCTCTGCGGCAATCCGATCGAAGTGCGGTGTGTCGATGAGTTCGTTGAGGGAACCGGGGCGTTCGTGCCGGGCGTAGGCGTGGGCGTACCGTCCCCAGTCGTCCGCAAAGGCGAAGAGTATGTTAGCCCGCATAGTGGGAGGATTCCGTAAGGCGCCCGGACACACGCGATTCCGATCCTACACGGCGCATAAGGAGCCCGGACACACGCGATTCCGATCCTACACGGCGCAGGGCGAATATCCCACGGCGGTTCGCCAGTTTTCTTACGACAACCATGGCAGACGGCTGTAACGATCGCTCGCCGAACTGCGGGATCATTGGCGCACGGCAACCCCACGGCATCTGCTGGTCGATCCCGAGAACGAGTGCGACTACCACCTCGTGTCCCGGTGTGTCCGCCGCGCCTTCCTCTGCGGCGTCGACGACGACCGCCGATGCGAGGCCCGCCGAGACGTCTCCGGAGAGCGAGCCCGACCCTGCGGACCATCGCGTCAGAACGCCTCGTAGGAGACCGCGTCCCCACATCACATTGGCCCAATACATCGAACTCGTCCGCATGATGGCCGGGGCGGAAAACGCGCCTGCCGGCGCCACCCCCGACAGGGTCAGGCGTTGGCAGGCGCGGACGAAGGTACTCCGCAAGCGGCAACGCGCCTTCGGCAGCGAGTCCAAGCTGCGGCGGTGGACTGCCGACCGGGCCATGCAGCTTCGGGAGGTCCCCCTGCCCGCCTGACACCGGGCGCGCGGCGGGGTCCGCCCCCTGCGCCCGGCTTTCGCCCACAAGCCCTCCAAACGCCCTACCCCCTCGGAATCCGCGCCCGTTCCGTGCCCCACGACTGCCCGCGACGCGTCCGCAGCCCCGCCCGACGGCGTGTGCAAACCCATACGATATCGGCATAGGGAGATGTCCTACAGGCGTGGGAACCGAATCGCGTGTGTCCAGGACTGGCCGGGGATCGCGGGACTGTCCGGGACTGTCCGGAGAGCGGGGCGTTAGTCGGCGGGCAACGGGGAGGGGCCCGTTACGTGTTCGACAGGCTCGAACCCGTACTGTGCGGCGAGCTTGTCCACTAGCTGCGGTTCTACGTCGGCTACCCGACAGCCCCCGGTGAGTGCCGCCATGGTGGTGACGCCCGTGCCGAACAAACCGCAGGGGACGATCCGGGCGTATGGCGTCAGGTCCATATCGACGTTGAGGCTCAGTCCGTGGTAGCTGTAGCCGCGCCGCACCCGCAGTCCCAATGCGGCGATCTTGTCCCGGCC
>CAZJRX010000052.1:0-10726 GCA_964548145.1 uncultured Pseudomonadales bacterium | reverse complement strand
GACTACGGGCTCGACGTAGACGCCCGGCGCATCGGCACGGGGTGCCGCGTCGAGCCCGTAGTCGGCCAGTAGCGCGACGATGCTGGCTTCGATGTTGCGGACGAGGGTGCGCACGCTCAACCCCAACCGACGCAGGTCGAACATCAGGTAGCCAACGATCTGCCCGGGACCGTGATAGGTCACCTGGCCGCCCCGGTCGCTCTGGATCACGGGAATGTCGCCGGGCGCGAGCAGGTACTCCGCCTTGCCCGCCTGACCCTGCGTGAACACCGGCGCGTGTTCGGTAAGCCAAAACTCGTCGGTGGTTGCGTCCTGGCGCGCGTCCGTGAACGCGCGCATCGCGCGAAACACCTCCTCGTAAGCCGTGTCGCTCCCCAAGTGCCTGACGACAAGACGCGGCACGGTCGTTTACGGATCCACGGTTTCGCCAGAGGTTTCGGCGTCCGCGTCGTCGGTCGAGTCGCCGAAAAGTCCGCTGAACATGCGTTCGAAGTCATCGCCGCGCCGGGCGAAGAACCCGGCTTCGGGAACCGCCGAGTGGGCCACCAAGATTCGCTCGGCGAGAATCTCGTCGTCCAAGGTAACGCGGACCACTCCCAGCGTGTCGCCGAGGGCGATCGGCGCCATCAACTCGTCCGGCAGATCGAGTACGGCATTCAGATCATCGTAGCGTCCCCGTGGAAGCGCCACACGGATCGGTTCTTCGATGCCCACGGACACCTGATCCACGGTTCCGTACCAAACCCGCGGGGTGGCGAGCGGCGCACCGTCGCCGTAGATCTCCTGCGATTCGAAATAGCGGAAACCGTACGCTAGTAGCTTCTGGGCATCGCGCAACCGATCGCCGTCGCTCTTGGCCCCCATCAGGGCAGCGACCAGCCGTGTTCCCTCGCGCAGCGCCGATGCCACCAGGCAATACCCGGCGGCCTCCGTCAATCCGGTCTTGACCCCATCCACCGACTTGTCGCGCCACAACAGCCGGTTCCGATTCACCTGCGGCCGTTCGATCTCCCCGTACTGGAACGACTTCTCCGAATACAAGCGATAGTGGTCGGGAAATCGCTCGATGAGCGCGGCCGAGAGAATCGCCATGTCCCTAGCGGACGCATGATGGTCGTCGTCGGGCAGGCCCGTCGCATTGACGAACCGTGACGATGTCATGCCGAGCTCCTTCGCGTGATTGTTCATCAGGTCCGCAAAGGCGTCTTCGGCACCGGCGATGTACTCCGCCACCGCAACGCTCGCGTCATTGCCGGATACGACGATGACGCCGCGCAACAGGTCGATCAATGCGACCTCGGTACCTTCCCTCACGAACATCTTCGACCCACCGGTACGCCACGCCTTGACGCTGATCGGCACCTGGTCGTCGAGGCTCAAGCGTCCCGCCGCCAACTCGGTGGCGGCCACGAAACTGGTCATGATCTTGGTGAGGCTGGCCGGCGGCAGCGGTTCGTCGCTATCGCGTTCGGCGAGAACGGTCCGCGTCATGGCGTCCATAAGGATGTAGCTCTTGGCGGATATGGACGGTGGATCCGGCACGATGTTGGGAGCACCCCAAGCTATCGCTGATACCAAGACGACGACCACGGCGGTTGGCAACCTGGACCATATGGCAAACACACTCGGGATCATGGACTGCTCCTCATCAGTGTTCCGGGATCAATGCTCCGGGATGGCTCTTTGACTGACGCACGACTACGCGGTTCACCTCGTGGCGTTCACCGGAATGCGCGACCCGGGACCCACCGGCGTAGCCGTCGACGGCGGCAACGTCGGTAAGAATGAGCGGTCGGGGCCGATCCGCGAAAACCAGGAAAGACTGCAGGCGCTCGGCCGCCTCGAAGGTGGCGAGCGGCCCGATCCGGACCACGAAGGCGTCCTCCAGCCGGACGACGAAGGCGCGCTGGGCCGTAAGTTCGGTCACTTCGTCCCGGGACGCTCGGGCACTGGGCGCGTTGGTATAGATACCGGTATCCACGAAGTAGCGACGGGGTCCTGAATCGCCGCTCTCGGCCGCCGGCGAGGCGGACGCCAGCGACTCGACGCGAACGCGCGTGGTCCCGTCCCGCTCGAACCCGAGTTTCACCGCCGCAGCAAAGGAAAGGTCGATGATGCGATTCGGGTGGAACGGGCCGCGGTCATTGACCCGGACGATGGAGTGCCGGCCGTTCTCGAGATTCGTCACCCGCACGTAGGTGGGGATCGGCAGACTGCGGTGCGCAGCCGTCAATTCGTACATGTCGTAGGTCTCGCCGCTTGACGTCGTACGGCCATGGAACTTCGTGCCGTACCACGATGCACGACCCACCGCGTCGTAGCCCGTCGCGGAGTCCATCACCTGGTAGTGCTTGCCGAAGACCACGTAGGGATTGTTGCCCCGCCGGCTTTTCGGATCGTTCCGGACTACCGGATCGGGCAGCGTGGCCAAGGTCGGCGGCGGGGCTGCCGGCGCCGCGTCCCGGACCACGACCGGGTCGCTGGACGCCGCCTCGGGTTGTTTGGCGACCACGGGTGTCGGGGTGGTCGCGCAGCCCGCGAGGAACGCCAACACCAACGCGGCGCAACCGTATCCGCAGCTACCGATTGCCCTCACGGATGTCCTGCAGCTTCGAAGCCGGCGCGTATCGCATCACTCAACTGCAGCACCGCCAAGGCATACAGCGCGCTTCGGTTGTAGCGTGTGATGACGTAGAAGTCGTGGCGGGCGAGCCAGTATTCCTTGCCGTCGGGAAGTTCCATCGTGAACAATGCGGCACTCTCGGCATCCGCGACCTCGTCCGGGACCACGGCTCCCCGCTCGCGCAGTTCCCGCACTTTGTGTACGAGTTCCAGGCCCGCATCGGCAAGCTCGAGGATCCGCTCGTCGCGGATGCCCACCGGCACCGCCGGCCGATGGCCACCCTTCCAGCCATGGCGGTGGAAATAGTTGGCGACGCTGCCGATGGCATCGGTCTTGTTGGTCCATATGTCGCGCCGGCCATCGCCGTCGAAGTCCACCGCGTAGTTGCGATAGCTCGATGAAATGAACTGCCCGTAGCCCATCGCGCCCGCGTAGGATCCCATCGGTTCGAAGGGATCCTTGCCTTCCTCCCGGACCAGCAGCAGAAACTCCGTGAGTTCACCCGTGAAGAACGTCGACCGGGGCGGGTAGTCGAACGCCAGCGTCGCAAGTGCGTCGATGACCCGGTGACTACCCATATAGCGACCGTAGAACGTCTCTACGCCGATGATGGCGACGACCATCTCGCTGGGGACGCCGTACCGACGCTCGGCCGCGTCCAGGGCCTTGCGATGCGTGCGCCAGAACTCGACCCCGCCGTCGATGCGCTTTTCAGTGACGAATATCGAGCGGTATTGGTGCCAAGCCAGCGCCTTCTCGGCGGGCTTCGAGATCTTTCGGATGACGTCGTCGCTCTTGGCCGCGCGCTCGAATAGGCCGACGAGCCAGTCCCGATCGAATCCCCGATCCGCCACGAGCCCATCAACGTAGGCGGCAACATCCGGCCGCGACATGTAGTCAGTCCAGCCGGGTTGGCCGAGAAGCAGCAAGGCGGCCACAAACAGACCTGCCCTGCCGAAGTGCCGGGCCGGTCGTTCGCTACGCAAAGGTCGAGGCGGCGGCGACCGGATCGACGCAACGCAGGAGTTTTCGGACGGTTCCCTTGTCCACAGCACTTCGAGGTCCTCCTTAACCAGTGCTTACCTCTAAGTCTACTTGAATGAGTGCCATTGTTGGGGCGTCACGCGGTGCAGCTAGTCTATTGAACGCGGACAAAGGCTCTCACTCGAATCCCATTTGCGATGCCGTATTATGGCCATCACTCGTCGGGCTGGCGTGCCGCCGCTAGCGCCTGCCGTGGGCGTAAATCGACATCACGATGCCGAAACCGACCATCAACGTGAGTGCCGAAGTGCCGCCGTAGCTCACCAACGGCAGCGGTACGCCGACCACCGGCAGCAAACCGGAGACCATGCCAACGTTCACGAAGACGTAGGCGAAGAACACCAGGGTCAGGCCGCCCGCGGCCAATCGACCGAACGTGTCCTGGGCCTGGGTCGCCATCAGCAACGCGCGGGCGACCACGAGCAGGTAGAGCACCAAGAGCAAGGTGATTCCCACGAGCCCGAGTTCCTCGCCGATCACCGCGATGATGAAGTCCGTCTGGCTCTCGGGCAGAAAGTCGAGCTGGCTCTGGGTGCCGTTGAAGAGGTCCTTGCCGGAGAACCCGCCGGAGCCGATGGCGGCCTTCGACTGAATGATGTTCCACCCCGCGTCCTGCGGCTGCCGTCCCGGATCGAGGAACGTCAAAACCCGACCTTTCTGATAGTCGGTCATGACGAACCAGAGCGCCGGCGACGCGAGGACGGCCAGCAACGACATCGCACCGACGACCCGCCAACGGATGCACGTCATGATGATGACCGCGCCACCCCCCGCCGCCACCATCACGCCGGTGCCCAAATCCGGCTGCGGCACGATCAAGGCCGTCGGCAAGGCGCAAAGCAGAATGGCCACCAGCACGTGCCGGATGCCTGGTGGAAGCGGGCGTCCGTGGAAGTACCCGGCGATCGCCAACGGCAACGCGAGCTTCATCAACTCCGAGGGCTGGAAGCGCGGCAAGCCAGGCAGGTCGAGCCAGCGTTGCGCGCCCTGCACCGTAGTGCCGAAGAACAGCACCGCAATCAGTAGCGCAATGCCCACGACGTACACGCCCGGCGCCCATCGCAGATAGATCCGGGGGTTCAGTTGGGCGGCAATGGCCATCGCCGCGAACGCGGCGCTGATGCGCAACGCCTGGTTCGCTAGCGTCCCGAGATCCCTGTGCGATGCGCTGTAGAGGACCAGCAGGCCGAAAGCAACGATCGCCCCGAGTCCGAGCAGGAGCCAGGCATCCAGGTGCAACCGACCCAGCGCACGGGTCGGGACACCGTCCCGCGGGAGCGTTCGCGCGTAGTCCGACGGCAAGTCAGCTCTCCCGGGCCGTTCGGCGCTCTCCCGTCTGTACGGTCGCAGCCGGCGACACCGCCAGTCTTGGCAGCAGGTAGTGGTCAATGACCTCGCGGGCCACGGGTGCCGCCACGGCGCTTCCGCTGCCGCCGTTCTCGATCAATACACAGACGGCAATCTGGGGGTCGTTCACGGGAGCGAAAGCGATGAACCACGCGTGCTTGCGGCTGAATTCGTCGAGTTCCTCCTCGTCGTATTCCTCGCCCTGAGCGATGCCGACCACCTGGGACGTCCCCGATTTGCCCGCCATCCGGTAGCCGATGTCCTGGCCGATGTGAGCCCACGCGATGCCATTCTGTCGATATCCCTGGTTGGCTCGATGCACGACAGCCTCCATCGCATCCACCATTCTCTGCCAGTCCTCCGCACTCGGGCCGGCGACCACGAAACGCTCCTGCCGTCCCGCCGACTCGGGCAGATCGACGTTGCCCTCCCGCAGCATGCGAGGCCGCAAGACACGTCCCCGGTTGGCGATGATCGCGGCGACCGTGGCCAGTTGCAGCGGTGTGGCGAGCAGATCGCCTTGGCCAACCGCCAGGTTGAGGTTATCGCCGGGGTACCATCCCTCGCCACGCGCACCCATCTTCCACTCCCGGTCCGGCAGTAGACCTGGCAGCGCGTCCGCCACATCGATCGACGAGGTCCGGCCATAGCCGAACTGCTCGGCAAATCGGGGGATCGCGTCCACCGGCAGTTTGGCACCGAGGTCGTAGAAGTAGATATTGGAGGAGCGATAGATTGCGCGATGGAGATCAATCACCCCTTGCCCGCCGGTGTTGTTCTTGGTCCAGGTCCAATCGCGGAACTGCCGCCTGACGTTCGGCAGCCGGTACACGCCATTGTTGTCGACAATAGTACGCTCCCAGTCCGTCACGCCGTTCGCCAACGCCGCCAGGCCCACCACCGGCTTGAAAGTGGAACCCGGCGCATAGCGACCGGTGGTGGCGCGGTTGAACAGCGGCTTCTGCGGCGAGTTGGCCAGCGCATCGTAGGTGGCGGGATCAATGCCCGTGACGAACAGGTTCGGGTCGTAGCCAGGTTCGCTCGCCATGGCGAGGATGCCGCCTGATCGCGGATCGATGGCCACCACCGCTCCCCGCCGGCCACCCAGAGCCCCCGCTGCGGCGAGCTGCAGCTCCAGGTCGAGGTGCAAGGTGAGATTCTCGCCCGGTATCGGCGGATTTCGGTCGAGTTCGCGCAGCTCCCGACCATGGGCATCCACCTCGACCTGCCGCGAGCCGGGCTCGCCGTGCAGCGAGTTTTCGTAGAAAGCTTCAACACCGCGTTTGCCAACGAACTGTGTCCGACCGTAACGCCGCCGGTCCAGTCGCTGCATGTCCTCCACGGTTTTGCGACGGACCGATCCGACCGCGTGGGCCATCACCGCGCCGTACGGATAGTGGCGAACCGTATCCGGATTGACCTGGACACCCCCCAGCCGGTGCCGGTTCACCTCGATGATCGCGCGTTCGCGTTCGCTAATGTGCAGCTTGACCCGGATCGGGGCGTGCGGATAGCTCTCGCTGGCCAGGGTGTGGAACGCCCTCACCTCCTCCTCGGACAGATCGACGAGATCGGCGATCTCAGCCAGCGTCGCGTCCAGATCGTCGGTACGTTCCGGAACGACGAAGATGGAGAATACAGGCACATTGTGGGCCAGGAGTTCGCCCCCCTGGGCGTAGATCCTCCCACGCGGCGGCGGCACCCCGAACAGTTGGATTCGGTTGTCCTCCGATATCGTGCGGTATTCGTCGTGCTTAAACACGGTGAGCCAGACCATGCGGCCGATCAGCACGCAGCTCATCAGGGCGACGACCATGAACACGACCATGGTGCGCGACGCGAATTCCCGCCGCTCCTGATCGACATCCTTCAACTGCGCCCGCTGTCGCGCACGGTCGCGAGCGAACACGCCCACGACAGCGCGCCAGCCGGCGACGGATCGCATCACCGGGGGTCCGCCTTGCCAGCGGCGAATACCCACAACCAACACGCGCAACGCTCGACGGCACGTCCCGGCAACGCCATGGCCTGTCGAACGGGAATCTCGGCGATTGTCGGTGTGCGGATGCGGATCACGATTGGCTCAACGGTGGTACGGGTGGCCAGCCAGGATCATCGCCGCGCGGTACAACTGTTCAGCCAGCACCACCCTGACAAGTTGGTGGGGCAACGTCATCTTCGACAGCGCCAGCACATGATCGGCCCGTTGCCGGGACGCGGATCCCAAGCCTTCGACGCCGCCGATAAGGAACGCGACATCGCGGCCCTGCATCCGCCACTCCGCCATAACCGTCGCGAGTTCGTCGCTCGAGAGGGCGGTGCCCCGTTGGTCGAGGACCACCAGGATCTCGCCGTCCTTGACAGCGCCGAGCAAACGTTGCTCGTTGCTTTGTCCACGCTGCGGCGACACGACCACAAGCTCCAGCCTCTGCGCGGGTAGTCGCCGTGCATAGTCGGCGAAGCCTTCATCGATCCATCCAGGTGCCCTTCCGACCGTGAGAATTCTGAGTTTCAATGCCTCGCAGGCCGTCTGTAGTCCATTGACCGCGGCAAGACGCTCTCACTCGAGTCGCATTTGCGATGCCGTATTATGACCATCACTCGTCGGGCTGGCCTGCCGCCGCTAGAATTCCACCACTAGTGCAGCCGCTCCGCGCGGCTCGCGGATGCCGGCGGGATTACCCTTTCGGGCTGTTCCCACAGACGTTCCAACTCGTAGAAGCTGCGGGCTTCGGTACTCATGACGTGGACGACGACGTCGGCAAGATCGATCAGCACCCAGTCGCTGCCCTCGCGACCCTCCGTGCCCAAGACCTCTGCACCGCTGCGCCTCGCCTCAAGTAGCACATTGTCCACGATCGCCTTGACGTGGCGGTTGGACGTTCCGGTGACGATCACCATGGAATCGGTCAACTCCGTCAGCGCCGACACATCCAACGCGACCGGGTCTACGCCCTTGCGGTCGTCCACTGCGGCCAAGACGATATCGTTCAGGTCACTGGTGTTGACGGCATCGCTCCTTGCGGCGGGATCCTGCTCCGTCCGATTCGGCCCCATAAAGACCCTGGCTGCAAATATATGTCCATACATCGGGCGGTAGCAACGCGCTCGCATTGCCGCCTACCGCAATCCGGCGACGCACTTCGCTCGCCGACACGTCCAGCATGGCATCGGGCAGACAGTAAAGTGCGCCACTGGCGCGCGCCACGAGTTCCGCCGCCGCATCCACCAACTCGAACCCGTGGGGCACTAAACGCGGTGCGTCGACGTCCCCGGGACGGTCCAGCACGACGAAGTGGCATAGCGCCGCCAGCTCCTCGGCCCGATGCCAGGACGGGACATCCGCCAACGCGTCGCGCCCGATCAACCACACCAACGGCCCGCCGCCCCGTAGGCTGGCAAGCGTATCGACCGTATACGATGGACCTGGTCTGGCGATCTCCAGGTCGCAGGGCGCCAGACCCACCGATTGCCGCGTCGCCAACTGCAACATTCGCCAACGGTCATGGATTCGGGCCGACGGCTCTGCCCGGTGTCCCGGGCGTGCCGCCAGCATCAACGTCACCGTCGCAATCTCCAAGACCGACCGGACACGCCGGGCGGCGTGGAGATGGCCGAGGTGTACGGGGTCGAACGTACCGCCGAGAATCGCCTTCACCCGTCAGCCCTTGAGCTTCGCGATCAGACGCCTGATCTCGACTAGGCGTTCCCGCGGGGACTGCATCTGCAGCAGGCTCTGCCGGGTCTCGGGTTCCAGGGGCAGGAGTTCCGCCAACCGCCAGATCACCGAGCGCGCATCGCCGTAGTCGATATCGAGGTCGAGTTTCTCGATCATCGGATGCTTCACCAGCACACGCAGCGTATCCACGAGCGGCGAGAACTCCTCGGCCAACGCGCCCCGGGGTTCCTCCGCAAGGAACTCGACGCCGGCCATCATCAAATGATCGGGCGCTTCCCACGTCCGCTCGATCCGGAATTTGCCGGCGCCGACACAGACGATGCCCAGTAGCCCGTTGGCGAGCTGGCTGAAATCGACGATGCGGGCATATGTCCCAATGTTGAACACCGACGGCGGCCCCGACCCGCCAAACGTCTCCGTGCCTTCGCGGATGAGAACCACGCCAAAACCGGTGCGAGCCTTCATGCACCGTCCGATCAGGTCGAGATAGCGGGGTTCAAAGATCTGCAGGGGTAGCCGGCCGCCGTTGAACAGCACGTGGCCGAGAGGGAACAGCGGAATCTCTTCGAGATCTGGCATCCACCCAACCATATCACCTTCGGTCCGAGCCGACCGGGGTTGGCACCGCAACCGCCCGCAACCGCCACCCCGAGCGGCCAGAAGGGGCAGCGCGCGACGGGACCAACGACCGCAGGGCGGGTTCGCCCCGTTCGCAACGCCTGCGGCCGTCCCCGGCCACATGCGGTCGCCGTTAGACTTCCGCCATGGAATCGACCGTCGGTGTCCTGCAGATTCTCGTCCTGGCGCTCATCCAGGGCGTCACCGAGTTCCTGCCGGTCTCCAGTTCCGCCCATCTCGTTCTGCCAGCCGCGCTGACCGATTGGCCCGACCAGGGGATCGCCTTCGACGTGGCCGTACACGTCGGCACGCTTGTTGCCGTCATCGCGCATTTCCGGGGCGACCTGGCGGGGTTCGCACGCAGCGGAATCACGCTGGCAACCCAACGTCGATGGGACTCGAACCTCGACCTGCTGGCGAAGATCGGCCTGGCCACGGTCCCCATCGTCGCTGCCGGGCTACTGTTCAAGCCGCATATCGAAACGCAGTTGCGTTCGACGACCGTCATCGCCATCGCCACCATCGTATTCGGCGTTGCGCTATGGGTCGCCGACCGCCGCCGCGGCAGCGGCGCCGCGCCGAACTACGTTCAGGCCGCGCTGATCGGCGTGGCACAGGCCTTGGCCCTAGTGCCCGGAACCTCGAGGTCAGGCATAACCATCGCCGCAGCCCTGGCGCTGGGGCTCACACGGCACGGCGCGGCGCGGTTCTCGTTCCTGCTCGCGATTCCCGCGATTCTCGGGGCGGCCGTTCTCACCCTGGCGGACGTTGACCCCGAGCTGACCCTGGACTGGCCCGCCCTCGCCCTCGGCTTCGCCGTCGCCGCGACAAGCGCCTTCGCGTGCATCGCCGTATTCATCCGCATCGTCGAACGCATTGGCATGACGCCATTCGTCGTCTACCGGGTGCTGCTCGGCGTCGTCTTGCTGGTCCTGCTGTAGCCTATTGAACGCGGACGCTACGCTAGGGAACATCGCCCCACTCAACGCGCCCCGTCCGGCAAAGGATCGGATCGCGCCCGCCGAACATGCCGGAGCGCGTTTCCACCGGCTGTCCACGGCCGCGATCCCCAGATGAAACAGCGGCGGTGGTCAGGCGGTGGGAAACGCGGCGCCGGCCAGCGGCCAGGGCGTGGCGAAGCGGTCTTCGGCTGGCGGTTTCTCGCGGCGGGCGGTGCTGTTCCCGGAACCGAACATCGCCCTTATCAAACCCGGGCCCGTTCGCGTTGCGCTGGCGCCAGCACTACAACAGCCGCTGGCGCCGAGGCGCGAAGGTGCGTCCCAACAGGCCGCAGGACGCCCGCAAGGGCGTCCCCAGGGCGTCCCCTACCGGTTGGTGCGGCGCAAGCCTGTGGACCGACCCCTAGTGCTCCGTCAACCCCTAATCTTGGTGTCAGTGGCAGCCGGAGTGTTCCG
>CAZJRX010000051.1:10781-16391 GCA_964548145.1 uncultured Pseudomonadales bacterium | reverse complement strand
TTTCATCCATAAAGGGTAACTTCGCCGGCCTTGGCTCGAAGGCTTACGTGCCGATGAAGTTTCGTCTCGCCATCCTTAGTCGCTTCCGTTCGCTCGGCAGTTGGCTGCCGTATTGGCTGGGTCATCTCGTGAGCATACCGATGAGGCATTGTGGGTGTCTGTACCCTCTCTACAGTCGGCTGATGCTGTGGTCGCTTTCGATTCAAGGCGATGCTGAACAAGGGCCTTGGGGCTCAGATCTGAGTGGGAGTGACCAAGGTGCGGGCAACCCCTTGGACCCAAGCCGAGGAGAGGCCGCACCCGGTCTGAAGTCGCGGCTGCGTCCCTCTGACCCTTACCCCAATTGTGACGCGAACATGCAAGTGAACGAAGGCGAAGACAAGCAGCCGCTCCTGTTCGAAGAGATACCGCCTCGGCGGAGCAAACTGCCGATTGAACGCTCTCAGGTTCTGATTCGAGAGGCGACGCCAGAGGAAGTCGAGATACACAACGAATACGTACAACGGCTACAGCGCGACCGGCTCAATCCAAGCAGGACTGCGGAGAGGGGTGAGCCTTGTAAGGCTTCGCCATTGACGGCAAACCCGGGCAAAGAAGAATACGCTGAGATTCGCCCTCCCATTTCCAAACCCGGTAGAGACAGTCCATGAGCTTTCGTGACCGCGAAAAAACCCGGCTAGAACCTCTCAAGGCCGGTTTGTTCACTCCTTCGGCGCGCCAACCCGGATTGTATCGTGGCGCACGCAGGTCCTTCTGTTTGCACGAGAATGAAGCGCAGGAGAACCTCCATGTCCTGATCCGCGAAGACGCCATGCGGTATTTTGCGAACCGCCGGATAGCCTGGCACGACGGACACGACGGTGCGCCGAGCAACCACCTCTGCTGTTCGCAGAGTTGCTGCGTTAATTTCTGGTTCCCGTTCATTCGTGCGCCACAGGAGCTTGCGTGCGTACTCCGAGACATCGGATACGACGTGGATGAAGTCCTCCCCTTCACTGCAGACGAGCCGCTTGAAAACGGCGAACACACCCACGTCGCGTTCGAGTGGATCGGCACAAAAAACTACCTCGATGAACGTTCCGGTGGAAGAGTCGCGTCAGACGACGGGCGAACGAGAGGTGCCCTATTCACCAGTCTCGACTTCGCAATCCGGTTCCGCCGTAGCGACGGTCGGATTCACCTCGTGGCTGGAGAGTGGAAGTACACAGAAGAATATCCGCGCAACAAGTCCAAGCGCTGTTCTCGCAACACCGACCGCCTAGTAGACATCTACCGCCCACATCTCGAGGCTCCCGAGTGCCAGATCAAACCCCGTTTGGTCGAAGATGACGCGCTTTTCTACGACCCGTTCGATCAACTAATGCGCCAGCAACTGCTGTGCTCGGCGATGGAACGAGACCGGGAGATGTGCGCCGATGTAGTTTCCCTACTCCATGTGGCACCGAAGGCCAACAGAGATTTGCTGAACCGCATCACTTCGCCGAGGTTAGAGGCGTTCGGCAACGAGATACATGGCGTTTGGTCTACGTTGACGGTGCCCGAACGGTTCAAAGGTGTGCACCTCGAGGACTTGCTCGCAGCAGTGCGCGAAAATGTGCCAAATCGCGAGACAGGTGACTATCTTTGGCACCGATACGGGGACATGAGCTGAGGGGTGTAGAGAGCTGCGTCGGTACGTTCGTACGCTGACCGCCCTTGACCTCGGAACGGGAGGTTTGTCTACAAGCGTCGAATGGATGGAGCGTCAAAGGCTGCAGTTCGTTGAAGTGTTCCGGATGGTCGAATCTGGTCGGTGATCTGCGGCGGGTTCGTCAAGACCCCGGGCGCGCCGGGTCGGTCGAACGCGAAGCCAGCCCGGTTTCGGCGAAGGCGGGTGGCTTTTTTTGGGTCCCGGCGTCGCCTTCGCCCCAGTTGACTGTTGATTCGTTTCACCTACACACCCAATCGGTTGTTACGATTAGGCGCCATCGCAAGGCAGGAGCGGAAAGTGAGTGGGATCAGTCGGAGATCAGTGCTGAGGACGGGTGCTGGAGTCGTCGTCGCGTCGTCCTTCAGTCGACTCTGGGCTCGAGAGTCCGTCGTGCCGCACTCGCTGACACCGGTTGCGGACTCTGTTACCGGCCTGCCCCTCTTGAAGCTACCGATGGGGTTCACCTACCGGTCCTTTTCCTGGTCGGGCGATGCCATGGCTGACGGCGCATTGACGCCCGTGAAACACGATGGCATGGCCGCCTTTGCAGCCGCCGACGGGGTGATGCTGGCCCGCAATCACGAGGAGGTCGTCGCGCCGCGGTTCGGCGGGCAAGGCGTGCCAACCTATGACGACTTCGAGATCCCACCCGGCACGGAGGGTGCTCCGGACGGTTTTCCGGGTTTCGGGGGCGGCGTAACGGCGGTGTCCTATGCTGCCGACCGTGCGCCCGTGACCGTGCCGCTTCTTGCCGGGACCGCGATGAACTGCGCCGGGGGCCCGACTACTTGGGGATCCTGGTTGACCTGCGAGGAGATCGTCCTGCGCACGAGCCGGGTTGGTGGCAAGGATCACGGCTTTGTCTTCGAAGTTCCCGTGGACGGTCGTGCGAGTGGGCGGCCGATTGTCGAGATGGGTCTGTTCCGGCACGAGGCAGCCGCCCTCGACCCCAAGACGGGCATCGTCTATCTGACCGAGGACAACGGCGCGCAATCCGGCTTCTACCGTTTTCTGCCACACAACCGGCAACCGAAAGTCGGTGCGCTGGAAGAAGGCGGCCGCCTCGAGATGCTGCGTGTCCAGGGCACGCCGAACGCCGACCTGCGCGCGCCGGCCACCGGCGACACGCATGCAGTCGACTGGGTGCCCATCGCGGAATCCGACCACGACCCGGAAGGCTTCGATCCGGAGGCGTTCGGCGGCGGCGTCGTCGGCACCGGAAAGTCGGGCCCGTACCTGCAGGGCGAAGCCGCTGGTGGCGCGCGCTTCGCTCGCGGCGAGGGTGCCTGGTACCACGGCGACTCGATCTTCTGGGTGGACACGGCGGGCGGTGCGGCGGGTGCCGGTGCCGTTTGGGTCTATCAGCCCGCGAAGTCCCTGCTCCGCGCTTTCTACGTCTCTGCGGACGAAACCATCGTCGACGCGCCCGACAACATCACGGTGCACAATAATGGCCTCGTACTCGCGTGCGAAGACGGCGGAGGGTTGGTCGGCGAGTCCGGCGAAGTCGTCCGCGGGACGCGGCTCCACGCCGTCGACAGACACGGCCAGTCGATTGAAGTCGGCGAGAACAACATCGTGATCGATGAACCGATTCCGGGTAGACCGGCGATCGAACCCGGAGACTACCGCCGGTCTGAATGGGCGGGCGCCACTTTCTCGCCCGACGGTAAAACCCTCTTCGTCAACATCCAGACTCCGGGCATTACGTTCGCGATCACCGGGCCTTGGGAAGCCGTGGCCTCGGGCCGGCACCCGGCATAGGAGTTGTGCCCGCGACCCGGTACCAAGTCAATGGTTCCGCCCATGCCGCCAAGGTAGCCATTGGTCGATCCGGCTACCTTGTGGCGGGATCCCGAGAGCACCCGCGTGGCGTCCTTGTAGGACATTTGCCACTCAACGTGTGAGCTTGCGCCCGAGCGACGTTGACTCGGTTAAGTGTCCTGTTAGTCTCGCAAGAGCAACGGATGAGGCATCGTTATGGGCGTTACGGTATTGGGCCACTATCCGCGCTACATCCGCATGTCAGACACACTGGGAGCGCGACATCTAGATGTATCAACCGCAACCTGGGCAATCTTGGGGCGTGCTGGACAGTGGCGAGAGAACAGGTACTTCCTTGACCGCACGATGAGGCGCGGCGAACAGGTTGTGCTGAGCCATCCGCCAATGGTGGCTAAGCCGGGATCAGCCTATGACCGCGAGTTGCGCTACCTCAGGTCAAGAGGCGTGACAATCACCGGCTACCAAGATATCCATGTTCTGCCTCGTAACCGGGGGAACCGAGAGTGACCGGAGACATTGATATGAATTCGCGAACCTTTCTCGCTAAGGTCAAGCGAAAGGCCAGCAAGTTTGGTCTGCGGATCGAAAAAGTCGATGCAGAACAGGGCGTAGTCGCATCGCTTGGTGATGAACTGCTCGTCGTGTTCACCGAGGATCACGACGGCCTGGTGGTGTGCCTGGCAAGCCGGCAGCGTCCCAGTGACTGCTTTGCGGCCGAATACGTGGCAGTTTTGCTCGGCGGCATAGCGCCGAAGGAGCTAGTCGAGTACCGAAACCGGCTGGAGCAATTCATCTCGTCCGATGATGTCGGCGACCCTCCGGCGCCCTTGCGCGACACAGACTGGCTGCTCGACTGGATTCGGAACAACGAGCGAGAACTTCGCGCGGGACTCTGCCTCGTAGATTCGAAACGAAAGCTAGACGCCATCGTTCACGGCTATCTCGCTGCGACGGACGGTTGAGCCCGTATCTCCCGCCCGACAACACCGTGTGGTACGGTCATTGGCCTGTGGATCAACCAGCCGCTGCTGATCCAGAACTCCGGGTCGCCTTGGGAATGCGCTTCTTCAACACCGAAGGTCCGGTCGTACCAGCCGATCACTACTGTGTTCCGCCCTTGGAACGATTGGATCTGCCGGCGGTTCTTATTTTGATCCGTCAGAAGCGCTATTTCGTGTTCCATGCGCCGCGACAGACCGGCAAGACATCGGTGCTCGCGGCGTTGCGGGATCTGCTGAACAGCGGCACCGTGGGCGACTTCAACTGTGTTCTCGTTAGCGCAGAGGTTGGTCAGGCCGCTCGCGAGGACGTGTCGAGTGCCATCGCCGCAACCATTGGCATGATGGCAGCGCGAGCGCACCTCCTCGGCGACGACATTCCAGCGCGAATCGCCAAGGACGTCCTCGCCGAACGGGGTCCGCATCAGGCGCTTGCCGAGTTGCTCATGCGCTGGAGCATGGCGAGTGCCAAACCGCTGGTGCTGCTGGTGGACGAGATCGATGCCCTGGTGGGCGACAGTCTGCTGTCGGTGCTGCGTCAACTGCGCACCGGCTACGAACAGCGCCCGGACGGTTTCCCGTGGAGCATCGTGCTGTGCGGCGTGCGCGACATCCAGGACTACCGCATCCGCTCGAGCGCCGGCGAACTGATCAGCGGCGGCAGCCCGTTCAACGTCATCGCCAAGTCGTTGCGCCTTGGCGACTTCACCCCCCAAGAAGTGGATACCCTGTTGGGCCAGCACAGCGATCAGACCGGGCAGTCATTCACGGAGGATGCGTCGGCGATCTTGTGGGACCAGACCCAAGGCCAGCCGTGGCTCGTGAACGCCCTCTGCGCGCAAGCCTGCTTCGACGATCCGACCGGCGCGGACCGACCGGGACCTCGACTACGCGCGGGATCTCGGACTGATCGCGCAAGGGGACGATATCCGCATCGCCAATCCGATCTACGCGGAGGTAGCCCCGCGCGAGCTCGGTCACGCCACACAGGTGGCCATGCCGCAGCAAACGGCTTGGTTCGTCGACGTGTCCGGCGACCTGGACGTCGACAAGCTGCTGGCGGCGTTCCAGGCGTTTTTCCGCGAGAACTCGGAACACTGGCTGGGACGGTTCGACTACCGGGAGGCGGGACCGCAG
>CAZJRX010000051.1:0-10771 GCA_964548145.1 uncultured Pseudomonadales bacterium | reverse complement strand
TCCTGCAGGCGTACTTGCAAACGGCGGAGGGCGCATGCGTAGGGAGTACGGCTTGGGCCGAGGCGCTACCGACATCCTGATCCTCTGGCCGAAGGATCCGACCGAGCCGTCCGATTTGTGCGAGGCTGTGCTGAGTGGAGGTGTCGGTTGCACACATAACACACCGAACAGGACGGCACGCCCTACGAGATGGCACGCACAGATCTGGTTCACAACCACCCCCGTGCCTCGAAGGCCCCTGGTCCACGCTCGTGGCGGTCGATCTGGATGTGGGCGAGGTTCGGTGGGAGCGTCCAGCGGGCACCGCGCCCTGGATCGACGTCGGCGAGCGCGCCACGAAGTGGGGATACATCAGCAAGGGCGGCCCGATGGTTACCCAGGGCGGTGTCGTGTTCCTGGCGACGACCTACGACAACATGCTGCGGGCCTATGACGGGACCGGAGGCAACGAGCTATGGGTCCGGGAGCTGCCCGCTGGTGCACATTCGACCCCCATGGGATTCCGGCACGGCGGCATGGACTACGTCGTGGTGACGGCGGGCGGGGATCTCACCCTCGGGCGAGGGACGGGACGATCACGTGATTGCATTCCGGCTGGAACAAGACACACGACCCGATCTGGGAAAAGACGCGGGAGAATGACGTGAAAAAGACCCTGATAGGCCTGGCTGCGATCATCGCCGTCGGCGCAGCTCTATTCGGCGCGGACTGGGCCGAGGAAAAAGTCGAATGGAGACAGCACCTCCCGATCACCGAAATCGATGTGAACGGCGTGGCGAGGATATACCACCTGTTCGTACCAACGAGTTCGCCTGAAGGTCCAAAGTCACTGGTGGTCATGCTGATGGGCGGCGATGTGGGCAGTTGGAAGTTTCCACAACAGGGGAAGTGGGAAGAACTGGCGGGGAGCGAAGGGATAATCGTTGCCTTTCCGGTCGGCATAGTCGTCCCGCCCAACGAAAGTGCGTGGCAGTTGAACACCGATGCCCAGTCACGCCACGATATCGACTACATCGGGGCGATAATCGATGACATTTCATCCAGCCACCCGGTCGACGCGCAGGCGGTCTATGCAGTCGGCTACTCGTTGGGTTCGATGTTCTCCTACGAACTCGCGTGCCAGATGAGCGAGCGTTTCGCGGCAATAGCCTCGTTCGCCGGCACGATGCCGGTCTCGCCGAAGTCCTGCGAGCCGCAACGCAACGTCCCGATCATGCACATCCACGGTGTCAAGGACCGCATCATTTCCTACGAGCACACGTGGGACTGGAAATCATGGGATTCCGTCGGGACCATGCGGGACGTCCCGAGCCTGGTCGAGTTCTGGCGCGACCGGTACAACTGTCAGAACGAACACCGCGCCGAGACCGCGGGAACGGTTCACTTCGTCTACGACTCGTGCGGACAAGGAGCACGAGTCGAACACTATCGGCTAGAAAACCAGGGACACGACTGGCGGGACAATCTCAACGGCGTTTCGACGCACAGCGTCATCTGGAATTTTTTGGGCGGTTTTTCGATCCCGTAGCGGGCGAGGGTGGTCCGTTGTCGGTTCGCTGAGACGGGACGCCACGAGGGCGTCCCCTACGGGTTTCGTTGGTCCGTGTTAGAGATCGTCGATCACGTCCTTGCGAAGGAGCACCGGTTCCGGGTATTGCAGCTCAGAGATCAACCACTCGCCCTCGACGCGCCGGAACTTCCAAGACCACCGGGTGATTGACCTGGCCGTATCGAGCTCACCGCCGACTCGGGCACCGGTCGGATCGGTCAAGTCGTCAGATTGGCGATCGGCAACGTAATGCGTTACGTAGTTCGTGGCGCGAGCATGGTCGTCGTCATCGACGTCGATCAATAGATTGTTGCACAGGTTGACGTTGACGTTGTTGTCGACCGCTGCGATTCCGGCGAAGTGTTCGCGAATTTTCTCGCGTCCGACATAAGTGAATGCTCGCCCGTCCTCCGTGAAAAGATCAGCGGTCTTGGCTTGTTGACCTTCGAGTACCTGCAAGAACCGGTATACAAGCCGTTCGCATTGAACTTGAATCTCGAGCTCGTTGGTGGTCGTCATGCGATGTCGACCATCACCTCGCCTGGGGTTCATCCACGTAGGTCGGGACGCCTTCCTCCTCGAAGATCTCGTCGATGGCGCGTCGATCATCGTCGGACAGTTTCCAGTCCGCCGCCGCAGTGTTCTCTTCGAGTTCGCGTTCGTTTCGCATGCCGACCAGGGCGACGGTCAGATCCGGGTTGCCCAGTACCCAGGCGATGGCCAGTTGGGCGACGGATTTGCAGTGGTCGGCCGCGAACTCCTTGAGCTTGTCGACAACCCGAAGCTCCGCGCGAAAGTGCTCGCCCTCGAAGAGCGGCAGCGCGAATGCCTGGCCGCTACTGCGCCAGTCCCAGTCCACGAAGGTGGTCTCGGGCGTCATCGCGCCCGTCAAGAGCCCGAAGCCGAGGCTGCCGTAGGACATGAAGCCGATGCCCGACTCGCCGCAGAACGGCAGGACCTCGGCCTCCATGCGACGGTCGAACAGGTGATAGCCGACCTGGTTGGCGGTGAGATGTCCGTGCCGTTCGCATTCGCGCATCATCGGCACGTCGTAGTTGGAGACCCCGTAGTGGCGGATCTTGCCGGCCGCCTTTAACGCCTCAAGTGCGCCGACCGTGTCTTCGTGTGGCGTCTTGTGATCCGGCCAGTGAATAAGCAGGAGGTCGATGTAGTCGGTGTCGAGTCGATTGAGGCAATCCTCGGCGTGGGCCGTGATGTTGGCGGGGGAGGCATCGCGTCCCGTTACGGCTGCCCGGCCGCGGGTGTCGTCGTCTCGATAGGCGAACCCGACCTTGGTGACCACGACGACGTCCTTGCGCCGGGCGCCAAGACCCTCGGCAAGCAACTCTTCCGAGGTGAAAGGTCCATAGACCTCGGCGGTATCGAACAGGGTGATGCCGTGGTCGACGGCCATTTCGACGGCGCGGACGGCCGCCTTGAGGTCGATGTCACCGTATTGGGTGCCACCCATCTCCCAGGTGCCGAAGCCAACCACCGAACAGTCAAGGTCGGTGTCGCCGAAGTTCCGGTGTTCCATGGATCCTCCCGGTTGCGCCGGTCAACTGCCGGCACGTTTCCTTGCGAAGCGCTTGGCGATTGCGTGAATCGGCGTCGCCACGATCGCGACTGCCATCGCGACAACCGTGATCGCGACCACCAAGCCCATGACGGGGATCAGAACGACGGCCAGCAGAAATGCGACCGCAACGATGGCGGCCACCACGAGCAACAGCACCGGCAATGCCACGGGCAAGGCGACCAACGCCCCAACCAAGGCCTCGGGCAATGCCCGCAGAGCCTTCGGTTTGGTCACGGCCAATACCGCCACCGCACCGATGGCGATGCCGACGAGTAGCCATGCCCAAGGCTCCATCAAAGCCCCCTTTGGTTGGTTGACCGCCTGATTCTACGCCATGCGACGTAGCGCCCGCGCAGTCTTGCCGACACGCCCCTGGGTTCCGTCAACCGCTCACTCGCCGATCACCCGCGGATGGGCTTCGACAGAGGGCGGTGCCATGAGTCGACGTTGCCGATCCGTTGCCTGCGGGAAGTCGGCGAGGTCGTAGGGGCGCTTCGCCCATGTCGAATGCGGCGGGCTGTATTTGTAGAGGAGCGTGCGGCGTTCGTGATCGGCCATCCACGCGGCGGTGCCGTGGATCAGGGCTTCGGTGAAGATCAGCACGTCGCCCGCAGCCATGGTCGGTTGCACGACCCAATCCTCGTGACGTTCGAACCGCGCGACGTCTCTCGGCATATGCTGGAGGAAGTTCGACTTGTGGCTGCCGGGAACGCAGGCGAAGCCGCCGTCACCGGGCCCGACATCGGTGAGGTTCCAAGTCGCCACGGTGAGACCGTTGCGCATGACGCCGTCGTGGTAGCGGTACCAGTGGTCCGATTCGTAGCGCCATGGTCCGCCGTGAAGCGTGTGCGGGCCCGCTCCCTTGCGCATGAAGATGCAATAGTCGTGGTCGATGCGCAGCCGGCTGCCGACGAGCTCCACGAGATAGGGCAGCAGCTTGTCGTTATCCATGAGATCGACAAATCGCTGGTCCCAGGTAGAGATGCCGTTGTAGCGTCGGTATGGCCCGTCCTCAGATTGCCGTGGCCATATCTCGTCCGCGAGACCGATGAGATCCTGGCACTCGGTCGCACTCAATACGTTGCGCACGACCATGAAGCCGCGCAGGTCGAAGAGGAACTTGTCCTCGTCGGTCAGGGCGCTCGCGCGTTCCGGTTCGATGTTGTGTTCCCGTTGCCGTTTCGTCCACGAGCGTATGCCATCGGGCGAGGTCGTTCCAAGTCCCATGCCTGACGCCCGAACCCACGGCGCAACCTGCGGGCGACCGGCGCGGGAACGCTGTTGGCCGTACGACATCTCCTACAGCGCGTAGGACGGAATTCGCGTGTGTCCTAAACTCGTGATTAACGCGGGCTTCCGTCCCTCGGAGCGAATCAAAGCCTCGCTGATTTCTACGGTCTGATTCCCGTTACAAGGAACTGCGGTAGGCAGAACAGGTAGCGGTTGTCGTCGACGGCTGCTTCCGCTTCCTCGAGCAGTGCCTCGATCTCGCCGGCGGACATCGAATCGAATGCACCCCCATAGCTCGCCATGTTGCGCAGTACGAGCAGGCTGCCGCCTTCGGTGTCGACGCCGGCTTGCACCCGCACATCGACATCGTCGAATCCGGCGTCGAGCAGGTAAGTGCGCAGTTTGCGGCCGATCTCCGGCTCCTTGAAAGCCGGTGCCGCAGCGTCGAAGAATCGCCGCGTGCGCTCCCTGCCCCAAGGTTCGACGGCAACGAACCCCCAGTCGCTGTCGATCAGGAGCAGACGGCCTCCCGGTTCGAGCACGCGGCGGAACTCGGCGAGCGTGATCTTTACATCCGGAACGTACTCGAGAACGTTCTTGCACAACAGACGATCCACGCAAGCATCGGCAAGGGGTATGCGGTTTCCGTCCACGAGGTGGAAGGAGATGTTGCTCGACTTGGAATTTCGTTTCGTCGCGTTCCCCACGAAATGGGCGTTGAGATCGACGCCGTACGCTTGCCCGGTCGGGCCGACGATGCCGGCCATGCCTTCGGTGACGAAGCCCGGACCAGAGCCGTAGTCCAGAACACGGGAACCCGGTCGGAGGTCGAGCGGCGCGAGCAAGCTCGCATGACCTTCGCGCCAGACGAACATGCGCTCGTAACGGGCGACGCGCTCTTCCTCGATGTCGCGCCAGTGGTCGGTGTAGAAGGTGTTCTCGGTCACGGTGCTCGAGTCCGGTCGGGGTCGAGTGCTGCCGCCGACAGCTCCTACGCTACCGGGGGAAGCCGGTAGGCGCGCGCCGCCGTGCCACTGAACATCGCCGTCTTCTCGGCATCGCTAAGCCCCATCTTGCGGGCAATGCGTTTCATCAGGTTCCAGAGCGTGCGGTAGGAAATCGACTCCTTGTCGACCGGGAAATTGCTCTCGAACATGCAGCGTTCCGGGCCGAACGCCTCGATGGCGTAGCGGTAGTACGGGAACAGCAGTTCGCAAAGCTCTTCGGATCCCATCGGTCCCGCGGCGCGTTGATGGATGTGGAACGGCGGCTCCCAATCGCGCCCGACCCGTTGCTGGGCGCCGCCGCACTTCATCACGGCGTTCGGGCAACGGGCGATCGAATCGATGCACGCCTGCCAACGGCCGATCGCCTCGGGGGTGGCATCGGGGTCGATCCTGCCACCGAGGTGGTTGACGATGATGGTGACCTCGGGATGTGCGTCGGCGAGCCTGGCGAGTGCAGGCAGTCGCTCGTAGTCCGGCGAGTAGTTGTCGAAACTCAGGCCGTGCTTGCCGAGCAGCGCGTAGCCTTCCAGGAATTGGGCGTCGAGGTCCGGCGGGAAGGCGCTGCGAATGCCGCGGAAGTTGGCGGAGGCGGCCATGTGGGCTTCGAGCACCGGTTCCACCGCCTTGCCGAGCGTAAGATCGGCGGTGCTGAAGATACCGGTGCAAAGACGCGAACTGCCGTATAGGCCGGATCGGCTCATCGCGGCGACGCCGTGCACGAACTCCGTCTCGCCGATTGGGCGCAACTCCTCCGGTCCGTCGGCCCGGTAGTACGAACCGCACTGGGCGAACACCGTCTGCACGACGTTGTGTCCCGAGGAACGGATGTCAGCGACCATCTCGTCGCAGAGATAGACCTTCTGTTCCCACAGCGCGCGCCGCGCTTGGCGCATGTCCCACAGGTGGTGGTGGGGGTCGATGATCGGCAGTTCCGGTTCCAGCACGTCTTCCGGTGGCACCAGGTCGAGCCATTGCTCGAGCGGGGCGTTCTCGGGATAGGGCATCGCAATCGCCTTCTACAGGGAACGGGACCGCCGGATCATACAGCAGCGTTTCTGGCTACACCGTATGCTCTACCGCTCGGTCAACGAACGGAATTCGACTTTTGCGCCCCAGCCAAACAACCGACGTCTCTCCTCAAAAAAACACCCTCACGCTCGCGGCCGTTGCCATGCTGATCGCGAACCTGTCCCCGTCGACGACGGCGAATGAACTTCCCCAGCGAACAGCCTTGGACGACTACGTCGCGCGAGCCGACGCCAGTTATGGGTGGGAGATCTTCGCCACGAGCGAACACGAGGGTACGCGCATCGTGACCGTCGACATGGTCTCGCAGAACTGGCTGACCGAGCACCAGGTCGACCGGACCGAATGGCGGCATTGGCTTCGGTTGTCGATTCCGCCGACTGTCGCGAGCGATGTCGGGTTTCTCTGGATAACGGGTGGGGCGAACCGTCCCGAGCCGCCGGAAGAGCCCGATCCCCGCATGATCGCCATCGCCAATGCCACCGAATCCGTGGTTGCCGAGCTCGGTATGGTCCCCAACCAGCCCCTGGTGTTCGACGGCGACGGCGCGCCCCGTGGCGAGGACGACCTGATCGCACACAACTGGGCGCGGTCGCTCAACGGCGGCAGTCCTCGCTACGTGTTGGATGCCATGACCAAGAGTGCCGTAAGGGCCATGGATACGGTTACCGCGGTGATGGCAACCGATGCCGGTGGCGGACGCACCATTGAACGGTTCGTGGTCTCCGGCGGATCGAAACGCGGCTGGACGACCTGGCTCACCGCAGTCGTGGACCAACGCGTGATCGGCATCATTCCCATCGTCTTCGACGCGCTCAACTCGGGCGCATCGCTACGCCATCATTTCGCCGCATACGGCTTCTTCTCACCGTCCGTAGGCGATTACGTACGCCATGGAATCCTGCCGAACATGGACGATCCTGCCGTGGCCGAGCTCATGCGAACGGTGGATCCCTATGCCTACCGACACCGTGTCACGGTGCCTAAGCTGGTGCTCAACGCCACGGGCGACGAGTTCTTCCTGCCGGACTCGTCGCGGTTCTACTGGGATGAGCTACGGGGCGAGAGCTATTTGCGCTACGTGCCCAACGCCAATCACGGCATGGCCGACACCGACGTGCTCGATTCCGTGGCGGCGTTCCACTGGCTGGTTCTGAACGACCGCCGGCCACCGCGTTTCTCCTGGACGCGAGCCGACGACGGAACGCTTCAAGTCATGGCCAAGGACCGGCCAGCGGAGGTACGGCTCTGGCAGGCGACCAACCCCGAGGCACGGGATTTCCGGGTCGACACGTTGGGCCGCGCTTTTGCGAGTACGCCCATCGAGGCGGATGCGCAAGGCATCTATAAGGCGCGGGTCACGGCCCCGGAGCGCGGCTGGACCGCCTGGTTTCTCGAGTTGACCTACGACGTCGGCGGGCCGAAACCGTTGAAACTCACGACGGGCGTGCAGGTCAGCCCGGACCTCCTGCCCTTCGCCGACAAGCCGTTCGACTTGGCCACCTCGGTCACCTTGATCTGCAACTCGGGCGAACCCCACAAGACACGCGCAGCCGCTGCCTCTCTTGCCGATGCGCCGGCCGAGCAGTTCGCCACCGAGGCTTTCGCGACCCACGTTCTCGGGGACCGGCTCTACGTGAACTGGATTTCCGCGGGCGACTTGCGCGTGAGTGCGGTGGGGGTGGCGAAGTTCCTCGAGGCCGCGGGGTGCACCAACACGCAATACCAGCTCGAGTCCGGCGAAGGCATGACGCTGCCACCGGGAGGGCGCTAATCTGTAAACGTCATGGCATCAAGCGGCTGGTGAGAAATGCCGGATAGGAGCACTAGGCGGTGTATCCCCAGTAGGTGAAGCCGGCGATTCTCGGCGTCGAGGGCAGGTACATCGTCTCTAGCCGACAGACGTTGAAGCCGCCTTGTGCAATCAGGCACGGGATGTCGCGATTCAAGTGGCAACCGCCGGCGAGCCTCGTCCAAATCGGGTCGATACGATCCTGCCAGCGTCGGACATCGTCGTCGGGTGCTTTGCCATGCTCGCTGAACAGCAGTCTGCCGCCAGGTTTGAGTACGCGGCGCATCTGCCGAAGCGCCGCTTGCCAACCGGGGATCGTGCACAGCGTGTAGGTGAGGACGACGGTGTCGGCACTGTTGTCGGCGAGCGGTATCTCCTCGCCGGGAAGATCGAGCCAGTACACCTCGAACGGTGCGGCCTCGACCCGCGTGCGGGCCCTTTCGCGCATGCCGGCCGATGGCTCCAGACCCCAGACCCACTCCACCTTGTCAACCGCATAGAAGGGGATGTTGAGGCCCGAACCCATCCCTACCTCGAGAATCCGACCCTCCGCCTGCGGAACGACCTTTTCTCGCTGCTTGCTGATGGGCTTGGCGGCGCATCCCCGGTCTATGCAACGGGGCAGGATTCGATCACTGTAGAAACCCATAGACTCCTTGATCGCTCTTGATATTCACGGGCAGGCTGCGAGGACAGTTCACCGAAATACTCTGGAACGCGTCGTGTACTCACGAGGCGCGCTCGTGTGCGAGCGCGCCTTAGTACTCGTGCAACTGGCTCTGGGCAATTCGCTCAAGAATCCTTAGCCGCAATGCATCCGCCTGGTTCCGATACTCACCCAAGCCTGCAAGATTCCGTTCCTCGTTGGGGTCGTTCTTGCGGTCGAACAGCATGTACGTCTCACCCTCTTTGTTGAGGCCGATCTTCCACTCATCGTTCATCAGCATGAACTCGCCCATGATCTCCGAAAGGGCGTCGTCGCGATGCCGACTGCCGTCGAGGGCACCGGTAAGCGACTTGCCGACTTGGGCGTACCCAATTTCGCCATCGGCGAGTTCCACCAGCGTCGGTCCGAGGTCAACAGTCTCCGCCGGCGAGTCGTTGACGATTCCCGAATACTCGGCACCCGGGGTCCTCACGATCAGCGGCACGCGAACCGCGCCGTCGTAGAAGTTGCTCTTCGACGTAAGGCCATGATCCCCATTCATCTCCCCGTGATCCGAGATGAAGGCGATAACCGTCTTATCCATTTCGCCCCTTTCCTCGATCACGGTGAGTATCTCGCCGATCTGGTCGTCGATCAGGGTAACGCTACCCGCATAGTCAGCGCGCATCGCCCCCACTTCGCCCGTCTCGAACGCCGGGTAGCGTTGCCTGCCCTCGAACATCCGGTCGATCTGTCCCCTCGGCCTCGGCGGGTCGGGTTCGTGCATCATCGGTCGGTGGAAACCGGCAACATCGGCGATTGAGCCTCCCTACGATGGCGGCGCAACGCACTGACTGGCCGGCAGCCGTCGACTCCTGTAGGACCTCACCGACCGTACGTTACGCTGATAGGATTATGGTCCGCGCTCATTCCCAACAACAGGGAGATACGCAATGACCCTAGAGGTAACGCCAATCGACGCCACCCTGGGCGCCGTCGTCACGGGCGTCGATCTCGCTACGCTCGACGACGATACGTGGGAGGAGATCCACGACGCCTTCCTGACCTACGGATTGTTGGTCTTTCCGGGTCAACACAATCTCGACGATGATTCCCAAGGTGCATTCGCGCTTCGATTCGGCAAGACCGAGAAACTCTACCCGCGACAGGCGAGCCCGATTGCCCGGTTCTCCAACCAGAAAGCCGACGGTGGCCTGGCACAGCCCAACGAGCAGCAGTATCAGATGCTGAAGGGCAACGAGGGCTGGCACACCGACAGCACCTACATGCCACTGGCCGCCAAGGCCGGCATGCTGATGGCGCTGGTCGTGCCGCCCGAGGGCGGGGAGACCGAGTTCGCGGACATGCGTGCCGCGTACGATGCCCTCGATGACGCGACCAGGGCGCAGCTCGAGGGGCTATCCGCCTACCACTCGCTGTATCACTCGCAGGCGAAGGCGGGGTACACGCACAAGACGGACAACCAGTATGGCTTCCACGACAAGGGTGCGCCGCTGCGGCCAGTCATCAAGACCCACCCCGAAACCGGTCGCAAGTCCATCTATACCGGGCGGCACGCCTTCGGGATCCCGGGAATGAGCGACGCGGAATCCGACGTGTTGCTGACCAGGCTGATGGATGATGCCTGCCGGTCACCACGCACCTACCGGCATTCGTGGACGGTTGGCGACCTCGTGGTCTGGGACAATCGCTGCGTCATGCACAGGGCACGGCCGTATGACGCGAACCATCTTCGCGTGCTGCGGGCGTCGCGAATCTCCGGCGAGCCCGAATCCGAACTGGCGCCGACGTTTGCCGACCCCCGGGCGGAGGCATTCCGCCCGTCGTCCTCGAACGAGTCGTCATTGACCCAGGAGCCCCAGGCATGCATCCAATAGCCGCAAAACGAATCCCGAGAGCCTTGGTCATGCCGCGACCAACG
>CAZJRX010000050.1:11931-16431 GCA_964548145.1 uncultured Pseudomonadales bacterium | reverse complement strand
TCCTCGAAGTCGCGGATCACGCCCAGCACGCCCAGCAAGGCACGGCGGGGCACCAGCACGAGGTCGCGTTCCACGGCCCTTGCCATCTGGAGGGCCTCGGACAGCTTCGGGTCCACCTGTCCGTTCTCGATCCGGGATATCCGGGCTTGGTGTATGCCCGTTCGCTCCTCCATCTCGCGCTGGGACATGCGCCGGGACTTGCGGGCGCCCCGCAATTCGAGGTGCCATGATTGGCGTGAGACACGGGACGTTGCCATTGGGTTTTTCCGGGCATGTTTTGATGTTGAATTGTCATGTCGTGGATCATTCGATGTCAAGTTAGCATATTCATATGCACGAGATCCCCCGGATTGACCGCTACCGTACGACCTGATCGCCGAGTCAGTAACCGCATCGTCAACGAACTGGTCGGGGTTTGGCTTGCTGGATGTTCTGGCGACGGGCTCCTCACGGGGGAGTGAGCACTCCCTGCAACGCGAAGATCCAAGACCCTACGTTCCCGGACAGGAACTACTAGCGATGCTAAACGCGCCTCGCGTCAGGAAGGCCGACGCTAGTCGTGCCGCAGGGCCTCCACGGGGTCTAGCTGAGCCGCGCGGCGGGCCGGCCAGACACCGAAAACGAGGCCGACGCCGACGCTCACGCCGACGGCGAGAACGACGGCCTCGATGGACACGAAGGTATTGAAGTTTGCGAGTCTGGCCATGGCGACCGCGATACCCGCGCCCAGGGCGATACCGAGCATGCCGCCCAGGGCGCCGATGGTGAGCGCTTCGGTGAGGAATTGGGTCAGGATGTTGATCCGGGTTGCGCCGAGCGCTTTGCGGACGCCGATTTCGCGGATCCGTTCGGTCACAGAAACCAGCATGATGTTCATGACGCCGATACCGCCGACCAGCAGACTCACGCTGGCGACGCCGCCGAGCAGGTAGGCGAAGATCGCCATCGACTGCTGCTGCGCCTCCACGAACTGCTGGCGGTTCATAATCATGAAGTCGTTGGTGCCGCCGGGGCGGATCTTGTGCTCGCGGCGCATGACCCGTTCGATATCCACCATGGCCGTCTCCAACGGCACGCCGTCCGCGACCTTTGCCGACAGCCGGTCGAGACGATCGTTGCCGATGATCCGTTGTTCCGCCGTGGTGATGGGAACGAAGATATCGTCATCAGGGTTCTGCCAAGGTGCGCCGACCCGTTCGAAGACGCCGACGACCTGGAACGGGACGCGGTTGACGAAGATCGTCCGGCCAAGCATGGTCTCGGGCTCCATGTCGAGATTGACCGGTATCTCCTGGCCCAATACCGCCATTCGCCGGTGCGCCAGGACATCCCCCTCGCTGAACATCCTCCCGTGCTCCAATTCGATCCCGTGGACCTCGGGGTAGTTGGGGGTCGTGCCGTTGATGCGGTGCCTGAGGTTCTGGTTGCCGAACTTGATCTGACTGTAGCCCGAGATCTCCGGTACGAGTTCGGTGATGTAGTGGGCATCCTTGTTGAGCGCCTCGTAGTCGTCGATTGTCATCGACACCCGATCGGAGGACGCGACGCCCCGCCAGTACGACTGCCCGGGCTGAACCGATAGCACCCGGGCGCCCCCGAGTTGCGAGATCTGGTCGTCGACGGCGCGCTGGGCACCGGTAATGAGCGCGATGATCGAAATGACCGCCGCCACGCCGATGATGATGCCCAGCATGGTCAGCGTCGACCGCAGCAGGTTGTGGATGATCGACTCGAGGGCAACCCGTATGGTTTCGAACACGGCCATGAGCTAGTTCATCCTGTCAAATCGGTGCGAGGATCTCAGCCGGACCCGCTCATCAACGGGTTCTGGTTCCAGCGGCGCATGCGCTGCTGGAAGTACTCCTGGGCCTGGATCAACGACGCGCTGGGCAGTATCAGCACTTCGTCCTCCTCGGTCAGCCCCATGACGACCTCGGTACGGTCGAGGTCGGTGACACCCGTGCGGACCCGTACCGCAACGGGTTGATCGTCTCGCAGCACGTACACGATGAAGTCGCCGCCGAACTGCGATTCGATGGACGAGCCCCGCGAACGTTGCGCACCGAATCCTCCGCCTGGCGGTCCGCCGCGGCCGCCGGGACCACCTCGCGCACCTGCACCGGGGCCGCCACGTCCGCCGCCCTGACGTGCGAACTGCTGCATCATCTTGCGGCTGAACGCCTGCTCTTCCTCGGTGAGTTCCTCCCCGTTGCCGCGCTTGGTCATGATGGAACGAAGCATCTGCTGGTCCTCCGCCGACATGCTTCCCGGGCCGCTTGGCGCGCCGCCTTCGCTGCGACCGGGCCGGGGCGGAAGCGTGGATGCGGCGAGCATCTCGTTGACCTGCTCTTCGCTCAAACCCACGACGCCACCCGCGACGTGGACGTCGGCCTCGGTCCTGAGCGCGGCATTCGGAATGGTCAGAACATCGGTGCGATCCGCGACCACGAGTTGGACCTCGGCGTTCATGCCGGGCTTCAACAGGCCTTCCCGGTTGTCCAGATCGATCAGCACGGGGAACATGGTGACGTTCTGCTGGAGGCTGGCCTGGGGTTCCACCTTGAGAACCGCCCCTTCGAAGGAGCGGGTCGGGTAGGCGGCGACGTTGACCTGGGCGATGGTGCCGGGCTGCACCTTGCCGATGTCGATCTCGTCCACCAGCATCCGCACCCGCACCCTGGACAGGTCGGCCATCTGCAGTAAGAGCGTACCGCCGCCGACATCGCCCATCGGCGACGAGATGACCTGGCCCTGTTCGACCAGACGCTCGATCACCGTGCCGGAGATCGGCGCGCGGACGATGGCATCCTCCAGCGCGATGTCGGCGTTCTCGACCTGGATTTCGCCGCGTACCACCTGCGACCTGGCGGCCGCATGCTGCAGCATCGACTGTTCGTAGTCCGCCTTCGACAGCGATTCCTGTTCGTATAGCGTCTGGATGCGTTCAAGCTGCGACTCGGCGTTGGCCAACTCGGCCCGGGAGACTTCGAGACTGGCTTTCGCCTGGTCCAGCGAATTCTTGAGCATGCGCTGGTCGATGCGCGCCAGCAGCGTACCGGTCTCGACGGTGTCGCCGGTGTCGGCGATGAGTTCGAGAATCTCCCCCGATGCCTTCGACTTCACTTCGACGGTGGTCACCGGCTCGATGCCACCGGCGGCTTCCACCGCGACGCGGATATCGCCGCGGACCACGCCGGCGGCTTCGAAGAAGGCTTCCTCCTCCACGGCTTCCTCGCCGCCTCCCTCGATCAGACTGACGATTTGGTCGCATCCGGCCGTGGCCAGAACAGTCGCGGCGACGACCGCCCAGGTGCGGCAAGGTCTCGAGCCGAATCCGCCGCAGGTGGCGCGTTTGGTGACGTTACTGGACATCGGTCCTACTCCGGCTATGGTCGTGGGTGACAACACCGTCGTGCAGTTGGACGTGGCGATGGGCGCGATTGGCGATGTGGGTCTCGTGGGTCACGAGGATGATGGTCTGGCCTGCATCGAAGAGCGTATCGAACAAGTTCATAATGTCCTCGCCGGTGCGGCTGTCGAGGTTCCCCGTGGGTTCGTCGGCGAGCAGGATTTCCGGCTCGTTGACCAATGCCCGGGCGACGGCGACCCGCTGGCGCTGACCGCCGGACAACTCGCTGGGCTTGTGCTTCATGCGGTCCTTGAGGCCGACGCGCTCAAGCGTGTCCCGGGCCCGGGCGCGACGCTGGCGACGCCCGACGCCGCCGTACATCATCGGGATTTCGACGTTCTGCAGGGCCGTGGCCCGTGGCAGCAGGTTGAAGGTCTGGAAGACGAAGCCGATGCGCCGGTTGCGGACCTGGGCCAGCGACTTGTCGCCCAGCTTGGAGACGTTCTCGCCGGAGAGCCAGTATTCCCCGGTCGTGGGTCGGTCCAGGCAGCCGATGATGTTCATCAGGGTGGACTTGCCGGAACCGGAAGGCCCCATGACCGCCACGTATTCGTTGGCGCGAATCGCGCAGTCGACGCCGTTCAGCGCATGGATCGTGTCGGATCCCATACGGTAGTCCTTGTGCAGGTCGCTGACCCGTATCACAGGATCCTGCTGCTGCTGTTCCACCACGTCGGCCATCTGGTCGCCGAACCTACTATGACGCCTTCTACGAGCGGCACATCATAGTCCGTCGGTAGCGAAAGGTGTTAGCGTGTACGGGTTGCCAAGAACCACCCGTTCCATGCCGCGTCGCAAAATCGAACGTATTGCGCTCGGCGTGGTCTGGATTGGCATCGGGCTGGTTCTGCTGATCCCCTTGGTGATCAGCGGCGAGTCCGCATTCTTCCCGCTCGTCGTCAATAACCAGTTCGTCCTGTTCCCCCCCACCATCTTCCCTTTCCTAGTGGGGAAGGAGCTCCTGTTCCGGTGCATCGTGGAGATCGTCCTGGTTGCCTGGACCGTGCTCGCCATCCTGAATCCGGCATACCGGCCCCCGCGTTCGCTGCTCCTCGGCTTGCTTGCCGTGGCGCTTGGCGTGGCCCTGATAT
>CAZJRX010000050.1:0-11834 GCA_964548145.1 uncultured Pseudomonadales bacterium | reverse complement strand
GTCAGCACGGTTCGGAGCCTCTTCTCCACCTACGAACGAATGGGCGGCGTCGTGGGTCAGGCCCACTGGTTTGTGTTCGCCCTGGTGTTGGTGTCCGCGGTGCGACTGGCGAGGTGGCGCGTCTTGCTGAACGCGAACCTGGCGGTGGGGATGGTGATCACGTTGTGGGCCCTGGGCCAGCATTTCGATGTCGGGGCGTTGTTGTGGGAAGGAGCAAAGGCAGGCTATGGTCGCGTCACGGCAACCCTCGGCAATCCCATCCACCTTGGTGCCTACCTGCTGGTGAATGTGGTAGTGGCAACCGGATTTCTGATCGAGTCTTTTGTCCGGCAGGCAACGCCCGGTGGCGACGGCGGATGTACGGCGCGCGCTGGTCCGGTCGTCGGAACCTCCGCAGGCGGTTCGGGCGTCATCCCGCCGTGGCTGGCGCGGCTGTTCTGGGGGTTCGGCGCGCTAATCGGCGCTTGGGTCGTGACGCTGACGGCTGCCCGCGGCCCATTTCTGGGTCTCGTCGCGGGGTTTGCCGCGGCGGCGTTTATCTGGGCGTTCCTGGAGCGGGGCCGGGTGCGACTGGTGGCGGGAACCGTCGCCGCTCTGCTGGCGGCTTTCGTGGTGCTGTTTGCGGTGTTGGTCGCTACCTACGAGCGGGATCCGGACAGCGACCGTATCGAGTTCACGAATCCGCTCGTGCAGCGTACGTTGGCGTTCTCGAAACGAACCGTCGAGACGCGGCTAGCGGCATGGGACGCGGCGGGGAAGGGCTTTCTCGCGAGACCCCTCATCGGTTGGGGACCGGAGAACTACACGGCGGTCCTGGGACACCATGCTCGGGGTGTAGGCGCGGACATGCGCATCCACGACAATGCCCACGGCCGCTTGGCGGAGGAACTTGCCACCAAGGGGGCGTTGGGGGTGATGAGCCATCTGGCCCTATGGGCCGGCTTGCTCTTTGTCGGATTGCGTACGGCCGGGAGGATGGGTCGTCGGGAACGCATTCCCCTCGTGTTTGCCGGCGGCGCGCTCGTCGGCTATTTCACCCAAGCCCTGGTTTCTCCCGAGGTGGTCACGGGGTACTTTCAGTTCACGCTGCTCTTTGCGTTCGTCGCCGTCGCATCGCGCGAGACGGGCGATCCGCCGCCGTGGCCCCGGGGACTCGGCAAGCTGGCTGGCACGTTGCCGAAGGGCTTGTGGCAGTTGGGGGCTCGTATGCTCCGGCGACCGGCAACCGGTGCCATCGCCATCGCGGTATCGGCGACATTGGCGGGCGTCGGGCTGTGGGCGAACAAGGCCGCGTTCTCCGCGGCGAGCAACGGCGCATTGGCTATCCGGAGTTCGGAAACGCAAGTCGGCGTCGCACCGCACTGGACGCGTGAGTTCTTCACGGCTGCGATCGATGGCTACCAGCCGATGGCGAACCAGTTCCGGCTGTTCCTGTTCCAGTATGCCCGGAACTGGTGGCGCTTTCTGAGGACGGAGCACCGGGCCGAGGCGGCAAGACTGCTCGCACTGGTGGACGCCCAGGCACCGCTGGCGTTGCGTGCGGAACCCGAAAACTGGGAGGTCCCGATGACCCTGGCGGAAACGTATACCGTGGTGGGCATAACCGAGCCGCAATACCGGGCGGTGGCGGCGCGGCACATCGAGGCTGCTCGACGGCTTGCCCCGAACCGCTACGAAGTGCGTGCCCTTGTCGCCCTCGGGGCAGCGCCGCCCCCCGCAGCAGGTTCCGACGCTACCCGGACGATGCCCCGGTCGCCGTCCACCTCGACCGATTGACCGTCGCTTACGGCATCCATCAGTCCGACGATTCCCGCCACGCAAGGCTTGCCGTACTCCCTGGCGAGCAATGCCCCGTGCTGCAACTCGCCGCCGACCTCGAGTAGCACGGCTTTGGCGTTGATGAACAACGGCGTCCAGCCGGGGTCGGTGGTGTGGGCGACGAGTACTTCGCCGGGTGCGATGGTCTTCTCGAACGGCGAGTCCAGAACCTTCGCCCCGCGACGTTCAACTCGGACTCGTAGAGCCCCGCGAAGGACGCCCCGGCGAGATCCTCCTCCGGCGACGAAGAGCGCACGGCGAGGGGGCCTCTGCCGATGCGCGCGATAATCCCGTCGAGCGTGCGACGCTGCTCGTCGCTGATGCCGACATCGATCGCTTGTGCCGTGACGATGCGGCAGAGCCGATGGAGTTCGCCGGGTTCGGGGGGCGTCGCCTGGTCCAGAGCGGCCAACACGTCGCGCCATGCCGCGCCGTTGGTCAGGGACACGATCCACGGCGCGAAGAACGCCGTGGTGAGGATGTCGGTATCCGGTACCCGGAAACCTGCCTGATGGAGTTGGCCGAGCGAGGCGGCCTTGCCGCCCACGAACGATGTGGGGAGACCCGCCGCGTCGGCGAGACGAACGGAAACGGGTTCGTCGGCTTGGCCCATCTCTTCGGGAGTCGCTTGGCGACACTGGGATGCCATTGTAGCGGTGGGCGTTGTTAGACTCATTGAGCGTGTTTCCCGGGATCGAATCGTGCTGCTGTTGACCGGCAATGCCAGCGACTTCCTCAAGATCGGTGTCGCCGCCGCAGGACGGGGCGACCTAGACACCGTGCACGCGGTCCTGGCCGAAAAACCGCATTGGCTGCGCCGCATCGGCGCCCACGGGCGCACCATGCTCTGGGAGGCGGCCTACCGCGGGCGGCTCGAGATGGTCGCGTACCTCGCCGATCTCGGTGCGGACATCGACGCCTGCGGCTGCCACTTCACGCCGCTGCTCGTCGACATCTCCGCGTATTGCGCGGCCCGTTACAAAAAGCACGATGTGGTCGCCGAGTACCTGCTCGACCGGGGCGCCGTGCGCGACATCTACACGGCCGCCTACCTGGGCGATCTCGAGGCGCTACGGCGTTGCCTGGACCGGGATCCGGGCCTTGCCACGGCCGAGAAGGCCCAGGCTGACATCAACGTCCAGGCCACCGCCCTCCACTACGCGGTCGCTCCGGGGCACGGCGAGGTCGCCTCGCTGCTGCTGGCCCGGGGTGCCGATCCCCGTCCCTACGGCTACTACCTGGTGCGCTTCTGCATCTGGCGGGATCGGGTGGATATCCTCGGCATGTTGATCGCCGCCGGTCTCGATCCGTCGACCTCGGAGCCGCCACGTTCGGGGATCGCCAACCCGGCTATGATCGAACTGCTGAAGGCCAACGGAGTGGACTACGGCCCCGACCATGCCGAAGGCGGCTGGCCCCCCATCGTGTTCCAGTCGCGGGGTGACAGGGGCGGCAACGTGGACAGGGTCCGCGCACTGATCGACTCGGGTGCCGATGTGAACGTGCGAAACCACAAGGGACAGTCGGCCCTGCATTGCGCCGCCAAGGCCGGTTTCGGTGACATCGTGGCGCTGCTCCTGGCGCATGGCGCGGACGTGAACGCCCGGGACGCGCAGGGCGAGACACCGCTTGCGACCGCGTTGCGATCCACCGTAAAGGACAAGGCGAAGCTCATCGACGTGGTTCGCTTGATCGTCGACGCCGGCGCGGACATCGATCATGCCGACCACAAGGGACGTACACCCCGTGACATTGCCGTGGCCAAGCGCTCCGCCGGGGCATGGATCGAAGCGTTAGTGAACGTTGATCTCGACGAGATGGCACCGACGCCCTGACCCATGCGACTGGTATACTCCCGCGCTCGCCGCAGTAGCCCAACCTAGAGGAGCCCACCCGGATGAGCCTTGCAAGCCTTAGCCATATCCTGAAGTACTTCGGTGGTGCGGAACCCACGGCCGATGACCTCAAGGACATCGTCAACGAGACCGTGCTCTTGGTGTTGGCGCGGGCGACAGCGGCGGACACCAATATCAAGCACCTCGAAGTCGAATCGGTCCAGGAGATCATCAAGAAGAACACCGGTGAAGCAGTCAGCGCCAAGGACGTGCGCATGGCCGCCCACGCGGGAATCTTCGATGTCGATCCCCTCGAACGGCACCTAGTGAGGGTGTCGAAGAAGATGGATGTCCACGACCGGGTGATGATTGCCAATGCGCTGGCGGAAGTGATCCTCGTGGACGAACGGGTCACCGGACGGGAGGTGCGCTTCTTCAACATGGTCGCCGAGGCACTTGATCTAACACCGGCGAACATCGCAGGACTGATGGTCACGCACTAGTGTCCCGTCAACCCTCAAACGAGGGTTGACGGGACACCAGCCGCCGACCGCCGCGACGCCACGATACGGGCTACGGCAGCGAAGGATCGAATAGCACCCGCCCGACCGTATACCGCGCCGACAGCCGTTCAAGGGACGACGGCAGCGCGCGGAAGCCGACGATTTCGCTGATCAACGGCTTGATCTTGCCGCTGGCCAGTTGTTCGTGGACTTCCGTGTAGCACCGCTCGACGAGTTCGGGAATGCGTTCCCGGTAGCCGCCCATGTGGACGCCGATGACCGAGTAGTTCTTGACCAGCAGATGATTGGCGGGGGCTTTCGGAATCTCGCCGGCCGCGAATCCGATAACGAGTAGGCGCCCTTCCCAGGTCAGCAATCGCCTAACCGTGTCGAAGTGCCGCCCACCGACCGGGTCGAAGACGACATCGACGCCGCGACCGTCGGTTGATTCCATCACGCGTCGGTAGAGATCGTCGGATTCGTAGTCGACAACCAGATCGGCACCGGCTTGTTCCGCGATAGCCGCCTTCGTGCCACCACCTACGGCGCCGACCACCCAGCAACCGTGGGCGCGGGCCATCTGCACGGCGGCGGTGCCCACGCCTCCCGCTGCGGCCAGAACGAGAACGGACTCGCCAGCCTTCAGATTGGCGCGGCGGTGGAACGCGAACCAGGCGGTCGCGTAGGTGATGTGGACCGCCATGGCGGCCTGCGACGACACCGACGCCGGAATACGATGGGCCTGGTCCGCCAGCAGCAGAGCCTGTTCGGCGAAACCGCCGGCGGGTTCCACGGTGGGACCGACGATGCGATCACCGGGCGCGAATCTCGCAGCCGTGCCGACCGATTCGACCGTTCCCGCGGCACTCATCCCCGGCGTGAACGGCGGTGTGTGCCTCACCTGGTAGGTGCCCTGGCACTGTAGGATGTCGGCGAAGTTCAGTTCCGACGCATCGACGCGTATGCGCACCGTGCCGGCAGGCGGCTCGGGAGGTGCGAGTTCGACGGCTTCGAGGTTCACCCAGGGGTCGCCTAGCCGTGGCAGCCGCCAGGCCCTCATCGGAGCACTAGGTCCAGTCGGCGGTTTCCGCCGAGCCGGATCGACGCCAAGTCAATCAGGCTTCGACAGTCGGATCTTGTGGGGCATCGGATTCGCCTTCGCCGCCACTACCCACGGCATCATGCAACCGTTCCAGGAAGTCGTCGGTGAGGGCGTTGCCTTTCGCGAGGATCCTGCCCTGGCCATCGATCAGGACGTACAGCGGAATCGCCCGGACCTGCCACGTTCTGGCTAGCTCGCTGCCGACGCCGATATGCCATTGCGACCACGGCATCGGCTCGTCCTCCTGGAACTCGGTAACCGATTCCAGTTCGTTGTCGATGCTGATGCTGAGTATTTCGAACCCCTCGTCGGGAAGTTCGGTGGCGAGATCGCGGAGCTTGGGCAGCGACGCGATGCACGGTCCGCACCAGGTTGCCCAGAAGTCCACGAGAACGACCTGATTGCCGTAGGCACCGAGGCTCTCCTCGTTGCCGTCCAGACGTCGTCCCACGAGTCCGGACACGGTCCCGCCCACCGTCGCGTAGCGGATCGTGTCGAGAATGTCCCGTTCGGCATCGGCCAGCGTCTGGGTTGCCGGCTCGCCATCGGTGCTCGGTATCTTGGCGACGAACTCCCGGTCCTCGACACCGACGCTCAAGCCAGTGGCGAGGCCGAGCGCACGCTCGCGATACGCTTCGCGTTCATCGTCTGGGGCGGTGTTGATGGAACGCGTGAGGCGCGACGCGGCGTAGTACCGCGCGGTGGCGCGCACCACGGGTGCCTGATCGTCGGCCATCATGTCGTCGAAGAACTCGTCGATCTCTTCGGCGTCGGAGCGCACCCGGTCGAGATGCATGAGCACCCGTGGCCAGTCGTCGTATTCGGGGGTCCCGGATAGCGTTCGAATGCCGATGAGGACGTTTTCCCCACTACCGCCGCGGATCATCCCGCCCCGCTCGATGAGGAACTCGGCGGCATCGACGGTCTTGTCGTGCGTGCCGCCGAGGTCGACGATGGCTCTTGCGGCGGCAATCGCCTTGGTACCCGAGGGACGGCTGGCGAACAGCTTGGCGAGGAAGCCAGTGGCGGGGTTCAGGTAGTCGTCGACCACCGACCAGTCGGGACCGACTCGCTCGGCGAGCGCCCTTGTGCCGAATTGGATGTCCGCATCGGCCGTCGGCGAAAGCCCCGTCGGATGCTGCATGAGGAACTCGGCTGCCTCGATGGCGCGGTCACCGCCGGATTCGATGATGCCCCGGGCGGCGTTCACCGCGAGGACGATGTCGGGATGTTCGCCCAGTTCCTCCGTGCGCATGCGCTCCTTCTCGTCGGCATCGACCTCGGCGTTTCGGATGTCCATATCCTTCGCATGCCATGCCTCGTCGAGGTCCAGGTAGGCCTCGACGAGTCGCCATTCGGGCTCGGCCGCGATGGCCGTCGCCCCCATGAGAGCGAAGGCGGCAACGCCGGTCGGATGCCAGTTGCGGTGCACGCGATTGCGCGGGCGTGATCGGCTCATGGGTTGCTCCTAGGGTGGGAATTCCCGAACAGGCGAGGACGCGAGAATACGCGGCGGTCGGATAGTCGTCAAAAGGCGGTTGCCGGCGGGGTTCACGGCCCTGCGAGCTGGCGAACGAAATCGATGACGGGTGAAGGATAGACCCCGAGCAAAACGATGATGAGTCCCAGCAATGCCACCGTCGCCGTGCCCTCCCACGGGACGCGGCGTGGATTCTCGGGACGGTCGCCGTCGGGACGTTTCGTCATGGCGAAGACGATGCGAAGGTAGTAGTAGATGCCGATGGCGCTGCCTACGATGAGTGCCCAGACGAGAGCCCATGCCGCATTGCCGACGCCGGCGGCGACCAGGTAGAACTTGGCGAAGAAGCCGACGGTGAGCGGAATGCCGGCGAGTGCCAAGGCGGCGGCGGCAAGCACGGCGGCGATAACCGGACGGCGCCAGAGCAGCCCGTCGTAGCCGGCGATCTGATCGGCATCGTCGGTGTCGTTGGACAGGACGGTGACCACCCCGAACGCCGCGAGGGTCATAACGAAGTAGCCGGCGACGTAGAAAAGCCCGGACTCGACGCCGAGGGCGCGTCCGGCCGCCGTGCCCGCCACCACCACGGCGATCATCAGGTAGCCGAGATGGGCGATTGACGAATAGGCGAGCAGGCGTTTCAAGTTGGTCTGCAGGAGCGCAAGGATATTGCCGACGACCATCGATGCGATTGCGATGACGACAAGGATGATACCGAGCGTCTCGGAAGCCAGGAGATCGGCGTCGATGACATAGCGCAGCAGCACCGCGAACACGGCGCCCTTGGAAACCGTGGCGACGAAACCCGTGACGGGCGCGGGGGCGCCTTGATACACGTCGGGTGTCCACATGTGGAACGGGACCAGGGAAAGCTTGAAGAAGACGCCCACGAGCAGCATGGCCTGACCGAGCACGAGTACGGTCTGTTCGCCCGCGGCGATGGCCCCCGGTGCTTGGAAGGACAACGAGCCGGAGGCGGTGTAGACGAGCGCCATTCCGAACAGAATCGTGCTCGACGCCGCACCGGATAGAATGAGGTACTTCGCCGCCGCCTCGAGGGGCGGGTGGCCCTCCTCGGGGTAGGCGATCATCGCGTAGAGCGAGATGGACAGTACCTCGAGTCCGAGCAGGAAGGTGGCGAAATGGGATGCGCCGGCGGTTGCCGCGGCGCCGAGCGTTGCGGTGACCAGCAACAGGTAGAACTCCTGCCGATGCGTGGCGCGGCCCCCGAGGTAGCGCCCGGAGAGGACCGCGGTGGCGATCGCCGCGAGCGAGAACAACACGAAGAAGAAGAGTGCGTAGCCGTCTATTTCCAGCACCCCGTCGATGACTTGGGTACCACCGGCGACGGCGGTGGGGATGAATGCGAGCGGTGCCACGAGGCAGGCGATCGAGCCCCAGAAGGCGACCCGGTGCGATTGCAGCGTCGCCACCGCGAGGAGCAGTACCACGATGCCCCCCGACAGCACGAGGTACGGTGCCAGCGCCCAAGCCTGCATGGCACTCACGGCAGGACTCCCATGGCGTCGATCGTCGCGCTCGACAGCTCGAGTACGTGTTGCGGGTAGATGCCCACCCAGACCAGGGCGACCATCATCGCCGCCATGACGCTCATCTCGCGCAGCCCGAAGTCGCGCATGGATGCGACATCGGGATTCGGCGTGCCCTGGAAAGACCGCTGCATGAGATACAGGCCGTACACGGCGGCGACGACGATGCCGAGGGTGGCGATCACGGCCATCAGCCAGTTCTCCTGGAACGCGCCCAAGAGCGCGAGGAACTCGCCCACGAAGTTGCCGAGCCCGCGTGGTTGGTGACGATGGCGCCCTGCATGCCAAGTTCGTTGAACGCGTACACGCCGAGCAGGATGAAGCCCATGTGGGCGATGGAACTGTAGGCCACCAGGCGCTTGAAATCCGACTGGCTGAACGCCATGGCACCGCCGTAGAGAATGCTCACCGTGCCGAGCAGCATCGCCCATAGCGCGAAGTCCCGGGACGCCTCGGGGAACAGAGGCACGGCGAAGCGGATGATCCCGTAGGCACCTGTCTTCAACAGGATGCCCGCCAGAATCACGCTGCCAGCGGTCGGCGCCTGGGTATGCGCATCCGGCAGCCAGGTGTGCACCGGCACCGACGGCAGTTTGGTGGCGAAGGCGACGAAGAAGCCGAGCATCAGCCAGGTGGCGACGCGGGGATCGATCTCGGTGCCGAGCAACGACTTGTAGCTGAACGTGATCTCGCCCGTTGCACCGTGGTGGACAAAGACCAGCGCCAGGATCGCGAACAGCATCAAAAGGCCGCTGATCTGGGTGAACAGGAAGAACTTCATGGAGGCGTAGGCCTTCTCCTCGTGCCCCCAGATCGCGATCAGGAGGTACATGGGAATCAACATCACTTCCCAGAAGAAGAAGAACAGCAGCAGGTCCATGGCCGTGAACACGCCGACGACGCCAGCCATCACCATCAGGATGTTGAACTGGAAGAAGCCGTGCCCGGCCTCGATCTCGTCCCACGAAGAGACCACCGCGACGATGCCGAGGAACATGGTGAGCGCCACCATCAGGAGGCTCAGGCCGTCCATCTCCAGGGTGAGGTGGATGCCGAAGCGGGCGATCCACGGCCAGTCCATAGCGGCGTAGAGGCCGTTGGCGTCCGCGCCCTCGAGCCACAGGACGACGGACCAGACGAGGCCCGCAGCGAAGGCAGCGAGGCTGACCAGGCGCGGTGCGCCCTTGCCCGCGACGCGCTCCGCTGCCCAGGCGACTACACCGGCGGCCAGCAGGGCCAGGATGACAACGAATAGAATCACGTTAGACCGTCGCCACGATAACGAACACCACGATCAGGCCGATCACCATGTTCACCGCGTACCACCGTAGCCGCCCGGTCTGGGTCAGGGCGCCGACGTGGTGGACGCCACGGGTGACGGCGGCGGTGATCCGGAACAGGAGGTCGACCGCGTCGCCCTTGTTGACGCGGGCGAGATAGACGAATGGCTTGACGAAGAGCCGGTCGTAGACCCAGTCGAAGGCCCAGCCGCTCTGCCAGAAGCGACGCAGGGCATCGCCCGACGCGGACTCCACCAAGGCACCGACACCGATGCGGCCGCTGAACACGAGCCAGCCGAGGACGATGCCGACAAGCGGCAGGATCACCGTCACGAGGGCGGCGGGATGGAGGTGCGGGATATGGTCGATGGCGCCGAGCAGGCCGTCGAGAACGTTGATCGGCAGCCAGCCGCCCGCGATCGATAGCGCGCAGAGCACGAGCAACGGCCCCCACATGTTTATCCGCGACGCATCGTGGGGCTCGGTCCGCGTCTCGCCGAAGAACGCCACCACCATCATGCGCGTGGTGTAGAGCGCCGTCATGAACGCCGCCAGGACGCCGCCGGCCCAGAACCAGCGCCCGCCGAGGTCGTGGTCCCAGGCGGTCAGCAGGATGGCGTCCTTACTGTAGAACCCGGAGGTGATGAACGGCAGCGCCACCAAGGCGCCGGAGCCGATCAACATGCTGGCGAACGGCACCGGCAGCTTCCGCCACAGGCCCCCCATCTTGAAGATGTCCTGCTCGTGGTGCAGCGCTAGGATCACCGAACCGGAGGCGAGGAAGAGCAGGGCCTTGAAGAAGGCGTGGGTCATGAGGTGAAAGATCGCCGCCGACCAGGCGCCGACGCCGAGCGCCATGAACATGTAGCCGATCTGGCTCATCGTCGAATAGGCGAGGATGCGCTTGATGTCGGTCTGCGTCAGAGCCGTGAAGGACGAGATCAACAACGTGACCAGGCCGACGATGGCGACGGCGAACTGGGCCATCGGGGCCAAGTCGTAGATGCCCTTCATGCGTGCAACGAGGTAGACGCCCGCGGTGACCATCGTGGCGGCGTGGATCAGCGCGGAAACCGGCGTGGGGCCGGCCATCGCGTCGGGCAGCCAGGTCTGCAATGGCACTTGGGCCGATTTGCCGACGGCGCCGCCGAGCAGCAGCAGGCCGATGGCCGTGGCCATGCCCGTATCCAGTTGTCCCGCATCGCCGAGCGCGGTCTGGATGTCGAGCGAGCCGAGCTCCCGGAACAGCAGGAACAGCCCGATGGCCATCAGCGTATCGCCCACCCGGGTCACGACGAACGCTTTGCGCGCCGCGTAGCCGTTCTCGGGATCCCGGTGGTAGAAGCCGATCAGGAGATAGCTGCACAGCCCGACGCCTTCCCAGCCGAGGAACAGCACCAGGAGGTTGTCCCCGAGTACCAGCATCAGCATCGCGAACACGAACAGGTTCATGTAGGCGAAGAACCGGCTCAAGCCCTCGGGCTCCTCGTGATCCTTCCACATGTAGCCGGTGGCGAAGAGGTGGATCAGGAAGCCGACGCCGGTGATGACGCCGGTCATCACCAGCGACAGCGCATCGAGATAGAGGGTGATGGACGGCGTGAAATCGCCGACCGCCATCCAGGTCCACAGTGGCAACGAGTAGGAATCCGCGCCGCTTTGCACGAACTCCACGCCCGCGCCCAGGGCGACGAGCGCGGCCAGGCCGACGGACCCCGCGCCGATCACCGCGACAATCCGGTCGGGCAGCCTGCCTTCGGTGACGAACAGCGCAAAGAAGCCTAGGAGCGGCAGCGCGGGGACCAGCCAAAGCAAATCGAGCACGACGATCAACCGTTCAGTTCGCTGGCCGCATCGACATCCAAGGTGTCGAAACGCCGGGAGATCTGCAGCACGAGGCCGAGCGCCACGGCGACCTCCGCCGCGGCCAGGGCGAGGATCAGCATGAACATGATCTGGCCGTCGGGCTGGCCCCACTTGGCGCCCGCGGCGATGAACGCCAGCCCGGCGGCGTTCATCATCACCTCGAGGGACATCAGGAGGAAGATGATGTTGCGGCGCACCAGCACGCCGAGGAGACCGAGCACGAATAGCGCGGCTGCGACCATGAGCACGTGTTCGACGGGTACCTCGATGGCCATCGTCACGGCGCCCGGCGCTGTTCGAGGTAGCGTCGCCCGAGGTGGTAGGCACCGATCAGGGCGGCGAGCAGGAGGAAGCCGGCCAACTCCACGGCCAGCAGATACGGATGGAAGAGCTGGTAGCC
>CAZJRX010000049.1:6421-16528 GCA_964548145.1 uncultured Pseudomonadales bacterium | reverse complement strand
CTTGAAGCAGCGACGTGGCGAGGCCCCACGAATGTGGCGTTTCGTGGCGCTCGATGACGCGTTGCGCTTCCTTGAGCAGATTCTTCGGAAGAGTCAGCCTGCGATGCAAGTCCGGCTCGGACAGTAGTCCCATCTAGTACCCATACTTGTCGCGAGGAGAAGGACGCCCTCTACGATCTGCGTGCCGTTGCCGAACGGCATCCGCGACTGTAACGCGCTCGGACGCGGTTGAATCCGCCCGGCAATGCGCCGTATCTAGGGTGGTGGCGAGGCGCTGGATTGGACGGAACTACGTGTGACGGGGGGACGTCGCGTGTCTCGGCGGAAGCGCCGGTGTCCTACTTGCGGGCATGCCACAGCAATAGGATGAGGGGTGCGGCTGCAACTGCGAAGCAGGCTGTCTTGCGCAGGTTCTCGCTCCGCCGGCGGCGCAACCGATGGTTCTCAACCAAAGTGAAGGCTGCGACAAGTACGCCGACGATGGAAATTGCGATTTCAATCAACGCTTGTTCTCCTTATGCGGTTCTGCTGTTGTGGTCACGACCATTTGGGTAAATGTGTACATTCATACAGCCATTGTCAAGCGAAAAAGCAGCGCACAGGTGCGAGCGAGGGTTTCACATCCGCACGATGGTCACGATTTTGCTTGCGCGGGGTCCTCGAACCCACTCAGGTGCATGAATGTGGCGATTTGTCTGAGTCGCGCAAGTCGAGGGCCATCCGGCTAGATGGCTAGCTGCGCGTGGGTGCCGATACGGATCAACTCGAGGATGTCGGAATCCCGCTTGCGGTACAACAGCACCAGGTCCGGCCTGAGGTGGCAGTTGCGGCAGTCGGCATACTGCCCCTTCATGGCATGGTCCACGTATCGGGACGGGAGCGGTGTGTCGGCCACCAGTAGTTCGAGCGCGGTAAGCAGGGTGGCATCCACATGTCCACCATGGATGCTCCGCTTGACTCGCCTGAAGTCGCGTCTGAATTGCGCGGTGCGCTTGACCGTCCGCACTGAAGAGGGGCCGTTCTGTGGCCCTTAGTCCTCGCTGTTGAGCTCGGCGATGGCGTCCGCCGGGTTCCCCAGCTCGACAACCTCGCCGCGCCGAGCGGCCTCGATGGCTTCAACGGTGGTGCGGTTGGGCACCAGCGCCCCGAAATCGGGCCCACAACCGGCGGCGACGTGCTCAAGGACGAGGCGCATGGTCTGGTCGATGGTGAGGCCCTGCTCGGCAAGAAGCCGCGCGGCATCGTCCCGCACAGACTGATCCACGTCTACGCGCACCGTGACCTTCATGATTGCCTCGTTGTCCTCCGCTACTGCCGTATCAGACCCCTTGTATTGTCATGTGTCAGCCGTCGCGTTGTCCACAATGAGGGGATGACAATGAGGGATACGGCAGCAGAATGGGTCGGCAGGGGATATCCGGACGGGTGGCGCACTGTTCCATGTAGGCGGTATAGAAGGTCCGTGCTTCGGCAGGTGAGGTTGGTGCAGGCGCTGGCTGCACGTCGTTCGTAGTCTGCCGGCTCTGGGCTAGTCCTTCGGGAAGGGAGCCTGCCGCGCCGGAGTCCTGCCTCGGCATGAGCTACGGCGGCTACCGTAAGCCGGAAAACGAACTGTGCATCAGCTCGTAGGCGTTTCCCCGGAACCGGGAAGCTTCCCGGTTTCGACCCGTTCGGCAACCCGCTGCGCCGTAGACCAAACGGAGCATCAACGGCTTAGGCGAAGATTCACCACCCGGCAGGTCTTCGGGAGGCGGGAGCCGCCGGTTCAAGTCCGGCCACTCCGACCAATTCAATCAACGTGTTAGGGATCCGGCGATCCCGACTACCGTGATCCAGGCCGGTCAACCCGTAAGGTGCGGGCCAGTTGCCGCAGGTCGTTCCAATCGTGCTTTGGCGAGCCCGTTAGATAGAGCGTGATCCGGTCGCCCTCTGCGGTCTCGACGCTGAGCGCGTAGGTGTGCAACTCCGACTGCAACCCGGCGTGGTGCCAGTCGACGGTGATCTCGTCCGCCGCTACGCCGCCTGCAAGGCTAGTCGTGCCTACCTGCACGCGGGGATCGGGCGCTGCCGGGTCTGGCTCCGTGGAAGAAGCTCCCTTGATGTCGCCAAACCGCACCGAGGTGATATATGCCGTGGCCAACTTCGCCCCGGTATCGTCTTGTACGGATCGCTCGAGATCCATGCGCGGCAGGCCGTAGGGGGATGACACGCTCAAGAGACTGGTAGCGCCGGGTACCGTGGTGTACGAAGCCGGGTACAGAACCGAGACGCCGAGTTCGGCATCCTCGAAGACGCGCAGGTGCCAGTCGGGCACATCGGGTTCGGGTTCAAGATCCCGGGCCACGCGGAAGCCGATGCCGTCGAAGCGAATGTCCGGCGGGTCGTCGCTGCGATCGGCGGATCGGAGGCTCGGCAGGTCGTAGCCCCAGGAGCCGCCCCGGATGCTATAGGCGCTGCAGTCGTCCTTCTTGAGGGCCGAGCCGTCCGTCGGCACATTGGCGTAGCTGCGCTCGTAGCAATCCTCCAGCCACTCCCAGACGTTGCCGGTCATGTCGTGCAGGCCAAAGGCGTTCGGCTTGAACTGTCCGACCGGCGCCATGTCGGCAAAGCCGTCGGTGCATGCGGCGTTGAACAGTTCCGGCGATGCCGCGTTCCGCGATTGGTCGGGTACGTTGCCGTACTCGCAAAGCAATGCCGGATCATCGCCGAAGTGGTAGACCGTGTCGCTACCGGCGCGCAGCGCATACTCGAACTCGGCTTCGGTTGGCAGTCGGTACCGTCCGCCGGTGCGTAGCCCGAGCCAGTGCACGAAGGACTTCGCGGCGTGCCAGTCGATGCACGAAGCCGGGTGGTCGGCCCGGAATTCGCGGCCCAGGTTGTCCCAATTCCCCGCCTCCTCCCAGGCCCAAACGCCGTCGCTGTCCGTATCGGCAATGCAGCCGCCCGGGATCTCGATGCCGGAGTCCTCGACGAACTGCGCGAACTGCCCGTTGGTCACTTCGTAGACGCCGAGGGCGAACGCGGGTACCGAAACCCGGACGCGCTTGCCGCCAGGCCCCTCGAGATCGTCCTCGTCGTGATTGCGCGCGTCCAGACTGCGTCCCGGCTCGTCCTGCGGCGAGCCACGCATGAAGTGCCCACCCGGAACGATCACCATTTCCGGGCAGGTCGAACAGTCGCGGAATCGGTCGGGATCCGAATCCGTCTGCGCATCAACCACCACGGCGACCAGAATGGTCAGGGCAAACGCCAAGGCGATGCTTGTCTTCGGGGGAGAGTCCATGAACGCCTTCAACGATTGTGTCCGGGCACGTTCGCCATGCCCTATCGCCGCCTCAACTGCCAGGGGCGCGGCAGATTACCTGCGAACCGAGCGAAAGACAAAACCCGGTGCCCGTCGCGAACCAAGTCTCGGAGCGCCGACAGGCTGCTAGGCGCGCAAGTGGATCCTTTTGTATTCGCGGATGCGCTGCCGACAGTATTCGACGGTTTGCACACCCATGTCGCTGCGGCGATCGTCCTTCAAGTCGCCGCCGAGTGCCTCGGCGAGGTGGCCCGCTACGCCTAGCATGTCCTCGAAGGCCACCGCCGGGTCCGCGACCGTGCCGAGGCGCAGCAGCATCGCGATGCGGGGCGTCTCCAGTTCGGTCGGTTCCGATACGTCGAACGTACCCGGCTCGACGCCGTTCGCGACCGTGTACCAGTCGCCGCCGCCCTCGGGATCGGATTTCCTGAAGACGCGATCCGAATAGAACAGTAGGCCGCACGCCGATAGCTCGTCCAACAGACGCCGGCCGTTTAGCACGCACCCCGGCTTTGCGCACATCCAGACAACAATGACGTCTTCAAGGTCCACTGCTTCGTCCAATCCCCTCGCCGACCGGGGCGGCAGCGGCTTCGCGCGCCGGTGCAGTCCCGCGCGCAAAGGCCGCGGGACGCGTGGTTCCAAGCGCTTGCGGCCGCCCTTCTCCCGGTCGCCGTTGTGCTGCCGGCTCCCCGCGTTGGCGGACGTGGCACCGCAGGGCTCCGCAGGGTCAGCGACCGGCGCGGTATCACTCGACATGCTGGCGCCGTCCGCGTCGGGTTCGACCGGTGGCTGGACCGGGAGATCCGGTTGTCCCACCGACACCGGCGGGCTGCGCGGTTCCGCCGCCACCGGCCGCCACTGCGTGACCGCGATGGCGGCTTCGGAAAACCTATTCGAATCCGCAGAATCTCGTCCCGGTTCATCGTCACGCGCAGGACCACTGCCACGTCGTATTGCCAGGAGCGCATGCAGAAGGACTGCGCAAAGAAGCAACCCACCGCCGAGGAGAGCGTAGTCACTCAGGTCCATTGGTCGACATCCTCGTGGTCCACGGGCGCGGCTCTGTTCGGGTCAACGAGACCATCCCGCCACGAAACGCGAATACGATGGAAGGCGCGGCTGCCGATGAACGGTTCGACGCAGGTTGAAAGTTGCGAGAAGTGCTCCTTGAAGCGCATTGAAAACGACAGTCCCTTGCCGTACGCCTCTCGTAGGGTAGCAGAACCGCCACTCAATTCCAGCGGCACCCTGGTGCGTTGTGAGAAGCGTGGCGAACCCCGACTTGCAGTACGGCCCCTCACCGACCTGGAGACGCGGTCCGGTCAGACCGGCGTAAACGTCACCGTCAGCCGCGGCAATGGACCTCGTTGGTGGCCTGCCGACCCGGAGGTTCACCTGACGGCATTCGTGACTCGCGATTCGACCTGCCCAGTCGGACAGGCCTTCGGGCAGGCTTCCCCTACCCAGCTCGCGGTTTCAAGCCAATCCCGCTGGTACCTCAAGGAGCCTTCGTAGTCGTGGTTGGCGAAATGTATCAAGGCGAGGTTCTCGTTGCTGATGTCCTTGTGCCACGGCGGCGCCTTGGTCCCCATGGCGAGGATCTTCCGGTAGGTCTCGCGGGCCGCGTCGTAGTCGCGCTTGCCCACGTACGCCCTGGCCAACGCCTGGTACAGAGCCGCTCGTTCCGCGGGCCGCAGACGGAACACGCCGAGGCTTCTGGCGATGTCGGACCTGCCAGATGATCTCGACCGACCGCTCGGCTCGTTGAGCAAGTCCCTCAGGGTGTCGACCACATGGTCGAAGTCACCGTAGTAGATGTCCTCCTGCACCATCCCGATGAATTCGGTGACCGACGGCCGCAGCGGGTTGTAGTGGCGGCGCCGGTCCGCCAGTGCCGCGTAGGCGGCCGCGAATGGTTCCCCGACACCGTCGTCGACGTCGTACGCGCCCGGCCGAGCTTCCGCCCGATACTCGTTGTCGAACCACTCCACGCCGCGGGCATCCGTGGCCCGGGCGCGAAATACGAGGGTTTCGCCATCGGAGTGCGTAATCGTACCGGTGATCGTGACATCAATGGCGGCGGACGGTCTTGGCACGACCCGAACGGCTCCCCAGACCTGTCTCGCCTGAAGGTGTTTGCCGATGACGTAGGGCAGGTAGTTGCGCTCCGCCCGGCGCACTTCGTCGTTCTTGAAGGCCGAGTCGTCGTCGAGAGCCGGATTGGACACATCGAAGACGGCGATTCCCACATCGAGTAGCAGATCCTCCGGTGCCGCAGCGGCCGGCGTCGGCGTCCCCGCCGACGGCATCGCGCAGCCGGCCAGAACACCGGCGGCCGCTAGCGACAGTACAACCAATGCTCCAGGGTGCCGGTCGGACATCGTCATCGACGCGTGGGGCCTCGTTCAGGGATGGTTCTCCGGCAACAAGCGTATTGCGTGGAATCCGCGCCGACAACTCGGCAGACTTCGGACGCGGCCGGGCCGGCTATGGGGCGCTAATCTGTAAACAGTTTCGTCATGGCATCAAGCGGCTGGGAAGAAATGCAGGCTAGACGAGGAGCGCTTCGCTGCGGTAGCGCCGTACCGTCCCCAATGCACATGCGACACCCACGGCGACCGTGGTCGCGGCGGACACCGCCAGGTGCAGGGGTTCAACCGGCTCGCCCTTGACAAGCTCGGTCACGAGCAGGTGCTGGGACAGGCTCGGCACCAACATCAGCATCGTCGATGGCTGCACGGGATTCAGGACGACGAGGATGATCGGTAGCGGCGGCACCACCATGGCGATGCTGGTATAGGTCTGGGCTTCGCGGAACGACTTCGTATACGACGCGACAATGGTCATTACGCCGGCACCAAGGGCGGCGAAGGGCAGCATCGAGATGTAGATTCCCATGCATACCCACGGTGTCAGGTTCGCGGTCATGCCGATCTTCGTCAGCGGCAGGAACCGCACGGCGATGGCGAACGACAGGATGCAGATCGCCAGCGAAACGGCCATGAACACGAACGTCACGCCGATCTTGCCCCACACCAGTTCGGACCGGGACACGGCAAGGGCAAGCAACGGCTCAAGCGAACCACGCTCCCGCTCCCCCGCCGTCGTGTCGATGGCGACCTGGGTACCGCCGAGCAGCGTCGAGAACAGCAGGAAGTAGGTCATCATGCCGAGCAGCAGCACGGCCCGGCCGGACGGCGTCGAGACGTCGTCGGTAAGCACGGCCACGGGCCTTGCCAGGCCGGGGTCGATACCTCGCAGCGCCAGCCGGTGCATGCCGATCCCGCTACCGTACTCAAGGAGCGCCGAGCGCAGCCTCGCGACGGACGGGCGGGCCGAGTTGTTGGCGGTGTCGGCGACGATCCACAGCCGGGCCGGATCCCCGGCGCGCAGGGCTTCGCCGAAGCCGGGATCGACCACCAGACCCACGTCGACATCGCCCGTCCGCACGGCGTCCCTCAACGCGGCCACATCGGGGAAACCGTCATGGTCGACATCGATCTGGCGGCGGTAGAGGTGCGCCATCAGGTTCGCCGCATTCCCGCCACCCACGACCGGCACGTCGATGGACTGCTCCGATTCGTCGACCTGCAGGTTCACGGCATAGCTCATGAGGACCACGAACATGATGGGCCCAAGCAAGGGCCCGAACACCAGCGCCATCGCCACGGAGCGGCGTTCGCGCAGGCTGTCGACGAACTCCTTGCGGAATACGACCCCGAGCCCAGTCATCGCCTACGAAACCTCGTTCGGGATCACGCTGCAGGGGCGACCCTTGTGGCCCGTGTCGGATTTGACAGTCCTTCGGCAAACGACGGGACAAGCCCCTCCCCGTCGGTCGCTCAGTACCAAACAGGCCCGCGCACTACGCATCGTCCACCCCACGACCGCCCCGAGCATGACCGTGATTGCCCTCCGCTTCGGCCATCCCCACAGCATTGACGAACGCGTCCTCGAGGTCGTCGCACCCGGTCGTGTCGCGGATCGCCGCCGCCGTGCCGTCCACCACCACCCGGCCGCCGGCGACAATCGCGATGCGGTCGCACAGTGCGGCAACCTCCTGCATGACGTGGCTCGAGAACAACACGCAACAACCGCTGTCGCGCCGTTCGCGGATCACATCCCGCAACACCCGTGCCGCCATCACATCGAGACCGTTGGTCGGTTCATCGAGAATCAACGTATCCGGGTCGTGTACCAGGGCACGGGCCAACGCCACGCGCAGACGCTGGCCCTGGGAAAATCCCTTGGCACGGCGGTCGGCGAACGGTTCGATGCCGAGGCGGTCAACGATCCGATCCACGGCCGTCGGCAATTCCGGCCCGCGAAGCCCCTGCAATTCGGCGTAGTAGGCGACGTTCTCCCGCGCCGAAAGGTTGGCGTAGAGGTTGGCGTTGTGCGGCAGCACGCCGATCCGGCGGCGCACCGCAAGGGGGTCGGCGTCGACCTCGATGCCGCCGACCCGCGCCGTACCACGGTCAGCCTTCAACACCGTACCCAGGATCCGCAACGTCGTGGACTTGCCGGCACCGTTCGGCCCCACGAGGCCCGTGATCTCGCCATCGGGCGCCGTGAAGTCGACGCCTCGCAAGGCCTCGACTTTCCCGAAACGCTTGGCGAGACCGAGAACCTCGATCAAGGCCCCGGTCCCATGCGCGAGATGAACAGCGGGAACGGGCGCATGCGGTCAACGCAGCCGAGATCGAGGGCGCCCACTTCGTCGATGTCGAGGAAGTCCGCCATCAGCCGCGGCGCACAGCCGACCACCAACATGCCGTGGCCCTGGCCACGACCCACCACTTCGACCGCGTTGGAGAGCCCCGCCGCTGCCTGGCGTGCGTAGTCGGGCGGCGTAATAGGGTCGAGTTCGCCCGCGAGGATCAGCGCGGGCTTGTCGCTCGTCAACGGTTTCCGCAGGTCGTCGTCCAGGAATCCGCGCGGCCAGTGTTCGCACGTGCCGATGACGACCTCCATGAAGGCGGTACCCATATAGGTCGCCGCGAGGGCGTCGTAGTCGACGTCGCGCACGAACGGGATGTCCTCCGTGCAAACCACCGCGTTGTTGAGCCCCACCGCGAGATCCTCGATTCCCTCGGTGATCACGAAGGCCTGGGTGGCGAGCGCCCCGTAGTCGCCGCGATCGACGCTATCGATCAGAACCGGCAGCAGGCTGGCGGTCTGAGGATGGTAGACCAGTAGTCGAACGACACCGATCAGCATCCAGTGGTCGACCATGGCGTCCATGGATTCACCGGTTCGCGGATGGTCCACCACGATCGCCACGGGTTCCTCCCGGAGTCGCTGCAGCACCGCGTCGAACCGCTCTGCAAGGTTTGGAAACGCCTCCGTGCAACCGGCATCGGCGTCGCAGCGATCGAACAACGCATCGAGGGCCGCCTGACTCGCCAAGGCCACCGCCGGACCTAGCGCCACCGACGGTGGTACGACGCTATCCAGGATGACCCGGCGCGTGTGTCCCGGAAACCGCCGCAGATAGTGCTGGGCGACGCGGGTGCCGTAGGAGACACCGTAGAGATTCACTTCGTCGTAGCCGAGGGCTTCGCGCACACGCTCGAGGTCCCGGACGGCGACGCTGGTCGTGAAGAACCGCGGATCGTGGTCGAGCCCCTCGAGACACTTGACGCTCTCCTCGATCATTTCGTCGACGCCCGCGCCGCTCAGGAATACGTCGTCCTGACCCGTATTGCAGTGCAGCGGCGCCGAGCGGCCCGTGCCGCGCTGGTCGACGAGCACGATGTCGCGGTTGCGGACGATCCGCGCGAACGCGCCTTCCGCCGTCGCATAGAACCGGGTCGCCGCCTCGCCCGGTCCCCCGGAAATGACGACGAGCGGATCCCGCGCAGGCTGTTCGGCCAGCGCCTCGACCACCGCGACAAAGAGTTCGATGGTGTCCCCATCCGGGTTGTCGGGGTCCAGGGCCACGGTGAGGTACCCGCATTCCGCGCCGACCTCCAGGCGACCCTCGGCAGCGGTCAGGTTGCACCGGGACAACTCGATCTCGTCCGCACCCGGGTAGGCCACCGCAACGAGAGGCATGGCGAGCAACGCGACTACCGGCAACCGGCGGCCAACGGGAAACCGGCGCCGGTGCCGTGCTCGTGTCGTTGCCGATCGTTTCACAGCCATGACGGTCGTCACACGACGCCGGATTCGCGCAGAGCCGCGACCTCGGCGTCCCCGTAGCCGAGTTCCGCGAGGATGTCGTCGGTGTCCTCGCCGAGTCTGGGACCCGGCCGGCTTGGCAGGGGTTCATCGAGTCGAAACGGGCTCGCGACCAGTTCGAAGCCGGGTCGGTCCCGGTGGGGTACGTTTCTAACGCCGTCCCGATCGCGGAAGAACGGACTGTCCAACGCCTCGGCGACATCGTGGACCGGTGCGCACGGGACGTGGCCACCGAGGATGCCGATCCAGGCGGCGGTGTCCCGGGTGCCGAGATGCGCGTCCAACGCCGTTGTGAGTGCATCGCGGTTCTCGTAGCGGTCGTCGGGTCCGGCAAAGCGGGTGTCCGTCTTGAGATCCGCTCGCTCGATAAGGTCGCAGAACAACCCCCAGAATTTCTGGTTCTGCGCCATCACCATCAGCCAGCCGTCACGGGTCCGGTAGAGCTGTGACGGCACGGCGTAGGGGTGGCTTCCCCGGGCAACCCGGCGCGTGACGAAATCCTCGTTGAGATACCAAGCAGCCGGATAGGTGAGTTGGTACATGGCGACGTCGAACAGGGTCACATCGATGTCCCGGCCCTGGCCCGTACCCCGCGCACCGAGAATGCCGGCCAGTAT
>CAZJRX010000049.1:0-6411 GCA_964548145.1 uncultured Pseudomonadales bacterium | reverse complement strand
CGACAGGAAGCCCGCTTCGGCCTGCATCAGGTAGTCGAATCCCGGCCAGTCGCTGCGCTCCCCTTCGCGTCCGTAGGCGGTGATGTGGGCACAGACGATCCTCGGATTGGCAGGCGCGAGCCCCGCATAGGTGAGGCCGAGCTTGGCCGCCTGGTCGCCACGCAGGTTGTGCATGAACGCATCCGCGCTCGCTACCAGGCGGTGCAGGACGGCCTGGCCATCGGGATTCTTGAGATCGAGGGTGAGCGAACGCTTGTTGCGGTTGAACGCCTGGAAGACGTGCGAGTCGTCATCGTCTAGGTAGTATGGCCCCAACGTTCGGCAGGCATCGCCGCCCTGGGCCCGGTTCTCGACCTTGATGACGTCGGCCCCGAGATCCGCTAGGTAGCCCGTGGCGTAGGGACCGGCAGCCCAATGTTCCGCGGCGACGATGCGTAGTCCTTCGAGCGGTAGGGTCATACCGGTTCCTCGCGTCGAGTAGCGCAGATGATAGTGCGTTGCGGTTCCATGGGAGCGCCACCCCGCGCTCTAAACGCCAAGGGTGTTCGCTACCGGCGTGCTTGCACGATCTCGATGCTGACGCCGTCCGGCGCGGCCAGGTAGCACAGCAGCCCCCCTGGCGAGAACTCCCACGGTTCCACGGCGAAGGTCGCGCCCTTGGCACGCAGTTCGTCGCAGAACGCTCTCAGATCACCGTGATAGGTGTAGCCGAAATGATCCGTGCCCCACTCGTTGTGGCTCGAGTAGCGCTCCGACGACGCCCCGAAATCGCGCATGGGACGCGTCGCGACCGGCTCCTCGCCGGGGCGCTCGCCGCGGATGATGACGGTCATGCCGCCCAAGCGCACATTGATCTGCGGCGCGCCGCGCAGGGCGTAGTCTCCGACGATCTCGCCGCCCAGTATGTGCTCGTACCAAGCGGCGGCCGCCTTCGGGTCGGCGCTGATCAGGTGGATGTGGTCGAACGTCAGCGACATCGGTTGTTCCGGGATTCAACTGCCGAAACGATAGCGCAGCTTGATCGCGAGGTTCTCGCCGATGGTCTCCTCGAAGGTGTCCGCGAAGAGATCCGCGAAACTCCGGCCGTTGGCCCCCGACAGGGCGGCCCGGTTCTGGTACACGACGAACAGGTCCGATAGCGGCGCGATCTCCCAGCGGTAGCGCAACTGCAGGCTCATCTGGGAGAGCGAGAAGTCGTCGCGAGGTGTCGGCGACCGATCCATGGGGACGAGGAAATCGGGCTTGTCGGCCATGCGGTAGAAACGCTCCGCTTCGGCGTCGATGGCAACCCACTGGAATGCCATGAGCAACTGCTGGCGGGCATTGACGAAATAGCTGAGCGTTGCAAGCGGTGTCAGTCCCTTGGCCTCGAAAGTGGCGAAGACCCCGTTGGCGCGGTGCAGAAGCCAGGCTTCCCGGTCCGCGTAGTTCACGGCCAGTCCCATGGTCATGCGATCCGTGGGTCGCCAGAGTACCTGGGCTTGGCTACGGCGGTAGAAGCCATGACCAATCTGCTGGTCCGAGACGCTGTGCCGGACCGAATAGGAGAACCGGCGCGCGGAGTCCGAGTAGTAGCGGGCTTCGATACTCCGCATGTCCTCGATGCGGTACGAACCGTTGCCGAAGCTGCCCCGGTCGTCGTACTGGCGCGGTTCCCACTCCACCTCGAAACGCAGTTGGGTGAGGTTGTGCAGCGTCACCCGGTGGTCGTAGGACAACTTGGCGGCGACCGTCTCACCCTTGGTGTTCCAGCCCCGGTAGACACGAAAATTGCCCCGGGACTCGCGGAATCGCTCGAGGTCCGACTTGGACGTCCACAAGCTGTATGCCGCGCGCCGGTAGTCGTTGCGCCGCAGATAGCCCATGTCGCTAATGTGGATGGCGTCGTCGAAGCAATCGAACGACACGTAGTGGCTCAAGCCCTGACGGGGCGTGTAGCCGAAATCCAGGATGCCGCCGACGCCGTCGCCACCGGGTCCGGTGACGTCGGAGGCGATCACCTGGCCTGACGCCCGCAGACGGCCATCGCTGCTGGTGAAACGACCGTCGACCGCGTTCACGTAGGCTTCGCGGCGCGGATGCTGGACGGCGGTCGAAAGGAACCCCAACGAGCGGTAGCCGCCGTTGGCGTGCTCGTAGAGAACCCGCACGGCCCCGAAATCGCGACCGTCCTCGTGCAAGGTCACCGACTCCGATCCGCGCACCGCTTCGAAACGCGCGTCGTCCTCCATGACACCGAGGAGCCCGTAGCGCAGCGAGCCCTGCTGACCCGTGGCCTTGACTGCCCCGAGCAGGTCCGCCGGACGACCGAGCGACGCCCGCGAGAGCGTGAATCCGTCGGGCACATCGGGTCGAACCGCGGGGCCGCCGATACGGCGCGTGTGCAATACGGTCAGGTCGCCTGTCATACGGCCGTTGGTAGTGAAGATCTCCTGCCCCTCCTGGAAGAAGGGTCGCTTCTCCGGAAAGAACGTCTCGTAGTTGGAGAGGTTGATGATCACGTCGTCCGCTTCGACGTTGCCGAAGTCGGGGTTCAGCGTGCTGGTCAACTGGAAGTTGCTCGACGGCCGCCAGAACACGTCGACGCCGCTGCGACGGGAGGTCTCGCCGCCGAAGCGGTCGTAGCCCGCCGACAGATACGGAATGAGACCGTACTGTTGGCGCGGGTTCACCTCGGTGAACGCGAGTTGCTGGAACTCCGACATGAACTTGGGCTTGGTCCACGGCAGCGGCGGCCAGGCGTGGCGCTCGTCGGTATGGGCGACCTTGCGCTGTGCGAAGATGCCCATGGTGCGCGTGCCGTTGGCCTTCGGCATGTTGACGAGCGACCACGGCACGAAGAACTCGGCACTCCAGCCGTCGCCGGTACGCGCGGTGCCACCGCGCCATGCGCCGTCCCAACTGAAATCGTACTGCCGCGCCGGCAGGATCGTGCCGTCCGACTTGGCATCGCCGAGATTGAGCTGGAACCAGAATCCGTAGCGGCCCTCGCCGGACGTATCCAGCGTGAACGAGAAGTAGTCCCGATTGAGAAAGCCCTGGTCGCGACCGCTTAAGTACTCGACCAGCGTGTCTGGATCCTGCTGCATCCGGGCACCGACGTAGAGGCCGCGATCGGTATAGAACAGGAGCACCTCGGTGTGCAGCGATGCCGGCTCGAGGGTATCCGGGTCGATGAGGCGGAAGTCGCTGTGGGATTCGAGATCCTGCCATGCCGCCTCGTCGAGGCGACCGTCGATGTGCATCTTCACCGCGTCGTTGCGCCGCTCGACGAGAACCTGACCGTTGGTGGTCACGGCGAGCCCATCCGCCGTCGGGCTCGGCACGGCGGTCTCCGAAACGATGCGGTCGGTAGAGGCCTGGGCGACACCCCAGGCGAAGTGTGCACCAACGATCAGAATCCCGGCGATGCCGGGTAAGGAACTCAAAACGGATCCTCGGAACGGCAAGCAGCCATCATACACCGACTCGGTTCTTTTCGCTTGAGTCCGGCGGCGCAACCCCGACCAACCGGCACTCCCACACCGGGCGGGGAGCCGGGCGGGGTCAACAGTCGCCCTTCTCGGTGACCAATTGCCCATAGTTTCTTATACTAGCGATTGTCGGTATGGGACTACGGTGCCCGTACCCCACACATAAGAACAGCTATCCGGAGAGTTAACCGTATGGATCGCACAAGACCGTTCGTTCTCGTCATGAGCCTGCTACTGACGTCAGGCATACCCGTCTCCGCCCAGGAAGAGACCGAGGAGCCCGATGACGCCGACATCGAGGAGGTGGTCGTCACCGCGACCCACCGCGAAACCCGTTTGATGGACACGCCGATGGGGATCGGCGCAGTCACCGACTCGGTCATCGAGGAGACCGGGGCCCAGGAGATGGGCGAGGTATTCCGCATGGTGTCGGGGCTCAACATGGGCGGCGAGGGCGCTTCCCAGAGCCGCTACACGGTACGCGGGGTCACCTCGCAGCAGACCAACAGCGTCCGCGACACCGCCGGCGCGATGGTCGCGGTGTACCTCGACGGCGCCTCCATGACGTCGGCCCTGGGTCCGGCGCGGCAAATCACCGGCAACCTGTTCGACATCGAGCGGGTCGAGGTGCTGAAGGGGCCTCAGGGGACACTCTTCGGCGAGAGCGCGCAGGGCGGCGCGGTCCGCTACATCTTCAAGTCGCCGGTAGCGAACGAGTGGGACGGCGCGGTGCGGTTCGGAACCTACTCGATGAAGTGGGCCGACGACACCTCCCATGACGTCAACGGACTCGTGAACATCCCGTTGATCGAGGATCGTCTCGCGGCCCGGGTGGTGGTGTTCGACACGTCGCGTGCGGGCTACGTCGACCAACTCGCCGACTGCACCCCGCAGGCCGGAGACAACGGCTATCCAACCGCCCGGGCGATCTGTACCGGACTCAACGAGGACGTCAACTCGACCTCGAACACGGGCGGCCGGTTCGCGATCAAGTACTTCGACGACAAGTGGTCGGCGGAACTCGCCCGCTACTGGGTGTCCCAGGAAGGTGACGGGACCGCCTACACCATCGCCGGCAATCGCGGCGACGCCGAGTTCATCGAGGACGACCCGTACGTAACCAACGCGTTGGAGTTCAACGGCGTCAACGGCGACGGCTGGGACGACTTCCAGGTGACGCGCGTCACGTTCGACGCGACACTCGGCTTCGCGGATATCGAGGCCACGGCCACGCAGACCACCCGCGACAGCCTGACGTTCCGCGAACTCGCGGAGCCCCTCGTGCGTGCCATCGACTGGGCCACGGCCTTCGGCAACAACAACAGCGGCCGGTGCCTGCTCGTGGTCGTTGATCCGGACGTGAACTGCCCGATTCCGCTCGATGCCATGAACATGAACAGCTACGGCTGGGACGGCTGGACCGACGTGCAGCGCTCGACCTACGAGGTCAAGCTGGTCTCGAACCGGCCCGGCAAGCTGCGCTGGACCGCCGGCGCCTACACCAAGGAGTCCGAGGACTGGTCCTGGAGCGGCGTGCTGTATTCGATGAACCCCGGGCGCGAAATCTACGACGACATCTTCTTCTTCAACTCGCCCGAGACCTCCCACCAGACCAACTTCCAGGAAACTTCGGTCTTCGGTGAGATCAGCTACGACGTGACCGACGAGTGGGAACTGACCCTCGGTGCGCGCATGGCATCGCTGACCCAGGACTTTCTCATCGGCGTCAAGGGCGAGCAGATCTACCAGGACAGCGTCAGCCTCGGCAACTGGAAATGGCCGGAGTCGTTCGAGCAGTACCGCACCTATCAGGGTGAACAGAACGGCAGCACCGACAACGACGTCATGAGCCCCCGCTTCGTGGTCACGTGGCGACCGAGCCAACTCGACCTGATGGCCTATTTCAGCTACGCCGAGGGCTATCGTCCGGGTGGCCAGAACCGGGGCGTCCTGCTGGACGCCAGACGTCTGGACCAGAGTGCCCAGGCGGCGGAGCAGACCGGTTCGCTGCCGGCATCGGAGATCGCGGCGATGCGCGCCGAAGCCGAAGTGCTGCGTACCGTGGTGTTCTTCGAGGGAGACAACGTCGTCAACTACGAACTCGGCACCAAGTTCACCCTGTGGGACGGCAAGGCCTACGTGCAGACCGCGGTCTACCGGGTCGACTGGCAGGACGTCATCCAGCGTTCGGAACGTCCGCTGCCCAACGGCAATGTCGTTGGTTTCAACGCCAACGAGGGCGCGGCCGAGATCTGGGGTTTCGACCTCGATGTCAGCGCCTACCTGACGGATCGACTGCGCGCATCCCTGGTGGCGGCGGTGGTCAACACCGAACTCACGGAAGCACTGCAGAACCAGGGTAAGGAGCTGATTTTCTCGTCGCCGTTCGCGGCAACCGCCAATGTCGACTACGACTGGCCGCTGACCGACGAATTGGCGGTCACTCTGCACCTGGACGTGTCGAGCTTCGATGAGCGGTGGTTCAATACCGACAACACGATCGCGCTGCCGAGCTACCACATCATCAACGCCCGGGCGACGCTGCGCGATATCGAGGACAGGTGGGCAGTGGTTCTCTGGGCCAAGAACCTGGGCGACCAGCGGATCGTCCGGGACCGCTACAGCGACCTGACGACCGGGGCCGAGAACCCGTGGCTCGGCGACCTGCGCGGTAGCTACCAGTACCTCGACCCGCCGCAGGCCGTCGGCCTCGACTTCCGCTGGAACTTCAGATAGCGGAAGCCTTGACGCTCGTACAAAGGCCGACGCCACGCGGGTCGGCCTTTGCCGTTTCACGTTGCGCTCGGCTGCTCGCCGGGGCTCCTCGCCGGGACACCCGCACGCAGGATGGTGGACGGGCATCGGATCGTGGCGCGGGAACCGGGTACGTGTAGGGGGTGTCCTTGGCACGTCCCGGTCGCAGCGTGCGGGCACGCCC
>CAZJRX010000048.1:0-16629 GCA_964548145.1 uncultured Pseudomonadales bacterium | reverse complement strand
CAGGAGCAGTTCCCGACGGTTCGAGAGACCCAGATCGCGCAACAGCGCCCGCATGATCGTGGCATGGCCGGGGTAGCGAATGGACTGGTAGCTCAAGTTGCGAACCTTGCCGGCCCACGTCGATGCCAGGCTGCCGAGGCCACCCGAGGTGTTGAAGGATTCGTACTGGACACCATCGATGAACAGCAGTTCGCGCTGCGCCAACGGCGGCACCTGCATGCGTCGACCATCAACAATGACACTGCACGGGTTGCAGTATTCGTTGATCAAGCCCTCGGGGCTCCAAGTCAGGTTGTACGAAAGCGCGTTGCTCGGATATCTCGGCAGCGCCCCCACCTTGAGCTTGACCGTATCCAGATCGTCGAACCCCCGGGCGATGTCGGCCGCCAGTATCGACACAACGCCCGGCGCGAGGCCACATTGCGGGATGAACGTCGACTCCCTGTTGCCGGCAAGTCTTCGGACTGCCGCCGTGCTGGCGACATCCTCGGTCAAGTCCAGATAGTGCACACCGCGATCAGCCGCTGCCCGGGCGATGGCTTCGGTCAGGTGGAAGGGTGCCGAGTTGACAACGACGTGGTGCCCGCCGACGGCGACCCTGAGCGCAGCCGCATCCTCAACATCCACACGGGACTTGTAGAGCCCCGGGTGTTCCTGAACCCGCGCAAGCTGGCTCTCGCACGCGTCGAAGAGCCCCACCTCGTAGTCCCCGGACGTGACCAACAAGGTCGCGATCAGGTCCCCGATCTGTCCCGCACCCACCACGGCAACGGTGTCCATGTCGTACTACCCGTTTCGACAGTATCAACAATCCTAGACCCGTCCTATGTCGAAATTAATAGCTAGATTTCATATTTGGTGAGAGTATCAGTCGAAATTAACGACTATTTCGTCAAAGTGGATGATATAGACCAAGGCCTCATCGCCCTGCTGGGCGAGAACTCCCGAACGTCGACGTCGGAACTCTCCCGACGACTCGACGTCTCCCGTTCGACCGTTCAATCCCGCCTCGACCGGTTGGTCCGGGATGGCATGATCGAGCGGTTCACGGTCGAGCTTGGCTCGGCGTACGAGTCTCGCCTCGTCAGGGCGCATGTCCTCATCAAGGTGGATCAGGCGCAGACGGGAATCGCCCACGCCGGTCTGCGTCGCATCGCGCAGGTAACCGCGATCTACGCCATCAGCGGCGAGTACGACATGATCGCCGTGATCGCGGCGGAGTCCACCGTCGAGTTGAACCGGCTGCTGGACGACGTGGCTTCGCTCGACGGCATCACCCGTACGAATTCATCGGTAGTCCTGGAGACGATCCTCCGTCGCTCGTAGGGTCAGCTTGTCGTCGCCGGTGTCCCGTCCACGCCCGTCATCGGTTCACCGGACGCGGGGCGGGACGGGTCTCTCCAAACAGACCTTTTTGCGACGCGACACACTCTGGGGATGTTCTGATCAAGCCATCCCTGGCTTGATCAGAAACGCACATCCCTGTTGCCGCGCTAGGGAAGGTCTCGATCAGACCTTACCTAGAACCAGATCCTAACGCCGGCCTCGAAGCGGCGACCCGCCAGGGGCGCTTCGTCCTTGACGAAGGATGCGTGCTGGCGCTGCTCCTCGTCGCCGAGGTTGCGTCCGGCGACGAAGAGAACCAGATCGGCATCCCCGAGCTGTGTCGCGTACTCGCCTTCGATGTCCAGGTTCCCGTAACCTTCCGTCGGGGTTTCGTGTTCCGTCACCTCGTCCTGATCCGAATAGAACGTGTACGCGACGCGCCCCCAGACATCCTCCCAAGTGAACTCTGCGGCGACCGACAGCCGCCTCGGCGGAATGCGCGGCAGGTGACTCTCGTGCGGGTCGTCCACGTCGGTGGTCACCCAGTCGTACCCGAGCACCAAGTCCACCGTCGCCGGGGCTTCGGTTAGCAGTTGGAAGCGTGCCTCGGCATCAAAGCCGAAAAGCGTCGCCTCGGCCTGAGACCACTGGAACACCGGCAACTCGTCGTGGTGGTCGTCGTGGTCGTCGTGGTCCTCGTGGTCCTCGTGGTCCTCGTGATCGTCGTGGTCCTCGTGGTCGTCGGTTTCGCGCTGGTAGATAAAGTTATCGAAACCGTACCGGTAGCCCGTGAGCTTCAGTTCCAACCTCTCGCTGCGGTATACGGCCCCCAACGAGAAGTTCAACGACAGCTCCTCGTCGAGGTCTACGCTGCCCATCTGGAATCCGCCGAGCGCGAGATGGGCTCCGGTGGCGAATAGTTCCTCGCCCTCGGGCGCGCGCATTGAACGGTCCAAGCGTGCCGTCAGTACCCACTGCTCGACAGGGACCGCCAGTCCCACCGAAAGGCTCGTTGCTAGGAAGTCCAACTTCAGTCCGTCGTGGTCCGTATGCTCTACCGATTCGAGCCGGGCGCCCGTTTCCAACGTGATTTCGTCGAGGTCGACGTGGGTCACCCCGAAGATCGCCCAATGGCTGGATTCGACGGGCTCGGCTTGGCCTCCGCTCCCGAAGACGAAATCGCTGCCGCCAATCTGCATACCAATCGCCGACTTCCAGGCACCGCGCGGCTTCGCTTCCAGGACGGCACGCGCTTGCCAGGCATCGTTGCCGAAGTAGCTGGCGACCTCGCCCTCGCCTTCGATTTCGCTGTGCTCGTAGTCGCTGACCACCAGGCTACCTTCCAGAGCGGCGAAACCGGGAAACGGGTCGTGCAGGCCGAACTCGGACATAAACTTGGTCTGCTCGAGGACGACCACCGGATTCTCCTCGCCGTGTTCGTGCTCGTCTTCGTGCTCCTCTTCTTCATGCTCGTGCTCGTGCTGCTCCTCCTCACCGTGGGCGTGCGTGCCGACGATGCCGTAGGTCCAGTCCCGAACGGCGACCGCTGCGCCGAAGTGTCCGCGATCCCCGTGGTACGCCGCTCCGAAGGCTCCGCCCGAATAGTCGCCAAAACTGTTCTCCAAGATGCCCTTTAAGGGTTCCTCGTGCTCTTCCTCTTCGTGGTCGTCGTGGTGCTCCTCTTCATCCTCATCGTGGTGTTCTTCTTCGTCGCCGTGAGGATCAAGAGCTGCATAGCCGGGTATTGAAAGATCCCCGTTCTCGCTCGTGTAGCCGTCCAAGTGCCAGGCCCATTGGCCGGCACCGCCGTCGAGCCGGAAACCGGCATAGCGGGCGTCCGAACCGGTGTCGCCCCTGAGGAGCACCCGACCCGAGAGCGCGTCTTCCGGTACTTCGGCGGGCACGCGATGCGTGTGCACGTCCACCGTGCCACCCATTGCCCCCGACCCATACAGCAGAGTGCCGGATCCTTTGATGACCTCGATACGATCCGCGAGGAACGGCTCCACCGTGATGCTGTGGTCCGCCCCGCTCGACGAGACATCCAACGACGATATGTGGTTCTCGAGTACGAGCACGCGGGTGCCGCTCAAGCCATGGATGACGGGGTGGCCGACGGCGGGTCCAAAGGATGCAGAGTGGACACCGGGTGTCTGGGCGAGTGTCTCGCCGATGGATTGGCGCGCCGCACGTTCGAGCTCCTCGGCGTCGAGTACATCGGTTGATTGGGAGACGGCACCGCCGAGCGGGTGGCCGTGAACAACCACCTCTTCAATGTGGTGGACGTGCTCGCCGCCGTGGTGGTGGCGGTGGTCCGACTCGTCAGCGGACTCGCCTGCGGCCGCCATTGGTGTGGCCGCAAGCAACACGCAAAAGGCAAGGGCGTCCGGCGCGCCCATTCGTTGGGTTCGAAAAATCATCTATCTATACCTATTGGCGAGGCGCCGGTCCTTAAGATCGACACCTTTGATCCATTGCCACGGGAACACTCCGCAATGCGATTCGCGAAGCTCACTACGTAAGGCCCCAGGCACGAAAAAACAGCAGTCGCCACCCGAGGATCGACGCTGCTCTCAGGCGCTCGGCGGCGCGCGGGCCCCATAGCAGATCTCGGGATCCCGGGTGGGAACCGCCAAGGTCGCCGTGGATGGCGCGATATCGGGCCGCGACCCCGTCGCGCCATGCGAAAGAACGTGGACGGCACCTTCCGATCGGTCGAACGCGATGCATTCGCACTCGGCATGCTCGTCGACGAAGATGTCGTGGCCCAAGTGAAGCGACTGCAACCCCAGGCCTGCGGTAAACAGCCCCAGCAATGCGATATGGGCGAGTCGCGGGCGCACGTGTCGCTCTCGGGAGAAGGTTCCGGTTGAACAGTACATACCCCGCCAACCCCGGGCAAGCACACCCCCTGCTGGTACTACGGGTGCCTCATGGCCGTCTTCCACCCGATAGCAGCCGCGACTCCAGCCCTCCCGTGCGATTCGTGGACCGTTCCACCGCCGCGGCCACGTTCTCCTGGCCACCATAGACGGTGACCTTGTTGCGGGCACGCGTGACCGCCGTGTAGAACAGCTCCCGGGTCACCACGCGCGAGTCAGCGGGACCCGGCACGAACGCCACTTCGTCGTACTCCGATCCCTGCGCCCGGTGTACGGTCAGGGCGAAGAAACTGTCGTGGTCCGGCAACCGCGCCGGCGACACCTCGAAAGGCTGGCCATCGGGCTTGGTGAGGTCCGGGAACCAGACCCGTTTACCGTCCTCGTGATCGACGACCACCCCCGTATCCCCATTGGAGAGACCGGCGGCGCCGTCGTTGCGCGTCACGATGATCGGACGCCCCCGATAGAACTCGTCCCGACCGACCAAGCCGAGTTGACGCAATTCCGCTTCGACCAGCCGGTTGAAACGATAGGTTCCGAACGGCCCGCGACGATGGCCGCAAAGCACGCGACGCGTGGGAAACGGCATCGTGCGCGGATCCTTCAGACACGGTGCCCAGAACTCGGCCGCCTGCTGCGCGGCAAGGCGCTCGAAAGCGTTTTCGTCTGCCAGGGCCAGCAGTTCGGTCTGCGGATCCTTCGGATCCCGCAAAGCACCCAATGCGGCTGCTGAATCGCCCGTGACAATGGCCTCGGCGAGGCGACCGATCCCACTGTTCTTCTCGAAGCGATGGCTCTCGGTCAACGCCACCACGCACCCGTCGAGCGGCGAATCCGATACCGCGGCGGCATCGCAGAGATCACCCATGACGGCACCCGGCTGCACGGAGGAGAGTTGGTGGGCGTCGCCAAGGACGACAAGGCGGGCTTCCTCCGGTAGAACCGCCACCAATCGAGACATCAGGGCGAGATCCACCATCGAGGCTTCATCGAGAATGACCGCATCCACCGGCAGCGTCTCGCCACGCACGCGGTAGAGTAGCCGATGCACCGTGCCTGCCGTCGCCTCGTAGCCCGCCAATGCGGGAACGTCGGGCAGGAGTTCGGCCACCTGCGTCGTCACCGACTCCTGCAGCCGAGCGGCGGCCTTACCCGTCGGCGCAGCCAACGCGATACGTTCCGGCTTGGCCAGACCACGGTCCAGCAGCAATGCGATTATCCTCGCGGCAACGAAGGTCTTTCCCGTTCCGGGGCCGCCCGTCACCACACAGAAACGCCGTCCGAGGGCCGCCTCGACCGCGCGACGCTGGTCTGGATCCCTCCCCTGGAACAAGCGCTCAAGGGTGGAGGCGATGCCCGAGACCGGCTCCTCGACCCGGGCCATCGTGACCAACCGGTCGGCGACACTGCGTTCCGCGTCCCGGTACCGGGAGAGATAAAGCCGTCCCGTATCGTCGAGAACCAGCGGCGACGGTTCATCGCGACCCGGCCCGGCAACCACCGGGCTCGCGAGCAACGAGCGCCGCCAGTCCGGGAGGGACGGCAGCGTGTAGGCGGGGAAGTCACGGTCTTCTACGCCGCCGTCCTCCAGTACCGTGGCAAGCGAACCGCCCGCAAACTCGGCCAAGTCCAGACAGACATGTCCGCGGCGGGTCCTCAAGCTGGCGAGCGCCGCCGCAAGGGCGACCTCCGGGCGTTCCTCGCCGTCGAATCGGGCCATGAGCCGGGCGAAGTGCCAATCGATATCGGCGATCAGGTCCTGCTCGCGCAGACGCCGAAGCAGGTCGTTCACGATGCCCCCCTGAAGCAGTCATCCAGGGCTTCGACACACGCCCGGCTCGGGCGGTCGAAGTAGATCCCCCGATCCATTCCCGCGGCCGGGTCTATGCCGCGAAGAAACAGGTAGAACGCGCCGCCCATGTGGGTGTCGTAGTCGTAGTCGGGCAGACGCACGGCAAGGTGGCGGTGCAGTGCCACCACGTAGAGCAGGTACTGAAGTGGGTAGCGATGTTCGCGCATCGCGCGTGCCAGGCCCGTGGCACCGTAGTCCTCGGGGCGTTTGCCAAGCCAGTTGGACTTGTAGTCGAGCACGTACCAGACGCCATCGTGGCCGGCGACGAGATCGATGAACCCGCGCAGGTAGCCCTCGATGGATGATCGAGAACCGGCGAACGGATTATCGTAGCCATGTCCGGCGAGAATCTCGCCGAGTCGGCGTCGGTCGAGTCCGTTGAGCGGCAGATGGAACTCCATCTCCGGGACGGCCCGGTCGACCTGCTCAAGGCGGAGCCCCTTACCGACACCGGGGCCCTCGGTCGCGGCGAGCAACGTCTGTCGGGTGTTCGCCACCATCGACCGAGCCACGTCCACCCACTCCGCGTCGATTCGATACCTGGCCAGACTCTCGCGGCAGGCGTCTTCGACTGATTCCTCTTCACCGCGGTCGAGACGTTCGAAAATCCGGTGCAGACAGTTGCCAACCCGTCGTCCCGCCGGGAAGGTGAAGGCGTTCTGCACGGATTCGCCTTCCGCAGCGGCCTCTTCATCCTCTTCCGTGGTGTCGATCTCGTCCCGGTCGGGCTGTTCCACCGTCTCGTGGTCGCCGGGTGATTCGGCGACACCAGCGCTGTGGGCGAGCGCCGAATAGCTGCTCATCTGGCGGATGCTCGCCAATTCCCGCCGCAGTCGGCGAGCTGTGAGTTCCGTTGGCGAATCCACAGGACGCTCTCGCGCCGGCGATTGGTAGCCGAGGTCCATGTCGACGATGCCGATGTCCGCCGAACAACGTGACGCGAGATCGTCGAGGGCCGCCCGCCACGGCTCGGGCTGAAGGCCTTCGGTCTCCGCCGTTATTTTCACGACGGTTGCGGCGTCCACGATCGCCGAAGCGCATTTGCGACCGTAGAGCAACCAGGCCAAGGGTGCGTTTTCGGTGGACCGGATCTTCGTCCACGTCACCACGCAACGCTCGCGCGCGCGGGTGAGCGCCACGTAGAGGAGACGCGTTTCGTCGGAGAAACCCTCCTGCCAGTCGGTGTCGAGTTCGGCGCCCGAGGGATCTAGGTGCAGGATCTCGCGGTGGCCGGCTTCGGCGGCGTGGTAGTTCGCCCAATCCGGGTCGCGCCGCTGGTTCGCATCCCACAGGAACGGACAGAACACGATGGGGAATTCGAGGCCCTTGGCTGCGTGCATGGTGACGATCTTGACCAGTTGCTCGTCGCTATCGAGGCGTAAGAGGGCCATCTCGTCGCGGTCGCCGGCGTGGGCGCGCGCCCGCGTGAACCAGGCGGCAAGCCCGGTGGGCGAGTAGCGCTCGCGGGTCTCCGCCTCCTGCAATAGCTCGGCAAGGTGCTTGAGGTTGGTGAGTCGCCTGGCACCGTCTCGGTAGCGCAACAGGCGGTCGGCACCCTTGACGTCCTCGGACTCCAGGATTCGCCGGATCAACGTGGCGACATCCGACCGTTCCCATTCCTCGAGCCAGTTGGCAAGTCGTTCGGTCCACACGTTCCAGGCGTCGTCGTCATCCTGAAGGGCACCCAGTGCAGCGGCATCGAGACCGAGGACGTCCGCCGTCAGGGCGCCGCGGGTACGACGCGGCGACTGCGGTTTGGCAATGGCCCACAGCAAGCGCTCAAGCTGTTCGGCTTCACGGCTCGCAATGACATTCTCGATACCGATCTCGACGCTGGCGATGTTGCGCTCGTGGAGCGCGCGCGCGACCCGGCGCCCTTGTTCAGTGGTACGGACCAGCACGGCGATGTCCGAACCCATGAGCGCCTTTCCCTCGAGCTTCGCCCTGCCCTCGTCGGCGAGCTCGAGAAGGGCGGCAATCTCGTCGGCCGCCAAACGCGCCGCCAGGTCGCCCATGTCGGGTTTCGTCAGGAACTTTCCGAGTGTCCATGGGAAGTAGCGAATCTGGAACGGTGCGCTCCCGGCCCCGGCGACGGTTTCGCCGTCGATCTCCAGGTTTGATTCGTTGGCGGATTCGACAGGATCGTAGCCAATCCCGGGCAGCGCGAAGGGACACGGATGGTCGAACACGGCGTTCACCGCAGCGGTGAGGTCCGGCACGGAGCGGTAGTTGCGCACAAGGCTCAGCTTCGCAGCATCGGCAACGGCGTCGCTGGTGTTCAGGTACGCGAAGATATCGGCGCTGCGGAACCGGTAGATCGACTGCTTGGGATCGCCGACGATGATCAGCGCACCGGTATCCTCGGCGAGTCGCGCATTCCGGTATATCCGACGGAAGATCTCCGCCTGCACCCGGTCGGTGTCCTGGTACTCGTCGATGAGCGCCCAGGGATAGCGGTCGAGGATGCGCCGCGCGAGACCCTTGCCGGAATCAAGCGCCCGGTACACACCGGTGAGCAAATCGTCGAAGCCGAGTTTCCGGTCCTCCCGGACGCGGCGTTCCAATGAAGCGCGGGTGTTCTCCAAGGCATCGCGGCGCAAGCTCCGCAAGAGACCGTCGTAGCCGGCACGCAGCCCCTTTGTCGCGAGCTCCAGCTCCTCTAGGGCCTCGGCAAGCCGCGGACTTACTTTGCGCAGTCGTTTGTGTTGCATTTCGGTTCCGAGAACGCTCGGATCTTTCTCGCAGAACGTCACTTCAGGCCGTTGCAGCCTGGCGGCGATGCGTTTGACGTCTCCCACCGACAACGACGTCGCCTCTGACTCATAGGTGCTCTTGGCGCTTCGAACCGCGTCTCGCCAAACGCCAACGAGCGCGTCCAGTCCGTTAGGGTCCGACGCCGTAGACGCCGCGCCTATGACCTCGAGATCGAGCCTCGCGACGAAGCCCGACACCCAACCGGTCAGGTCGTTGGCCGTGAAACCCTTCTTCATGGCGTAGCGAACCAGCAGCGGGGCTGCGGGATAGGCCCACCGCCGCCACTCGTCCGTGATCGCCGCGTTCAACGCATCGGCCCCGTCGCCGGCCACCTCGAAGGCGAACGGCAGCCCACCTTCGAACGCGAAGTCGGCGAGGACACGCTGGCAGAAGCCGTGGATCGTCATGACGTTGGCGCGATCGAGATCCAGCAACGCCAGATCCAGGCGCCGCACGATTTCCGCACGGTCGATGCCAAGGCTCTGCCACCGTTCAAGCAGCCCATTGGCCTGTGTGTTCGAGCCAGCGGTCTCGGCCTGCGCGCGGCTTAGAGCGGCCCGCAACGTCGCACGAATGCGGTCGCGCAGTTCGCCGGTCGCCGCGATGGTGAACGTGACCACCAGCAGTTCCCCGATCTCGACGCGTTTCTCGACCAGCAACCGGGCAGCAAGTGTGGTCAGCGCATAGGTCTTGCCGGTGCCCGCGCTGGCCTCGATCAACAACTCTGGCGCATCGTCCAGGCTGACGTTCAACGGCGTCCTTTCGGCCGGGTTCATTTGCCAGGCTTCCGTTCTGCATCGAGCAGCGGCAGCAGCAGCGTCTCGGCGAGATCAGCGAACTGTTCCTTGCCGAAGGGGTCTTCCCCGTCGTAGGCCAGGGAGACATAGACGTTCAGCAGGCCATCGTAGGCGTAGTCGCCGTCCCATTCGCGGCGGGCTTCGTTCAATGCGCGATCACCGTCCCGCGACTTCGCGAAGTGCTCGGCGTATTTCATCGACGCTGCGGGGGTGAACGGCAGCAGCGACCCGGTGCCTCGCCACCACGCATCAAGCCAAAGACCGAGTTGCCCACGCGCTTCTTCGGGGCTCGGTGCCTCAAACACCTTCTGAACGACTCCTCGTGATTCCAGACAGATGAGATGCGCTTTCGCTTCGACCCCCTCCTGGGCGACCCATGCCAGGAGCTCGAGCCACGCCCCGAATCGGTCCTGGGGACGAGTCCGGCCAATCCGGTAGCGCAGCAACTCGTGCCGTTCGGCATCGCCGACGGCAACGTTGTCGACCGCGCCGGTCAGGCGATAGCCGCCGACATTCACATCGATGTCCCTCGGGTCTGCCGAGCGCGCCGCCTCGTAGGGCTGGAGCGCTCGTTGAAACTCGCGAATATCCGCCTGCATGTCCTCGTAGACGACTTCACCGGGGCCACCGGCCGGCAGACGACCACGGGCTGTCACCAACTGCTTGATTCCCTCGACCGTATCGAGTTCGAAAATTTCCGACTTCAAGACCCATTGCTCCAGGCCGTCAAGCTTGAACGGTTCGTCCTCCGACAACGCGATCTCATCCACCTCGAGGCGGATGCCAAGGTGATCGCGCAGGAGCGCCCGGGTTGCCGAAGAACGCGATCAGGCTCGCAAGTTCGACCCGTTTCTCCCGCTCCTCGGCTGCGGGCTGGTAGGGTACCGAGAAGCGTTCGCGTGCTTCGGTGTCGGTCTCCTGGTCAGCGCGCCCGGCAAGCGTGAGGGCGGCATCGAGCATCGACGTGGAGTAGCTCCAAAGACGGCTGTCCGGCTCGTAGTACCGGCGACTGAACGGCTGCAGGGGATGCTCCGTATCGAAACCCTTGCCGAAGCGTCGCTCCAGGTAGTCCCGCAATTCGTCAACCACGACCGACGGCGGCATCGCCTTGTCGTCGCGAACGTTGCGTCCGGTGTAACTCACCAGGAAACATCGGCGCGCCGCTAGCAGGGCTTCCAAAAACGCGAACCGATCCTCGTCCCGGGTGTTCCGGTCGCCCGTTCGCTCTTCGTCGGCATCCACTAGGTCAAAGGACGACGGCGCCGGACGCCGCGGGAACAGGCGGTCGTTCATCCCCAGCGCGCAGACGACTTTCGCGGGAAACGCCTGGCCAATGCCGAGCGAGACAACGGTTACCCCGTCGGCAAGGCGTGCCGCCGGTCTCGACAACCCCGTTGCGGCTCGGTCGAGTACGTCCCGCAGCACGCCAAACGGTAGCGGCGTGTCCACCTCGCACTCCGCCGCGGCGGCCTCGATGAGTCGGGTGACCGTCCCGGTCTCCCCGGCGTTCTCCCAATCGGTCGCGAAGAACTGTTCCACCAGGGCGTGCAGCGTTTCGGCCCATTGAGCCGCAGGCTGCGCCTTCGCCGCGTGCGCCCGCAGTTCGATCGTGCCCTCGCAGTAGTCGACGAACCGGCCCAGGAGCTCGTAGTCGCCGGAGAATCCCGCCGAATCCACCGAACTCGGGGCCACGTCCTTGAACATCGCGGTTTCGCCGTCCATGGCGTAGCCGAGCAGCAGCCGGTCGATGCCCTGGCGCCAGGCATGGCCGTCGAATCCCGGCAATCCCTCGTCTTTGCGGTGGTCGGCGTCGATGCCCCAGCGAATGCCCGCCTGGTCGACCCATTCGCGCAACGTCGAGAGCTGCCGCTCGGCGATCCGGAACCGGTCACGGACGGCCTTGGATTCCAGCGGCGCCATCACGGCCTCCGCGCCGTAGCGCGAGTCGGGCAGCGCCAGGAGATCGAGGAACGCCTGCACGGCCCGGGTCGCCGACGCCCGGGGCCGGGCGATGTTGACGGGAATGACGTCGGCGGCCGCGAACACGGCTTCGATGGCGGGCGCGTAGTCGACGATGTTCGGCGTGAGCACGAGCACGTCGGCAGGCTGGATGTCCGGGTGCGCGTCGAACAGGCCAAGCAGCCGGTCGTGCAGAACCTCCGCCTCCCGCATCGCCGAGTGGCAGATGTGGATCTGGATGGACTCGTCGGGAGCCACAGCATCAGCGGCCTCGGACGCCAGGCGCAAATCAAGAATGTCCCGTTGAACGGCGCTCAAGGCCGTTCCCGGGTCCGGTTCGTCGTACTGCTCGGCGGGGGTGCCGGTGGACAACTCGGCATCCAGCAACAGCGCCTGCATGTCGCGGCCCAGCTTGCCCCATGCGCTAAGTAGCTCATTGCCCTCGGTGCGGTATTTCGCAGGGTCCCGGAGTTCAGACCGGCGCGAAGCGATGTCGCTCCAATACTCCCGGCACGGGCTAAGCAGGTACAAGTGGATGTCGATGTGCTCACCCGCTTGGCGCAATAGGTCTAGGTAGGAAGGCGACAGCGCGGCGACACCGAAGAAACTCGCCCGCCTGGGCCAGTTTTCGACCTTGCCCAACGAGCCGGTCGCGTCCCGGAATGCATCGATCGCCGCGACCCAGTGGCTGGGCTCGGTGATTCCGTCCGTCAACCGACGCCAGAGGTCGGCCTGCCAATGCGGCGTCTCGCCACGTTCCCATTCCCGAATCCAGTCGGGGCGATACAGCAGGCAGCGGTCGTAGACCCTGGCCAAGCGATCCGCCAACTCGAAACGCTTGCGCGGGTCGCCGTCCGCGAGATAGTTGCGCACGGGTGCCGCGCCGGAACCGTCAAGGCTTGCCACCTGCTCGTAGATCCGCCAACGCAGACGGTCCGGCGCGAAGGGCGTGTCCCTCGATAGCGTGCCGAGCGCGTCGTGCATGATCGACCACGCGAATTGCGCCGGCAGCTCGATGGAGACATTCGCGGCGATGCCGAGTTCCTTCGCCAATGCGAGCACGAGCCACCGACCGAGCGTCGGGTGCGGAACCACGATCCGCTCCGGTTCGAAGGGATCGAGGGGGTTCCGGCGAATCTCGTCCGCAAGCCGTCCGGCGAGGGTTTCGAGGCGATTACCCGCGTAGATCTCGATGGCAGTCACCAGCGCCCGGGCAAGCGTTCGGAGGTGTGGAACACGCGCAGAATCGCCACGCGGTTCAAACGAGGTCCGATCGTTGGATTGTTCTTGTCAAAGAACTCAGCTTGATCGACCGCGCTCCGCGGCGCCCGGTGCGAGCCACTCAACCTCAACCGACTCCCCACTTGCCCAATACTCCCCTGACCTGCTTCTCGCTCGCGAACTCTTCGCGATCCGCTTCCGCAACGGCTTCTTCAATCTCCCCAATCTGCCATTCGTTGAGGTCGACGAATTCGCGGATGGCTTCTGCGGCTAGAGACGATTTGGTGCGCCGTGTCGCCTTCGAAAGGCGATCCAGACGCTGGTTCAAGTCGTCGTCCAAGCGAAGCGTCATGGTGGCAGACATGTCGGCTCCGGTCACGTCTTCGATGTCGACGTTGCAGGGCGGTCGTCCCTATTTGCCAATCCCGCCCTGATGTCGGCGAACACCTTGGACTGGGGCACGGTTCGTCCCGCCGATACGTCCGCCTCGCCCTGAACGATGCTCTTCAGCGCCAGCAAGGTGGCATGTTGCCGCTGATGCGACTCGTAGTCTGTAAAAACGGCGCTCGGCGACCCGTCTTGAGTGACAACGATCACACCGTCGCTCGCCTTCAATTGGGCGATCATCCGCGATGCATTGGCCTTGAATTCGCTCAAGCTGACAACCGACATCGGCATCGCAAAAGCTCCAGTCAGACCCCAAGTGCGCGATAACGCGGCACGACGTAGGGCCCCTCCGGTATCACGGCCACGGCGCTATCCCCGGTGACTTCGACGCTTTCGCGAACGGCTTCCTCCACGGAGTCGATCAGGTCGACGCCCGTGAGTTCGCGGTCGCGGTCGTTCAGCCGGCTCATCATGCGCACCCGCGCGGCCCGCTGTGCCTTGGTCTGCATCTCGCTTTCCCATTCGTCGATGTCGGCGAAGCGTTTTTCGAGCAGGGAAGCGAGGAACGCGTCCGCGCCTTGGTCGATCAGTCGGCGCTGCGAGTCCCGGAAGGCGTCGGAGCCGAGACCCTCCGAGCAGTCCGAAGCAAGGATCAAGGTGGCGTCGTCGTCCAGGATGTCCATGGGAGTGACCATGCCCTTAACCGTCTGGTAGTAGGTCTGATCCAAGGGGTAGCCTGCGGCGGATGTGACCACCGTGCGGAATCGCCGGGGCACGGGAACCGTAAGGTAGCGGTCCGCATAGGCCACGGCTTCGGCGTGGCTGGCGACGATCTCGCCGAAGTTCACGAACGACAAGTGCCGTGCGTCGTCGATCACCGTGTTGACGGCATAGACATCGCCCAGCAACCGAACGATCTCCAACTGCTCTTCGTGCAGAGGGTTACCTTCAAGCTGGCACTGCACCGCGCAAGGGTTTTCGATGAACCTGGCGCTGTGGAAAGTGCGAATCGTGTCGGCGTGCGCGATCCCGGGCGCCACGACCTTGCGGCCCCCGGAATAGCCCGCCATGAAGTGCGGTTCCACGAGCCCCGTGGCGATGCGCAGGTCCGCCTCGACGAAGCGACGGTCGAGTTTGACGGGCGTACCCAGCGTCGGCGTTTCGCCGAAGTCGACATGCGCCGCGTCGTCCAGCGCGTCGTGGTTGACCACGGCAACGCGGTCCAGCACCCAGGAGTCGCCCACCAGTTCCGCCAACTCGTCCCCGAGGTTGGGCCGGTGCAAGCCGGTGGCGACAAGCACCGTGATGTTCGAGGCATCCATACCCGCGCTCAGCAGCGTCTCGATCAACGGACGAAGGAACAGCTCGTTCGGCACCGGGCGTGTCACGTCGCAGATCAGGACACAGGCCGAGCGCTTGCCGGTGGCAAGTTCGGTCAACGCCGGGCAGCCGACGGGAGTCGCCAGGGCGTGGCGTACTGCTGCCGCCGGCGCTTGCACGAGCGGCATGGACGGCTTCGCGACAACCGTGACATCCAGATCGTCGTCGAAGGTGACCGGCAAGCCTGTCTTTCCGTATAGGAGGTCAACAATCATGGCAACGAGGATACGTTAGCGCGGTAATCTGCGTCATTGCGATCCTGGGGATCCTAGGGGTCACCCGCGCCGATTTGCCCTGCGGCCCCGGTCGATGCGCGCCCCAAGGGCGCGCGGGACGGGACAAACCCCACCCCTACGATACGCCCGCCAAGGAGGTAGCATGAGCATCGAACACGATCCATCGGGCCGTCGCTCGATCCAGGTCGAAGCCGAAGTTCCCGGCACACCGGAGCAAGTCTGGGACGCCATCGCCACCGGCCCGGGCATCGGTTCCTGGTTCTACCCGGCAGACCTCGAGGAACGCGTCGGCGGCGTCCTCAAGTACCACACGGGCTCGGAGATGGTTCACGTTCCGGCAACGGTGACCGTCTGGGATCCGCCAAGGCGTTTCCAGCACGACGGAAAGGACTGCGGTCCGGTGGGGCCGCCTACCGCCACTGAATGGACCGTCGAGCCGCGCTCCGACGGCCGCTGCCTCGTCCGCGTGGTGCACAGCGTGTTCGCGAGCACGAACGATTGGGACGACCAACTCCAGATCTTCGAGGACGGGTGGCCGCAAGCGCTCGCCGTTCTACGCGTCTACCTCACTCATTTCCGCGGACAGCGCGCCACCATCGTACGGGCGTCCGGAAGCCACGACGGCTCAGTTCACGATGCCTGGCATGCCCTGCTCGGCGAGCTCGGCGCCGGCGGGCTTGCTCCCGGCGATCGCTGGGCGCTCCCCGATGCCGGGGACGCGGGCCTTGCGGGCGTCCTCGACGAAATCCGACCCGAGGGCCGCCAGCCGTACGGACTCGTGCGGCTGGACGAGCCGGCGCCTGGCATTGCGGCGGCGTCCGCCTACAAGATCTCGGCGCGGGCTGCCGTGATGCTCAACCTCTACCTCTACGGCGACCCGGGAGCGACTGCCGCCGGCGGCGAGGCGGCCTGGCGGGCCTGGGTGGAGGCGCGTTTTCCTTGAGTGGTGACGACATCCCACTCCGCCGGCGCCCTTGAACAGTGGTGTGCTCCTGCCTATAGTCCGACTTGGTCAGACCAACAGACGAACCATGGAATCCACAGTCACGCTGAGCGATGCGAAGGCGCGGTTCTCCGAGATCGTCGAGCGCGCCGTCAACGGCGACGAGTTCGTTGTCACCCGCATGGGCAAGCCCGTTGTGCGCATCAGCCGCATCAGCAAGTCCGCCCCGACTCGCAAGCTTGGCGACCTCGCCGGGCAGATTCGCATGAGCGAAGACTTCGACGAATGGCCGGAGGATCTGCAGTCCGTGCTGGGCATCTCCGATCCATGAGGTACCTGCTCGACACCCACGTCCTGCTTTGGTCGCGTGCATCGCCCGAACGGCTCTCGCCGGAAGCGACCGCCGTGCTGTTGGCCACGGACAACACGCTGTACGTGAGCATGGCTACGCTCTGGGAATGCGCCATCAAGGCGTGCATCGGCAAGCTCGTTGTACCGGAGGGGTTCTTTCGCATCGTTGCCAACGACTACGAGATACTCGACATCGAACTCGCGCACTTAGAAGCCACGATGCAGCTACCGATGCTCCATCGAGACCCATTCGACCGACTGTTGGTGGCACAGGCGCGATTGGGCGGGCTGATGCTCGTCACCCGGGACCGCAACGTCATTCGCTACCCAGTTCCCGTCGTGGAAGCGTGACCGTCGCTGTGTCGGCGGACAAATACGGCGAAAGGTTGTCTCCCGGCGCAGTGTCTCGAATCTGGGGCGCAGCGCCAGTGGTAGCGCCAACGGCGGGGGCGGTCGTGCAGTGAACTACGGCCGTGCTTGAAGACGTGTCTCGACCAGCCTATCGTCCAACCGCATGATGCGATTGCGGACAGCCGACCCG
>CAZJRX010000047.1:12367-16718 GCA_964548145.1 uncultured Pseudomonadales bacterium | reverse complement strand
CGTCAGCCAGATTCCGAAGGACAGCGTCCTGTACCGAATGATCGGCGATATCCGCGGCTGGCACGCGCGACACGGCGACGACTGGCGAGCGACGTTCGCCGAGATCAAGGCCAACTACGGCTACGACAAGTACGGCGGCAACTGCCACATGGTGCCGAACCACGGCCTCATCGTGCACGGCCTGCTGCACGGCAACGACGACTTCCAACGGGCGCTGATGATCGTCAACACCTCGGGCTGGGACACCGACTGCAACTCGGGCAACCTCGGCTGCCTGCTCGGCATCCAGCACGGCCTCGACGGCATCGACGCGGGCCCGGACTGGCGCGGGCCGTTCTCGGACATCTGCTACATGCCGAGCGCCGACAGCGGCAGCGGCGTCACCGATGCCGTGACCCAAGCCACCCGAATCGCCTCGATCGGTCGTCGTCTTGGGGGATCGGCGTTCGAGCCGCCGAAGGACGGCGCCCGGTACCACTTCGCCTATCCCGGCTCGGTGCAGGGCTTCACCGGCCATCAATGCGTCGTCAACAACCGGGAGGGTCCGAGCGGCGGACGCTGCCTGGCCATCCACTTCGACCCACTGGCGTCTGGTGCCACGGCGCGCGCTACCACGAGCACGTTCGTGGATTCGCTGGAGACCGCCCGTCACTTCGAGGGCCGCGGCTACGGACTGATGACAAGCCCGACGCTGTCTCCCGGGCAGACCGTCACGGCAAACGTGGAACTCGCCAAGAACGTCGACGACGCGGCGGAGGTTTCGATCTGCATTCGGGTGTTCGATGCCGACGACAAGCTCATGACGTTGCGCAATCCCCCGACCACCTTGGATCCCGGCAGCCGCGCCGAACTGTCCTGGACGATTCCCGATCTCGGCGGCTACCCCATCGCGGCGGTGGGCGTACAACTCGTAGCCGCGCCATCGGGCGGCACGCTGTACCTCGAGCGCCTGCATTGGACCGGTGCCCCCGAGGTCAGGCTTTCCCAGATTCCCGGCAGCATGTGGAGCCGGGCGTGGGTGAACGGGGTCGATCAGTACCTGCCGAAGTGGGGCGAGTCGTTTCGCCTAGTCCACAACCGGGGAACCGGCTTGCTTCTGCATGGTGCGCGGGATTGGCAGGACTACCGGGTGAGCGCCGATGTGACGCCGCACCTGATACGCCGCGCCGGCATAGCGGCGCGGGTCCAGGGCATGCGGCGCTACTACGCGCTGGTGCTGAACGCGGAGGGATCGGTCCAGATCGTCCGTGAACTGGATGGCACGACCGTGCTCGCCGAGGCGCCGTTGGACGTGGAGTTCTACCGAACGTACCAGATGGAGATCGCGGTCGAGGGAACGAAGATCACCGGGACGGTCGACGGCGAAGCGCTGCTGGCGACCGACGACGACGCCCTCGCCACCGGCGGCATCGCCCTCCTGATCGACGAAGGGCGAACGGCAACCCAAGCAGTTTCCGTCGGCGGTATCTCGTAGGGGACGGACCGAGGCGTCTGCACCGCAGAACGGCACGAAGTGCCGTTGCAAGGCGCGGAGTCCGCCGGCGGTGGGGCTGGGGGCGGACGGCGAGTGCGCCCCCTGACGGGGACGGCCGAGCGGTCTGGCGGCGTTGCCCCGCCGAACGAAGGGTCAAATCCGGTCGAGGAACGACGCGCTCGTGTCGCACTCGATGATCAGCGCGCCGACTTGCGCAAGCCTGTCCGTGTCGCTCACATCGACCAGACGCCGCGCCAACCGATCGCCCGTTGCATCGCCGAATTTGCGGGCCGCTTGTTGTCGTAGCAACGCGCGCTCGTGCGCAAGGACAAGCTCCATCCCTTCCTGCCGTCCTTCCTGCCGTCCTTCCTGCCGTCCTTCCTGCCGTCCTTCCTGCCGACTCCTCTTGACGCGCCGCCGCCACTGCGCCGCTTCCCGCTCCATGCGTTCCGCCAAGGCTGTCATCCCATCATCCTCCGTCTTGCCCCGCGTCAATTGCCCAACCATCACCGACGCCCGACTGCGCGGGAACAGCCGCGGCATGCAGGTTGCCAGCCATTCGCCGTAGACGGCGCGCACCGCCTCGGCCCCGTCGCCCGCCTCGTCCGGCAGCCATCGGCCGAGGTCGCGTAGTACGCCTGCAACTTCGGAGACCGTCGAACTCACCGTTAGCTCGAACAACGTGGCGACAAAATTCGGACTCGGAAGATGTTCCCGAACGCGCCCTCGGGCGTCAAGCGCGACGTAGGGCTGCGACAACAGCGAGAGCACCTCGCCATCGGCGGACACCGCCACGGCATCGGCCGCGCCCGGAGCCGTCCAGGCACGTGCCCCGGAGTAGATCACGAAACAAAGAACGCGAAGTCGACTGTCCGGGTCGAGCTGGCCGTTGCGTCGGAGCTTCTCGTAGGCCATGCCGACAATGCGCAAAACGCGCCTCGGCATGCTTCGGTCCACGCTCGCCTGAAACTCCAACATGATGATCAGCGGACGATCCGATCCGTCTCGATAGTCAACCCGCCAAACCGCATCGCTTCGCCGACGCCTGCCATCCTGAACCCACTCGCCGGAAATGTCCCGTAACGTGGCGAAATCAAGCAGTTCGGCAATCGAGCTCGCGAAGCCCCGCAGCAGATGTTCGACCATGACGGACAAGGCGAAGAACTGTTTCCAAGCGGCGTCGTAGGCCACCTGTTTGCGCCGGATACGGCGATTCGACATGGAGGCTCCCAATCGAGGGGGTGCGCCAAATCTATGCCGGACCGGCGGAAGGCATAAGGCGTCATTCGCCTACGACGACGTGAGAAATCTCGGAAATCCGTGTAGGACATCGACCCGGACTCGTCGTCCGGTATCGCGGCAGTCAGTGCATTTCGTAACCGCCGGCCACGTTCAGCGCGATACCGGTGACGTTGGGCGCCGAAGCCAAGTACACGGCTGCCTGACCCATGTCTTCCACGGTTTGCGGTCGGCCTAGGGGCATGATGTCGGACGTGCGCTTCTGAAATGCGGGATCGCCCTGGTTGGCCATCAGGTGGTCGTGCCACATGGCGGTGCCGACCATGCCGGGGCACAACGCGTTGACGCGGATGCCGTCGGGGGCCAGTTCCTGGGCGAAGGACTGGGTGATGCCGATCACGGCCCACTTCGAACCGCAGTAGGCCGCGAGCCGGGCCGAGCCGCGCTTGCCGGCGATGGATGCCGTATTGACGATGGCGGCGTCGTCGGATGCCCGGAGACTCGCCACGGCGGCGCGGGTCATCAGGAACACCCCCTTGACGTTGACCGCGAAGATCCCGTCCCACTGGGCTTCCCCGAATTCCTCGATGGGGCCGCTGTCGATGACGCCGGCGTTGTTAAGCAGCACATCGACGCCGCCGAATGCGTCCACGGTCGAGCGAACCGCCTGTTCGCAGGACGCCGCTTCGGTGACGTCGACCGGCGTGCACCGCACTTCGCCGATCGCGGACAACTCGTCGACCGTGCTGGTCATCTCGCTGTCCGAACCGAGCGGGTAGCGCCAATCGCCACCCCCGGGCAGGTCCGCGATCATCACCCGGTGCCCGGCTTCGAGGAAACTCTTCGCCATGCCCTTGCCAATGCCGCGGGCACCCCCCGTGACGAGTACGGTTCGAGTGGTCATTTCCCCTCCTATTCGCAACGGTATCCGCCCACGTTGCGGTAGACTCGCCACAAACGGCGAATTGCGGTCGAGACCGAGCAATGGACGCGAATTGGCTAAAGAGTATGCGTATCGGCGTCGCCCTGCGAGCCCTCAACGAATTGATCGACAACCCGGAGGACACGCCCCGAGTTTTCGAAATCGTCCGGGCGCTGGGCCGGCCCGCGCTCAAGCGGGGTCTGCGCCGGTTCCGAACCACCGAGGTCGGGGCGCGGGTGCTGCGTGACCGCATCGACCTGATCGACACCTTGCGCGACCGGGAGGCGCTCGCCGCCATGCCCGCCGGCACCCTCGGACGCACCTACTACGACTTCATATACGGCGAGTCGCTGTCCGCCGACGGCCTTGTCGCAGCGAGCATGGAGCAGGGCGTCGAGGCCTACAACTTCAAGGATCCCGATCTCAAGCGATTCGGCGAACGCATGCGCGACCAGCACGACCTGTGGCACACCGTCACGCAGTACGGACGCGACCCCTTCGGCGAACTTTGCCTGCTGGCTTTCACCTACGCCCAGACGAAGAACCGGGGCGTCGCCCTCATCGTCGTCGTGGGCGCGTTCCGCGCGGTGCGGCATTTGGGCCCGCAGGCGCTGCAAGCGGTGTGGCACGCCTATCGGGCGGGACGGCACGCAAGTTGGTTGCCGGGCGAAGACTGGGCCGACAACTTGGGCTTGCCCGTCGACGAAGTTCGCCGA
>CAZJRX010000047.1:0-12357 GCA_964548145.1 uncultured Pseudomonadales bacterium | reverse complement strand
GGACGACCGAGGACCGTCGAATCCGGCATCGCGGCTGCGTTTCGCGAGCACGAGTCCGCGCTCCGGGCTTTTGTCTCCCGGCTCGTGGCGTCGCGGGACGACGTGGACGACGTCACCCAGGAGGCGTTTCTGCGCGCGTTCAATGCCGAGAAGGCGAGGCGCGTCCGCCGGCCCAGGTCATTCCTGTTCACCATCGCGCGCAATCTGGTACTCAGCGATTTGGCCAGGAAATCCAATCAGTTGACCGAGACGATGGCGGATTTGGACGACTTGACGGTCCTAGACGACTGCAAGGTTGAAGCCGAGATCGAAGCCGAGGAGTCCTTCGCCCAATATTGCCGAGCCGTTTCCCGCCTCCCCGTGCAGTGCCGCAGAGTGTTCCTGCTGCGCAAGGTCTACGCCTTGTCGCATCGCGAGATCGCCAACCGGCTGGGAATCGCGGTGAGCACGGTTGAAAAACACCTGGCGAAGGGCGTGAGGGAGTGCGGCGAATATCTCGACCGGATGCAAAAGTGAAGAGCACACCGTGACCAAAGGCAGAGTCCTCGACTTCATTGACCGCAACGCGATCAACGATGAAGCCTGCGAGTGGCTTGTGCGGCTCGACGGCGAGAAGCCGCTGTCCGGCGACGAGCTTCGCGAACTCGTCGCTTGGCTCGAGCGAGGCCCCGCCCATCGCGATGCCCTGAAACGCCATGCACTGTTGTGGGACCGCATGGACGCGCTTGCGGCACTGGCGGTTCCGCTCGGACGTTCGAGGGTCCGCTTCTGGCGTGACCTTGCCGCACGGGTGCCAATCCCGCTGGTTCGGCCCACGCTCGCCGTGGGATGCGCCGCGGTCGCGTTGGTCCTTGCCGCCATGCTTGCACCTTGGGGGAAGGATTCGCAGGAAGCGGCACCGGGCATCGCAACGGGCGCGTTCGCCACATCCGTTGGCGAGATGCAGACGGTGGCCCTCGCCGACGGGTCGACGGTGCAGTTGAACACGGACACCCGGCTTCGCGTGAAGGTGACGCCCGAGCTTCGCAGCGTGATTCTCAGCCGGGGCGAAGCGCACTTCGAGGTGGCCAGCGCCCCCGACGTGCCTTTCGTCGTCTATACCGCCATGGGTGCGGTCCGGGCCGTGGGCACCGCATTCCGGGTCCGGGTCCTCAAGACGGATGTCGAGGTCACCGTGTCGGAGGGTGTGGTCGATCTGGACCGCGTATCCCTCGCAACGCCCGCCGGCATCGTCGAGGAGTTCCCGGCCCTGGAGGAATCGCTCGGCTTGCTCGTCGCCGGGCAGACGGTGCGTTTCAACGGCCCAAGTGACCACCTCGAGGCGGTTCAGGACCTGAGCACGTCCGAGGTTGTCCGGTCGCTGTCCTGGCGCGAGGGGTTGCTGACGTTTTCCGGCGAGACCCTGGCCGACGTGATCGACGAAGTCGGGCGGTACACCGACACCGAAGTGCACATCGTCGATCCGGCGATCCGCGACATGCGCATCGGTGGTGTCTTCCGCACCGGCGAGACCGACGCCCTGCTGGAGGTATTGGAGACCAGCTTCGGCATCCGCGTGTCCCGCACCGACGACCACCGGGTAGAGCTCTCGCGCGGCGACGGGTGACGCCGATGGTGGAGCCCTTTCACGGGCGGAGCCCCGTCAATGCACTGGCGGATTTGCCACGACGAACAGTCCTAGTCGATGTGAGTGCGCCGAGCGCGGTCCGGCGTCTTTGGGTCGGAGGATCGCGGTGGGGACTCCGCTGGGTTCTGGCGGCGTGCGCGTTACAGGTTGCCCTGTTTGCCCAAGGGGATGTCGAAGGTCGCCGCTACGACATCGACATCAGGGACGCCGACGCGCCCGCCGCACTGAGGAAGCTCGCGGAGCAGACCGAGAGCCTGCTGCTGTTCCCCTTCGAGCTTGCCGAGGACCGCAGGGCGAACCCGGTGGTCGGGCGCTACACCATCGAGGAAGCCCTGGTACGGTTGCTGGACGGGTCGGGCTTGGCCGGTGTGCTCACCAATCAACGCGTTATCTCGGTTGTACGCGCAGAGCCACCTGTAGAGAGGGATGAACAAATGACCGCCATTGCCCAAACCACCGCTCCACCTGTGCCCAGGCGGACGCCGCTACTGCGCCGCATCGGCGCGACCGTCGCCGCCGTGCTCGCGGCGCCGGGAATCTTCGCCGGCGAGTCCGACGACACCGATTCCGACGAGCGCGCCATCGAGGTGATCATCGTCACTGCGGAAAAGCGCGAGGAGAGCATTCTCGAAGTGCCCGTGACCATGAGTGCGTTTACCAGCGAGATCATCGAAGAGCTGGGCATGGCGACCAACGCCGACATCGAAGCACTCACGCCGGGACTTCAGCTTGCGGAGGACGGCGACTTCAACCACAGCAGCCTGCGGGGCATCCAGACCGTCAATGCCCGTGAAACCAACGCGGACCTTTCGGTTGCCACCTACGTCGACGGCGTATACACCGTGGACACCTTCGGTATCTCACCGAATCTTTTCGATCTGGAGCGGATCGAGATCGCCCGAGGACCTCAGGGCACGCTGCACGGACGCAACTCCATCGGTGGATCCTTGAGTTACGTGCACAAACGTCCTGGCGAGTCGCGGGAACTGGACATGCTGGCGCAGTTCACAGACCAGGCCACGCAACGCTTCAACATCGCGTTTGGGGGTCCGCTCACCGAGTCGCTCAGCTACCGAATGACCGGCGGCTACCACACCGGTGACGGCGCAACGGAGAATCTCGGTGTCGGCGACGACTACGACGCGCCCGATGAGCGAACCATTGCGCCCCAACTGCGCCTTCAGACAGATCGCGTCGATGTCAACCTCCGCTACCAATACGTCCGGGACACGGGCACGCCCGATGTGCATACCATGTTGAGCGAGCCGAACCGAGAGGATTCGGAATTTTCCCCGGAGTGGTTTGGCTACACGGTCAATGTGCCGTCTCTTGGCAACTGCCGGTACGACGGTTCTGCCGCGGCTGAAGCGTTCCGTGCCCGATACGGCTACTACCCGCAGCCGGACGAGCTCTGGGCACCCCTGTGTTCCGATCCGGAGGACAAGATACTCGCGAATCGGAGTGGCATGACGGACAGCACCAGCGATCGCTTTACGGTCTCCGCCGATTGGCACATCACGGACAATCTCACCTTGCGATACGTCGGCGGCAACTCCAAGGCCGATACCGAACGGTCTGCAGACAACGATCTGACCTCTCGAGTGCCGGACCCGAACGAACCCTTTGTGGCGGCGGACAACCCCGTGCCGTTTCTGGACCAGGAATGGCACTACCACTTCAACAGCGAAGAGGTCTCCCACGAATTGCAGCTGATTTCGAATCTCGACGGGCCGCTCGATTTCATCGTCGGCGCGTACGCCTACTCCAACGACACTCGTTGGCAGTACGATGTCTACGACTACACGCCTTTCAGCGCACACCCGGAACGTACGTGGCCGCGTTTCGTCGATGTGGACGCCAGGGCGCGGGAACTCGGTTTTGCGGACTGTGCAGGCTATCTCGCCGATTGGTACGCAACCTACGGAGGCTGGTTCCCCACCTGGGAGGTGACCTGCCCCGACACCGACGACCATAAGGTTTGGCTTAGCTTCTACAATCTTGCCCAAAACGAAACCCTGGCGGCCTTTGCGAATGCGGAATACCAGCTCAACGACGAATGGCGACTGGCTGGCGGCATCCGCTGGACGGAAGACGACAAGAGCCTGGTTGTCCGCGGACACTACCTTATCGACACGACGCTTTGGGCACCCCCTCGGGCTGGCATACCCCTATCGCTCGACATGACGGCGTTGTGGGCAGGAGACAATCGGGCACCCCGCGCATGGGACGCCACGATCGGTCATGTCAGTGCCGAATACTCGCCTAGCGACAGGAACGTGATGTATTACGGACGCATCTCTACGGGATACCGTGCCGGCGGATTCGAGGGTGCCGAGATAACCTTGCAGGAGTATTTCGACAAAGAAACCCTGGTCAACTACGAGGCCGGGGTAAAAGGCCTGTTCCTCGATGATCGACTGCAGCTGACGGCGAGCGGGTTCTACAATACCTACGACGACTTCCAGTTCCAGGCCGTTCAAGAGATAGACAGGATTTTTGCGCCGACCGGCGAGTCCGGCAAGTTCTACGCTGAATATACCGAGAATATCGACGGCACGAGCATCTGGGGAGCGGAGGTCGAGGCTACCTTCTACGCCGACGAGCGTTGGCGATTCTCCGGATTCTATTCCTATCTCGGTTCTGAGCTAGGCACGCACGAGTTTCCGGTAGGGGGGCCGAATGCCGAATACAAGGAAGTCGCCTACTGGTCTCGCGACAGCGGCTCCAGTACTCGGTTGCTCCCCGAAATCGTCGACGTAACGGGCAACCAGTTGCCTCAGCAACCGCCTCACAAGGGAGCGCTCGTCGCCCAATACACCATGCCGTTGCAGCGAGGCGGCAGGGTCCAATACCTCACTGCGTTCAGCTTTGTGGGCGAGCGGTACATCGATATCGGCAACGATCCCGAATACCGGATCCCGGGCTTTTCGCGATGGGATGTCCGGGCGAGTTGGGAATCCCCGGACGGGAAGTGGAGCGCAACCGGGTACGTGCAGAACGTGCTCAACAAGGTCGGCATTCGGGAGACCTTGGCCCAATTCCAATACGGCAAGACCATGGGCAGGCTTACGCCGCCCCGGCGGATCGGACTGGAGGTTCGCTACAAACGCTAGCGGAGGCACCCCAGCCCGATGAGTGATGGCCATAATACGGCATCGCAATGCGACTCGAGTGAGGGCCTTTTCCCGCGTTCAATAGACTAGACCGATTGCGTTTGCGACCCCTCGGGGAGGCGCCGTGGTATCGGTTCGGCGCCTCCCACGGCTCGCCTACCGTGCGCTGCCATTGAACCCGACACGCGCGTGCCGCTGCACGGTGTTGGCATCGGCGGTTCTGATTCTCTCTTCCTGCGGCGGCGGGGGCGGCGGGAGCCCGCCAATGCCGGGTCCCACAGCACCTCCCAGTCCTAGCCCGGCCGGGTCCAACGCCGGAAATGCTGACATCAGCTTCACGAGAGACCTGAACGCCGGCCTCAGTCGCGACTTTGGTCGTGAGGTGCCCGACATGACCGACCCCGAGTTCTTCTCCGGCGGTATTGCCGCCGCAGACTACGATGGCGACGGCGATGTCGACCTCTACCTCGTGGGCGGCAACTCGGCACCGAATTCCCTGTTCGAGGATCGCGGCGACGGGACATACCGGGATGTCGCCGCGCAGGTAGGTCTCGACCTGACGCACTGGGGTTCCGGTCCTGCATTCGGCGACATCGATGGCGACGGTGATCTGGACCTATTCGTCGGCGCGGTGGAACGCGACCCCATCAGCCTCTTCGAGAACCGTCTGGACGAAGAGGGCCGGTTCGTCGACATCACCGCGAGCAGCGGCATCGTCATCACCGCCCGGAACACGATCGGTGCCACCTTCTTCGACTACGACCGGGACGGTTACCTCGACCTGTTCCTAACCCACTGGCAGAACCCCTACCTTCGGGGGGACGATACGGAGACTGTGTTCCGCAACAACGGCGACCGCACGTTCACCAACCGGAGTTTCGAGTCCGGGATCGCGGAGACGTTGGTGGAGGACAATGCCGACGTCAGCTTTTCCGCCAACTTCGCCGACATCGACAGCGACGGTGACAGCGACCTCCTGATGTCATCCGATTTCGACGACTCGCAGGTGTTCCGCAACAACGACGATGGCACCTTTACGAACGTCACCGACACAGACGTCATCATCGATCAGAACGGCATGGGCGGTGCCGTCGGCGATTTCGACAACGATGGCAACATCGACTGGTTCGTCACCTCCATCTACAACCTGGACGTCACTTCGGCGCCGGAGGACGCCTTGCGCGGGAACCGTTTCTACCGGAACTTGGGCAACGGGATATTCGAGGACGTTACCGTTTCGTCACGGACGGCGGATGGCGGCTGGGGCTGGGGGGCCTGTGCGGCAGACATCGACAACGACACCCGGCTGGACATCGTCCACGTCAACGGCGGCCGGGGGACGCTGGACAAGGACTACCGCGGCGACCCCATCCGGTTCTTTTACAACACCGAGCCCGGCCGCATCGTCTTCAACGAACGCGCCGAGGCGGTCGGGCTTACCGACGACGGCCAGGGCAGGGGGATCGCGTGCTTCGATGCAGACCGCGACGGCGACATCGATATTGCCGTTAGCAACAACGACTCGGACAACGTCGTCTTCTACCGGAACACGACCGTGAACGACAACCACCACCTCGCCATTCGGCTGATCGGCACTGGGACCAATCGCCACGCAGTGGGGGCACATGTCTTCGTGACTGCGGACGGCGCCACCCAAGTGCGCGTGCTCGGCGCACAGAACCACTACGTCTCCCACGGTCCGCTCGAGGTGCACTTCGGCTTGGGCCCTGCGACTGCTGCGGACGTCAGAGTGCTGTGGCCAGACGGTACCGAGACGCAGCATGACATGGTGGCCGCAGACCAATTCCTCGACATCGAACAGGTGGAGTCGAGTGCCCAAGGCGTCACGGGTCGGCAGCGCAAACATGGTGGAGGAACCCGTTGAAGGCTTCTGAGGCAACCGAGTCCGACCGAATTCCGCCACGCGAACTGGCAAGGCTGCTGCTGCGAACATGGCCCTACCTGCGCCCGCAGATCCGCCACATCGTCCTGCTCTTTACACTCATCTTCACCGGTGAGGCGCTGCTCATGGGGTCGGCATTCCTCGGTGCCGACCTGTTCAGCAACAAGGTGCTCCTCGGCGAAAAGCTTGAGCCGGAACAGGCGAGGCTGTTTCTGCTGGATGACAGCTACGTGCGCGAGACGCACGAGTTGCCGCCCACCACGGTGGACGAGGATGCCGAGGCGCCGGCACTGCTGACCGAGACGCAGCGCCGCAATGTCCGCAATGGCGTCTTCCTGCTGTTCGGTCTCGCCTGGTACCTGCGTTTTCTCATTGGACAGGTCAGAGACTACTACCAAGTGTGGATTCTGCAGCGCATCAACCAAACCCTGCGGGTCGCGATGATCGAGAAGGCGGAACACTTGTCGCTCCGCTACCACAGCCACGCACAGACCGGCGACGCGATCTACCGTGTCTACCAGGACAGCGCGATGATCACCAGCGTGGTGTCGGGCGTCATCCTGTTTCCCATCGAGGCGATCGGCTACCTGGTATTCGGACTCGTCATGATCTCGATCTTCAGCCCAGCCATCGGGTTGTTGCTGGTCATCGGCTTCGTACCGGGAGTGTGGTACATCGCCCGCTACACGCCTCGGCTGCAACGCCGTTCGCTGCGGGCACGGGAGACCAATGCACGTCTTACGTCGCGGATTCAGGAGGCCTTCGCATCAATTCGCGTGGTCAAGGCGAACCTCGCGGAACGCGCCATGTCCCGACGGTTTGACGACGACTCGGTTCGCGCCTTGGACGCCGCCTTCTACTTTCGCCTGCACCTCTACGTCATGTGGATCGGCGTGTGGGTGCTGACGGGATTCCTGATGCTCCTCGCCTTGTACCTGATGGCGGGCTGGACGGTACGCGGGGAGGCAACTTTCGCGGCCGGCGCCATCGCCATTGCCGGTTTCACTGTGTGGAATCTCGGCGCATTCCAATACACCCAGGGCCGGCTGGAATTCACCGCGGCCTACGGGCACGTGCTGGCCGCCGTCTGGGGCAATCTGCAGGATCTCACCATGGGGTTGCGCCGGGCGTATCTGCTTTTGGATCTCGACCCCGATGTCGTCGACCGCGCCGACGCGGTTGCCGTACCGGCGCCGATCGAACACATCCGGTTCGACGACGTCGCCTTCTCATACGTACCCGGGGTGCCTGTATTGAGGGGCGCGACGCTGACGGCAAGGCGTGGCACCGTCACCGCCATCGTTGGCGCCAGCGGATCGGGCAAGTCGACACTGATGTCGCTGCTCTTACGCCTTTACGATCCCGAGGACGGCACCATCGCGGTCAACGGCACGGATCTCAAGGACATTCGCATTGCGGAAGTGCGCCGCAGCGTGGCAATCGCACTGCAGCAGAACGTCCTGTTTGCCGCCACCGTGGCTGACAACATCGCCTACGCCGCGAGCAATGTGTCGCCGGCCGACATCGAGGGTGCCGCGCGGGTCGCCTGTGCCGACGAGTTCATACGTCGTATGCCGCAAGGTTACCGGACCGAACTCGGCGAGCGGGGCGGCAAGCTCTCGACAGGGCAAAGACAACGGCTTTCCATCGCCCGCGCCGTGGTGCGCGATACGCCGATTCTCATTCTGGACGAGCCCACGGCCGCCCTGGATGCCGAGACCGAACACCGTGTCCTGGCCAACCTTGCCGTGTGGGGGCGCGAGCGCATCGTGGTCCTGATCACACACCGCCTGTCCACGATTCGCAATGCGGACCAGATTGCATTCCTTGCGAACGGCGTCATCGCGGAGACCGGCACCCACGATGGCCTGATGCAACGCCAGCAGGGGGCGTACCGGCGTTTTGTCGCGGCGGAACTCGTCGGGGAGGCCGACGATGCCTGAGGCCGAGTTCCAGAACGAAGGCCAGCCGACGTGGAATCAACTGGCACAGTACGACGACCGGATCGACACGGCGCCGCGAATCTCCAATCTGGAGACCGTAAAACTACTGGGTCGGGCGTTGCGCATGATCGCCCGGGCACCGGGCCTGTTTGCGGCCAAGCTCCTGCTGGCGACGCTGGCGCTGATTCCCGGGCTCTATATCGTCTGGTTGGGGAAGATCCTGGTGGATCAGGTGCTGCTCGGCCAACCGTTCGACACCACCGACGTTGCGTTTCCGCCCCATGTGGAACCCTTGGTGGTGCTGTTGCGCGGGATGGCGCCCATGGAAATCATGACGGCACTAGCACTGGTGGTTCTGGCGAAGCTCTTGCTGTTCGGCCGCGTGTTTGGTTGGGGTAGCGAAGGTACCTGGCTGCGCCCGCCGCAGGGCGAAGACAGTGCAACCCAGGCGGAGAATGCGCTCAATGCCGGGAACAGCAGCGCCACCGGCATTCTGGGCGTCACCGAGGCGATGGTGCAGATTCGCCTCTCCCAGAAGCTCAGCAACGACCTGCGCACGACCTGCTTCCGACGCATGTCACGCCTGCCCATGCCGACCCTGGACAACCATCGCATCGGCGATGCGGTGTACCGTGTCATGTACGACGCGCCGATGATCCCGGCGATGTGCTACACGCTGGTGCTCACGCCGCTGTTCGCGCTGCTCGGCGCCGTGATCTCGCTGTATCTCATGCACTACAGCTACGGCAGAGTGGCGCCGGAGTTGATCTGGATCGCCGCCGCCATGGTTCCGGTGGCGCTCTTGTGCACGATTCCCGTTTCGTCGCTGGCCCGCCGCGTACAGCAGAACAGCCGCGCCGCCGGCAGCGCCACGACCAATGCCCTGGAAGAGGGTTTCAGCAACATGGCGGCCGTGCAGAGCCTGGGCGGTAGCGAGCGGGAAAAAGAACGCCTCGAGGCTAGGAGTCTGGAGTCGTTCCGCCGCTTCCGTCACGTCAAGTTCGTGGAGATCCTGATCGGTTTCATCACCAACACGTCCGGCCTGCTGGCCGCCGGGCTGGTTGGACTCATCATCACCAACCGCATCATCGCCGGTCAGCTGACGCCGGGCGACTTTGCCGTGCTGTTCGGCATCACGCTGCAGCTCGGCGGCGCGGCACTCGTCATGGGGCGTGCGTGGATCGACATCCAGGGCAACGCCGCCGCCCTGCGCCGCGTGTTCTTCTTCATCGATCTGCCCGCTGAACCGTCGGCCGCCGCGCAGCCGGCGCTACGGCCACTCGAATCCGCAGTGACGATCGAACATGTCGATTTCAGCTACCCCAAGGGTCCCCCCGTGTTACGGGACATCAACCTGACGCTGCACCCGGGCGAACTTGTGGCCATCGTCGGTGCCACGGGTTCCGGCAAGACCACGCTCGCCTATCTGATCCCCGGATTTGTCCGGCCCGAGCGCGGACGGGTGCTCTTCGACGGTCAGGACATCGCCCGCGTATCCGTCGACTCGCTGCGCTCGCAGGTGTCCTACGTCTTCCAGGAACACCTCCTACTTTCGGAGTCGATCCGCGAGAATTTGGCCCTGGTCGCCGCGAATGCCAGCGAGGCGGACATGCGTACCGCCCTCGCGACCGCCGGTGCCATCGACTTCGTCGACGATCTGCCGCAGCGGATCGACACCCAACTGGGGCGCTCAGGTGACACCCTTTCGGTCGGGCAGAAACAGCGCCTGTGCATCGCTCGCGGCCTGCTGCGGAACACGCCCATCGTGATCCTCGACGAACCTACCGCCGCCCTCGATCCGCAGACGGAGAACGCCCTGGTCGCTTCGCTGCGCTCGGTCAGTGATGAACGCCTGGTCATCGTCATTGCCCACCGGTTGTCCACCATTCGACAAGCGGATCGGATCGTCTTTCTCCAAGACGGGAGGATTCGAGAGGCCGGCACACACGATGAACTGATGGTCGATCCACAAGGCGCATACGCGCGTTTCGTTGCCCTGCAGACCGGCTAGAGCCGCAGGGATGAGATCCATCTTGCTGGGTGCGGGCGTAGGGATGCTCGCTGGAGAAATCGTTGTGATGTTCGTGTTCGGGCGCGGAGGCCCGCAAGTTGGTTGCCGGGCGAAGACTAGGCCGACAACTTGGGCTTGCCCGTCGACGAAGTTCGCCGACAGTTGGCGATCAAGCCGCCCGCCGAGTACCGCGAGGTGCTGGCAGATTACGGGCTCGATCGAGCCTCAGGATGCAAGAGATCGTGTAACCGACGGGCTGTTCAGTCAGTTTTCCGCTTCGCCCATCATTGAGTTCACAGACAACATCAGGGACACCAAAATCTGGGGTGGCGAGGTTGACTTCATCTACTATGTGAACGACAACTGGCGCCTTAGCGGCTTCTATGCCTATCTCGACTCCGAGATCGGCCCGCATCTCGAGGTCGTTCGGGGCCACCCCAATCCGGAAACGGGAACATGGAACCACATAGACTTCAATACCGGCGAGCCGACCACCAGTGTCTACGTTCTTCCCACGGACATGACAGGCAACCAGCTGCCGATGCAGCCGAACCACAAGTTCGCGCTGACGGCGAGCTACGAAACGCCGTTGAGCGGCGCCATAGCCGGCAACCTCCAGGTGCTTGGCACCTACAGCTGGGTTGACGAACGTGCATCGGATCTCAGCAACTTCGACGTCTCCACATTGCCGGCGTACGGGCGACTCGACGTTCGGGGCACATGGACGTCGCCTGACGAAGCGATTACGACATCGCTTTTCGTACAGAACGTATTCGACGAAATCGGTGTCATCGAATACCTGCATCTGTCCACCATCGCCGGAGCACCGGCATCCGGCACGCTGACCGAGCCACGTTCGATTGGCTTGGAGGTTCGCTGGAGACCGGGTTTGTAGCCACTTGAGTTTCCGAGGATCTTTGGGGACGCACCCTAGAACGGGTGCGCTCCGTAATCCGTGTTGACGAGAAGGTCACGGCAGGCGGACACATGATCTTCAAGCCGGCGAAGTACGGCGCCGAAACGCCCTGGCATCAGGATGAGGCCTATTGGAATCCGGATGTCTACCTCAACAGCCTCAGCGTCTGGATGCCCTTGGATGAAGCAACGGTCGAGAGTGGCTGCATGCAGTTCATTCCGGGCTCACACAAAGAGGATCTGCGTTGGCATCGCCACATCGACAACGACCCGCTGATTCACGGATTGGTGACCGACGACGTCGACCCGTCGAGGGCCATTGCCTGTCCACTGGCACCCGGGGGTGCCACGTTTCACCACTCCCGGACCCTGCATCATACTGCCCCAAACACGACCGATAACCCTCGTCGGGCGTACATCATTGTATGCTCAGGACCAACAAGGAAACGCGACATACCTGCGCCCCGCCCTTGGACCGACGAGGAGCGGGAAGCAATGGACAAAGCTGGAATCGCCGTGGAGATCTTCTAACGTGTCCCGTTGTGCGCGCGTTCGTTTTTCCGTCCCGTAGGGCCGACCCTAACGCGCCCAAAGGGCGCGCGGTCGCCCGCAGAACCGGGTGGCTCGATACGGGACACAACAAGCCCGTTCCCTATGATCCGTTGTGCCGTGCACACCCACGACCCGGCTCCGGCGTGGACGCTCGCATAGATACACCGCGCGCCGGATGCAGGAACTTCACGCTGGTGCTGTTCGTCCTGTCAGTTTGCCCTTGGGCGGCCGTCGTTGCCGATACGCCACCGCTTGAGTTTCGTTACGGCATCTCGCAGATACCCAACTACGCA
>CAZJRX010000046.1:12703-16983 GCA_964548145.1 uncultured Pseudomonadales bacterium | reverse complement strand
CGTCGTATATGCCGGGCAGAGACCACCATCGCAAAGGTCTGGCGGTCGTTACTCCCAAAGCTCATAGTACAACGGCTTCAAGATTCCACCCCCGAAGTGAAGTTTCGCCCGAATCTTCACTCGGAGGATAGGGAGTTGGTTCGGTGTTGGCACGGCAGAGAACCCCATGGGGATGATCGAGACCGACTGGAATGGGCGCGCAGCGGGGAGAAGGCAGCCCTACGCTACTATGAAATGTTGAAATGCGCCGTCGAAGACGTTTCGATCAAGCAACTCAATCCCAAAGTCCAGAGTGGCTGGCAGTCGCTTGATTTGCGTGCAGATGAGAGACCATTGGACGTCAAGAACATTCGGTGCGACGATCCGGAACGGTACGGTGAGCAGCTTTGGAAGCGTCATAAGCGGGAGAGCAATACCGACGTTTCAATCGTGGGTACCGTTTCCATCGTTGGCCAGGACGCGGCACACACGGAATGTCCGCATACGATAGTTCTTGGGGAGGTTTCACGTTCCGACGTGGAATCCCTTTATGAGGCGATACGAGAAGGGAGCGTGGCGCTAGGCCTCGCGCTCAAAACCGGAAGTCAACACGGATGGAAGAGTCGCGTTCCCGGATGGATGTTCGAGTATATCGATGAACACTACGAGGCTATGCCTGATTGGAATAGCCTGGATGGTCAGGTCCGCGAGTTGATTGTGGTGTCCGGTTTCCCCGTCCATGCGTGGATGAAGTGGATGAGAAGCATCGCGGTGGCGCGCGGGCGGGCCGAGGTCGAAGATGGAGATACTGAGGTCGTCCGTGCCATATGCAGGCTAGTTCGCCCCTTTGGGCTGTCCCGTCGAACGTTGTTCTGGTTTGTCCTGATGTGGATGTTATGGAATCGGAAGCAGGCAGGGGAATGTGCAGTGCAGATCAAGGATCACTTGTTCGTGCAGGGGGCGATAGGGACGATAGGGAGGTCGTACCCGCTTGGTCTTTACGATCCGCGTCGCTATGTCTGGAACTTGATCGACACACTAGCGACTTTGCTTCGAAGAAACCCGATGCTTGTGGATAAGCTGTCGGAAATTTCACTTTCTGGATTGAACATCCTTAAGGCTCGCGTGGATGGGGAATGGCAGACGATATTGGCCTATTGTGGTATATGTGGTCGATGGCCCTTGTACCTTGATAATTGCAAGCGTTGCCCATGCAAGCAGGCGAGACTCGTATGCGATCGATGCCACCACTGTGGGATTAAGGCATGTCAGGGGATGGAGTACGAGAGCCATGGAGAAGCGAGGGCGATGTTGGAAGATTATCCTGCTTGGACTTTGATCGGGAGAAGACTTAGGCCGCCCGACAAGCGGCGGCTTGGCGAATATGATGACTGCGAATCGGTGGCCGGTGGGTACGACCGGTAGGAACGGTGTCGTGCTCTGTTGCTAAAGGTTGAAGGCGACGCGGGGCTCGACTGGCCGGGTGGCCCGGGATGCCCGCTACTTGGCGTTCGCTACACGACAGGGACTCAAGTACCACTCCTTGGCGAAACGGGCCGGCGATTGACGTCCGGCTGTCCAGCATCCCTCGGCGGCGCGAATTCGAAACCGGGCCTCGACGGCTGCAGAAACGTGATCGCCTCGTAGTGGTCGTCCAAGGACACGAAGATGCCGTTCGACTCCGCCCAGCGCCGCATGCGCCAATTGGTAGCTTGGGCCCAGGATGCCCAGGATAGGACTTCCACGCGCCAGCCGCAGGTGTGCATCCACTCCAGCGCGCTGTGGAACCCCGCGCCCTCGACATAGCCCGCCCCGTCGCCGGTCAACAGCACGACGATGCCCGGATCGCCGTCGTAATCCAGAGCGTCCTCCAGCATGCGTAGTTGAAGCACCCGGTCCGGGACTTCCTGCTCCCCGCGCTCCGGGGTGGAGGACTCCGACGGGGTGTAGGACTCCGACACATGTAGGACTCGGACACACGCGAATTCGGTCCTACGGCGGGACGGGCCGAAATCGCACAGTGGTCCGGGATCTTTCCTACAGGAACCGTGGCGATTCGCCGATACCGGCGGCGATCCCTTTCCGGGACCATTGGCGTATGACAACCCCGCGCCATCGGCTGGTCGATCCTGCCAACGAATGCGACTACCACATCGTGTCGCGCTGCGTCCGCCGCGCCTTCCTCTGCGGCGTCGACGACGACGTCCGCCGCGACTGCTCCCACCGCCGCGACTGGCTCACTGAGCGGCTGCACCTGTTGTCGCCCTGTTTCGCCGTCGACATCTACTCCTACACGGTGCTCAGCAACCACTTCCACCTCGTTCTCCGTCACGATCCGCTCGCCCATCGCGACTGGTCCGACGAGGAGGTGGTGTGGCGTTGGTTCGAGGCGTTCCCGCCCGCCGTGCACGGCTCCGTCGTCGAGGAACTCAAGCCCGAACGCCGCGAACTCATGCTCGGCGACCCCGCTCGCGTCGCGCGCGCCCGCAGCTCGCTGGGATCGATGTCGCACTTCATGAAGCACCTCAAGCAACCCATTGCGCGGCGCGCCAACCTCGAGGACGACCGCACGGGCCACTTCTTCGAGCAGCGCTTCTACTCCGGCGCGTTGCTCACCGAGGAGGCGTTGATCGCCGCCATGGCCTACGTCGACCTCAACCCCGTGAGGGCAAAACTCGCTAAGCGGATCGAAGCGATCCGCGACACGTCCATCACCGAACGCCTGCAGGTCAACAGCGCCGAGGCCCTGGCGGACTACCTGGCACCGGTTCTGTCCGGCCTCGACCCACAGACTCAGGCCACCGGTCCTCTGCCGGCGGCGACCGCCGCGCCGGTCGGATTCCTCGTCGGCGGCGTCGCCCGGGAGTTCAACTCGGGGCCCACCCTTGGCGGCAGCCCACAGCTGCCTGCGGCGGAAGACGACGCCGGTGCGCTGCACGGCATCCTGGCCGAGGGGTCCGAGCCCGCAAACGACGCCGAACCCACACCCGATGACGAACCCGAGGTCGCGATCGCACCCCCGGGCCCGGCACCTTGCGCCGACCCCGAGCCGCAACGCCGACCTAGGCGACCGCGTCCCCACATCACGTTGGCGGACTACATCGAACTCGTCCGCGCCATGGCCGGGACGGAGAACGCGCTTTCCGGCGACACCCCGGACAGGGTCGGGCGGTGGCTGGCGAGGACCATGTCCCTCAGCAAGCGGCAACGCGCATACGGAAGCGAGTCCGCGCTCCGACACTGGATCGCCGACCGGGCCATGCAGTTCCGGGAGACCCCCCTGCCCGCCTGACACCAGGCGGTGCGGCGGGGGCACCCGCTGCCGTCCGACACCTTCCCCGACCCACCGATCGACCTCGAATCCACACCTTTCCCGGCCCCGACGGCACGCTCCGACGGGCAACGGTTCGGCGGGCTGGCCTGCCGATACCCGGATCAGACCATTCCGATGTCGACGTGGGGAGATCTCCTACAGGCGCGGGAGCGGAATCGCGTGTGTCCGAGAATCCCAGACCATGCCGATGTCGACGTGGGGAGATCTCCTACAAGCGTGGGAACGCGATCGCGTGTGTCCGAAAATCCCCGGGAGCGTGGGAACGCGATCGCGTGTGTCCGAGAATCCCCGGGAAGGCGCGTGTGTCCGCAACTTGGGGGAGAACTGGGAACCGACGTCCCCGATGCGCCGGTGTTTCCCGCAACTTGGAATGCGGGCGGGGACAAGCCCGGGACAAGCCCCGCCGCTACGGGTTTGTTCCGTGCGGTTCGGCCACCGCCTCCTTCGGGGACAACATGCTTGCCAGCCGGCGTGCCACCGACTGGGGCGATCCGGTTCTGCGTGCGAGCAGCGCGTAGAACGACGGCACGATGAAGAGCGTCAGGAAGGTCGCAAGGGATACGCCCGAGAAGACCACGATGCCGAGTACGGTACGGCTTTCGGCGCCCGCGCCCGTGGCAAGGATCAGCGGGATCGAGCCCATCACGGTCGAAATCGTGGTCATGACCACGGGCCGCAGCCGAATCCCGCACGCCTCGATGATCGCCTCGTCGAAGGAACGGCCCGCATCCCGCATCTGGTTGATGAACTCGACGATCAGGACGCCGTTCTTGGCGGCTATCCCGACCAGCATGATGATGCCGATCTGGCTGAAAATGTTGATCGACATACCCGTCAAGTAGAGGCCGAGCAACGCGCCCGCCACCGCCAGCGGCACCGTGACGAGGATGACCAACGGGTGTACGAAGCTCTCGAACTGGGCGGCGAGCACCAGGAACACGATGAGCAGCGCCAAACCAAGGGTGAG
>CAZJRX010000046.1:0-12693 GCA_964548145.1 uncultured Pseudomonadales bacterium | reverse complement strand
CGCCTCCTTGTACTCCAGGGACTCGCCCTGGTAGTCGATCCTGGCCTGGTCCGGAAACGACTCGCGCACCACTCGCTCCAGGAACTCAAGCGCTTCGCCCAGGGCGGTGCCCGGGGCGAGGCTCGCGGTGATCGTGACGGCGCGCAAGCGGTTGTATCGGTTCAGCGAGCCCGGGGCGGCCCGCTCGTCGACGTGGATCAGGTTGGCCAGCGGGATCAGTTCGCCGGTACCGTCCGACCGCACATAGATGTTCGATAGATCCTGGGCGGACGCGCGCTGGTCGTCGCGCGCCTGGAGGACGACGTCGTACTCCTCACCATCCTTGACGTAGGTGGTGATGCGCTGTTCGCCCATCATTGTCGACAATGTCCGGCCGATGTTCTGAACGGATACGCCGAGGGCCGCGGCACGGTTCTTGTCGATGCGCACCACCGCCTGTGGGCGGGTCTCCTTCAGGTCGCTGTCGACACGCTGCAAACCCGGGAACTCGCGAGACCGTTCGAAGATCAGGTCGCGCCACTCGGCGAGGGTCTCGTAGTCAGGACCACCGAGTACAAACTGAACGGGTTGTCCGCCGCCCATTCGGGACAGACCGGAACGAACGAAGGCGAAAGCCCGTACGTCGGGAATTTCCTGCCACGCGGCGTTTACCCGCGCGGCTGCGTCCTTGGTACTGAGATCGCGCTCTTCCCAGGGCGTCATGACGACCATGATCACGCCGCTGTTGGACGCGCTGCCACCCCAACCGGGGACGGCCATCACGACGACTTGTGCGAGACCCTGGTCGATCAGCTGCCGCGCGGGCACCTCGAGTCTCAGAGCTTCGCGCTTCATCCGTTCGATGCCCATGCCCTCCGGCCCCGAGAACATTGCCATGAAGGCGCCCTGATCCTCCTCCGGGACGTACTCCTGCGGCACGACATCGAAGAGGTAGTAGGCCGCCGCCAAGGTGCCGGCCGCCGCCAGCACGGCCACCCAGCGGTGCCGGATGAGCACGCGCAGGGCGCTGACGTAGCCCCGTCGGAGCCGGGAGAAGCCACCATCGATCCACTGCGTCAGACGGTTTTCCCGGCCCGAGGCGCGTAGGAACTTGGAACACATCACCGGTGTCAGCGACAGCGCCAGGACACTCGAGAACACCACCGCTGCCGCGATGGTCACCGCCAGTTCACCGAAGATCACGCCGATGTTGTCGGTCAGGAACATGATCGGCGTGAACACCGCCACCAACACCGCGGTCGTCGCGATCACCGCGAAGCCGACCTGCCGTGTGCCGTTGTAGGCGGCAACGAGGGGCGTCTCGCCCTCCTCGATTCGACGATGGATGTTCTCGAGCACCACGATGGCGTCGTCCACCACGAGCCCGATGGACAGCACCAACGCCAGCAGGGTGATCAGGTTCACCGTGAAGCCGAATGCCGCCAGGGCGATGAACGCCGAGACGAGGCAGACCGGGATCGTGACCGCCGGAATCGCCATGGTCCGGAACGACCCGAGAAACACCAGGATGACGAGGCTCACCAGCACGGTGGTGACGGCGATGGTGCGGTAGACCGAGTTTATCGCGGCGCGGATGAACACCGAGTCGTCCGATCCCGTCGTGATCCGCATGTGGTCCGGGATCGCGTCGTTGACCTTGGCGATTTCGTCCTTGACCTGTTCCAGCGTCTCAAGTGTATTCGCCGTCGACTGCTTGATGATGCCGATGCTGACCGTCGGCAGCCCGTTGGCCCGGTAGATCGAGCGGTGGTCCTGGGGTGCGACCTCGACCGTCGCGACCTCGCCCAACCGCACCAGGTGACCGTCGGCACCCCGCGCAATGACCAGTTCGCGGAAATCCTTCGCGGATTCGTAGCCGCGGGCGAGCCGAACAGTGAGTTCCCGGTCGACGGTCTCGATGCGACCGGCCGGCAGTTCGAGGTTCTCCCGGCGTAGTGCCGACTCGATCTCGGTGACGGTGAGGTTCCGGGCGGCGAGCGCCAACCGGTCCACCCAGATGCGCATCGCCGGGCGGGCGCCGAAGACGCTGGCATCGGCGACGCCAGGAATGGCCGCGAAGCGGTCGGCGATGTAGCGCTCGGTGTAGTCGGTGAGTTCCATCCGGTTCAATTCGTCGCTGACGACATTGATGTACATGGCCGGACGGGCATCGGAGTCCTGCTTGCGCACCTCGGGCGGGCGCACGTCCTCGGGCAGCCAACGAACGACCCGGGACAACCGGTCACGGACATCGTTCGCCGCGTCGTCGATGTTCCTGGCGAGATCGAACTCGAGGTTGATGCGCGAACTGCCGTCGCTACTCGAGGAGCGCATCGCCGTGACACCTTCGATACCGCTGATCTGATCCTCGATCACCGTGGTCACACGGCTCTCCACGACATCGGAGGACGCACCCGGATAGGAGGTGCTGATGGAAATGACCGGCGGGGTCACGTCCGGGTATTCACGCAGCGGCAACAGGTTGAAGGAAAGCACGCCGAAAGCCACCAGGCCCAGGCTGATGACGGTGGCGAATACCGGTCGCTTGACGGATGTGTCGGAGAGCCACATGCGGTTAGCCTGAACCGAGCGCGGGAGCAACGTCGCCGGGGGTCGGGTCAACCGGTTCGGCACGACGCACCGGGCCACCGTTGCGAACCTTCATGACGCCCTCGGCGACGACTTCCTGGCCCGCGGCAAGGCCCGACCGCGCCTCCGCCCAACCATCCCGACGGATGCCGAGGTCGATCATCGTCATCCCGGCAAGCCCGTCGGTCACGGTGTAGACGAACGTCTCCATACCCCGCTGCAACAACGCAGTCTCGGGCACCATGAGGGCATCGCGACTCGCGGTCGTGAGCCGCACCGTCATCAACATACCCGGCCGCAGGAGGGCATCGGGGTTGTCGATATGGGCTCGAACGGGCACGGCCCGGGTAACCGGGTTGACCCGCGAACCGACGGTACGGACCGTGGCGTCGAAGGTCCGGTCGGGAAACGCCGCACTCTCGGCCGTCAAGGACAGACCCTGATGAACCACGCCGAGGTGTACCTCAGGCAACGCGAAATCGAGCTTGATGACGGAAACGTCGTCCAAGCTCGTGATGGGCGTACCCGGGGTGATGAGCGTGCCGGCGCTCACTTCCCGGAAACCGAGCACGCCGGCAAACGGCGCGCGGATCAGCCGATCGTCCAAGCGAGCGATGATCGCCTGGTAGCGGGCCCGGGCGCCGGACAGTCGCGCCCGCGCCTCGTCCACGTCGGAGACGGGGACGCTCTGCTGATCAAGGAGGTTCTTGAGCCTGTCGTACTGGGTCTGGGCGTCGTGCATCCCGGCTTCGGCTTCCTGGAGCAACGCCGTCTGCTCCTCGTTGGTGAGTTCGACCAGGACATCCCCCTCGTCGACGAAACCGCCGTCCTCGAAACGGACATGGCGGATGGAGTCCGTGACCTTCGCGGTGATCGTCACCGACTCGTTGGCATGGGTCGTGCCCACCGCTTCGACGACGTCGGCGATCGAGCGGACGGTTGCCGGTTGGGTGACCACCAGCGGCGGCCCGCCGAATCCACCCCGCGCCGACGGACCGGCGCCACCCGCATCGCCACATCCCACTAGGGTGAGCGGGATCAATACCAAGCATGTGGCCGCGCGCATGCCGAGCTCCGCATCCAAGTGCACCTATGGTACGCCGAATTGCATCGCGCCCTTCACTCGCCGACATCGGCGACGGGCCAGCGCTCACCCTCGGGCAACGCCGCGAGTTCCGCGACGGCCGCATAGAACGCCTGCCAGTCGCCCCCGACTTCGTTGAACAACCGTTCGAAGTTGCCCTTCGAGTCCTCGTAGGCGCCCACCAGCGCCAGCCGTGCGTTGTTGAACGGCCGCGCCATGGCGGCGTCGTAGCGTCCGCCGCCCAGCGACGCGAGGTTTCGCCGGTAGCTCTTGCGCATCGCCGCGAACAACTCGCCTTTCAACTGACGCTTCGCCGCATCGGCAATGGGCTCACGGTAGAGGGACGCCAAGCGGCTGCGCCAGTGGCTCAGGAAACCGGCGTAGGCTTTGGCGGCTTGCAGCCGCTCCCCGTATGCCTCCGCATCGCCACCCGTCGCCTCGAGATAGGCGATTGCGCCGGCGTTGCCGACGAACCCGGCGAAGGCCTCGTTGAAACCCGTGTCGCCCGGTACGAATACCACGCTGTGGGCCAACTCGTGAAAGATCAGGTCGGCAAGCGCGGCCTCGTCGTAGTGCACGAAGCTCTCAAGGATCGGGTCGTCGAACCAGCCGAGCGTCGAGTACGCGGTCACGGGATAGAGTTGGACATCGTGGTATGTCGAGAGCCGTGCGGCTTCGCGCTCGGCCGCACGCCTGTCGAAATAGCCCCGGTAGACGGCACATCCCACCAATGGATAGCACCGCGGCAACGCACGGGTGGAAAACTCCGGTGCCGCAACGACGTTCCACACGGGGACGCCGTCGAGCTCGACGTAGCTGCGGTACCGTCCGCCAACCGGCAGGTGGAGGTGGTGCTCCGCGAAACCCAACAGCCGGGCCACGAGGAGAAGTTGCCGAACCAAGGCCGGATCGGTGCCGGGAGCTTCGATCAATGCTTGCGCGTCTCGCCGCGCGACCAGCACCGAGGCCTGTCCGGTCACCGCCTGTGCGTAGAACCTGACCGTGGTGCATCCACCCAGCGCGATGGCAAGCACCAGGCAAATCGCGACGAAGCGGCACGGGCTGTTGCCCCCGACGTCGCGTTTACGCGCTCGCATGACGGGCGCACAATCGAACTGTCGGGACGAGACCCTTGACAGGCCAGCCGTGGTCGAGCCAATCCGAGGCGCCGTGGCGCTCGTATTCATCGCTTTGAACAGCGTCTTCTGGTGCACGCTGATATTCTGCCTCGGCGTGATACGGCCCATGATCCCCCGAAAACGGCGCATCCCACTAGGCACCGCGATGGTGCGGTCGATGGCCGGATGGGTGGCCTGCGCGGGTTGGATGCTGCGCACCCTAGGCGTCACCCGAATCCATGAAACCGACGACGAAGCATCCACTGATCGGACGCTTCGCCCCGATGCCTGGTATCTGGTCGTGTCGAACCACCAGACCTGGGCCGACATCCTGGTCCTGGTGACCACCCTCTACGGCCGGATACCCCAGTTCAAGTTCTTCACCAAGCGGGAACTCATCTGGGTGCCGTTCATCGGGCCCGCCATGTGGTTCCTCGAGTTCCCCTACGTTCGCCGGTACAGCCGGGAGCAGATCGCCGCCAACCCGGCGTTACGCGATCACGACCGGCAAGCGACGCTCAAGGCCTGCGCCGGATTCCGTCAGCGCCCCACCAGTGTCCTGGTGTTCCTCGAAGGCACCCGCTTCACGCCGGCCAAACGGGACGCCCAGGGGTCGCCCTACCGGTCGCTGCTGAATCCTCGAACCGGTGGCTTCGGCATGGTCCTTGAGAATCTCTCCGATCAACTGGAGGCGGTGGTCGATGTGACCATCCGCTACCCGCGCGGCGCACCGACGTTCTGGGAATTCCTCTGCGGCAAAAGCCCCGACGTCGAAGTCGACGTCCAAGCTCTACCTCTGCCCGAAGTCGACCGCGATGCCGTTAACGCCTGGGTCGACCGACTGTGGGCGGCGAAAGACGTGCGCCTGGCAGCCTGTCGGACTTCGTCGCGCTAGTGTGCCGAAGCCCGACGGGGTGTTGGGGCGGCTTGGGTTGGGGCAGGAGGCGTCGACCGCCAGGTCGGCGGCTACTGTGGCGCTGGCCGCGGCCAAGTCGACGGAGCTCAGGGCGAGCGCAGACGCAGATCGCCGACGATGCGTTTGAGCTCCGCGATATCCGCGTTGACCTGTGCGCGGTGGGCGTCGATGGCCGAGATGTCAGCCTTCATCCGCTCCACATCGGCCCCGATCGAAGCCTCCAGGCGCGACGCCATCTGGTAGGCGGAGTTGGCACGGTCGACGACATCCCGGTTCTGCGTGATCAATGCCTGTAGCTGAACGTCGAGTTCGGTCACCCGCGTGGCCACATCCTTCTGACGCGTAACCGCCGTCTCCAAGGCAGCGGTCTTGCCCTGTACGGCCTTGATGCTCGCGTCCGCCCGGGTAACGGCGGTTCGCAATGTCGTGTCCGTGGCCTCCAGAGCCTTGAGGGCGTCCCGGTGCTTCCGATAGTTGCTCCAGAGCAGGTCGATCTGGCCAAAATGCTCGTCGAGCTTGGTGAGCAAGTCCGTTTCCGATGCCGTCAGCAACTCATCGGTCGAACGCAGCCGATCCTCCAGGCTCGAGATGCGGCCGGTCGCATCGGCCAATGCGGCATCGGCGCGCCCGAGGCGTTGGTGCTGCTCGAAGATGAACCAGCCCGCTCCGAGGAGGGCGGCTACCAACACGACGAGGACGGCGTTGACGAAGAGCAGCGACGACGAGCCGCCGCGGCTACGGCCGCGCCCGGGTCTCGGCCGTCCCGCCCGTTCCGGGTCCGCGGCAATGGTGGGCAGTGAATCGTCGGCCACCGTGCTGTCCCCGCTGGTGGGCTAGGAAGCGGACAGATTATCTCGGCGCTGGCGCAGTCTCAAGAAAGAACCGGGAGCCCGCGGAATCGCGGGCTCCCGGTCGGGTTACAGCGTCGCGACGACCGCCATGACGACGGTGAGCACCAGGCTGGAGGTGATGACCCCCTTCACGGTTGTGAGGACCATGGTCTTGCCCCAGATTGCGTTCGCTTCGATCGCGGCGATGATCACGAGGCCGACGATCAAGCCAATCCAAGAAGGCGGCGCGCCGGTATCCACATCGAACGCCGAGCGGATGAACTCGGAATGGGATCCCATGAGAAACAGCATCGGTGCCGAGAAGAACGTATTGGTTCTCGATGCCAGCAACGCCTTGGCCGCCGACCCCGCCGCGGCCGGATCCGCTTCGCCCCCGTCGCGGACGGACTCGTTGGATGCAATCACAACCTTCTGGTTCGGCCATATGATTCCCCAGACGTTGAGGAACATAAGCGTCGCCATGACAGCCGCCAGGATGATGTCAACCGTCCAGCTACCCGCGTGCCAGATGAGAAGCAACAGGACGACGCCTGTGAGGAACGTCATCAAGGCACCGTAACGGAACCACCACAGCGCGCTGGGCACCAGCTTGGTGAAGGCGTCCACCTTCGCCTCGTCGGATGCGGCTGCCATGTAGCCGCCCTGGACGAAGTTAAAGTAGTAGAGCAGGCCGATCCAAGTAATGCCGAACAGGTAGTGTCCCCACCGGAACAGGTAGGAAACGAGGTCCATCAAGTCCATCCAACTCTCCCCCAAGTTGACTTTTTGTTGCTTCGATCATAGCAACAAAAACCCCGCCGGTGGCGGGGTTCAAGGAGTCCGAAGACCCAAGCCCGGCGGATCGGGACCCAATGCGGGCCCCGAACCAACCGGAAGCGAACGGCTGTTACATCATGCCGCCCATGTCGGGCATGCCGCCACCCGGGGGCGCCGGCGGGTTGTCTTCCGGCAACTCGCTGACCATGGCTTCCGTGGTGATCATCAGACCACCGACCGATGCGGCAGCCTGCAGCGCGGTACGCGTGACCTTGGCCGGGTCGGGAATACCCAACTCGATCATGTCGCCGTAGTCGCCGGTCGAGCCGTCGTAGCCCTGATTGCCGTCGAGGCTGCGGACCTTGTCGAAGACCACCGCCGGTTCGTCGCCGGCGTTCTCGGCAATCTGGCGCAATGGCGTCGCCATGGCGCGCAGGGCGATCTGGATGCCGACGTTCTGGTCCTCGTTGGAGCCCGTCAGGCCTTCGATGGCCTGCAGGGCGCGAACCAGCGCTACGCCGCCGCCCGGGACGATGCCTTCCTCCACCGCAGCGCGGGTGGAATGCAGGGCGTCCTCGGTTCGGGCCTGCTTCTCCTTCATCTCGACTTCGGTAGCGGCACCGACCTTGATGACGGCCACACCGCCGGCGAGCTTGGCCAGGCGCTCCTGGAGCTTCTCGCGGTCGTAGTCGGAAGTCGTTTCCTCGATCTCGGCACGGATCTGCTTGATCCGCCCCTCGATGTCGGCCTTGTCGCCGGCACCGTCGACGATCGTGGTGTTCTCCTTGCTGGACGACACCTTCTTGGCAGTGCCGAGGTCGTCGAGGGACGCGCCTTCAAGCGTGAGGCCCACTTCCTCGGAGATCACCGTGCCGCCGGTCAGGATCGCGATGTCCTGCAGCATGGCCTTGCGACGGTCGCCGAAGCCCGGTGCCTTGGCGGCGGCGATCTTGACGATGCCGCGCATGTTGTTGACCACCAGAGTCGCCAGCGCCTCGCCTTCGATGTCCTCGGCAATCAGCATCATTGGCCGACCGGCCTTGGCGACATTCTCGAGGATCGGCAGCATGTCGCGGATGTTGGAGATCTTCTTGTCGCACAGCAGTACGTAGGGGTCTTCCAACTCGGCGGACATGGAGTCCTGGTTGTTGATGAAGTAGGGCGACAGGTAGCCGCGGTCGAACTGCATGCCTTCGACGACCTCGAGCTCGTTCTCGAGCCCGCTGCCCTGCTCGACGGTGATGACGCCTTCCTTGCCAACCTTGTCCATGGCATCGGCGATGACGTCGCCGATCTCCGTGTCGTTGTTGGCGGAGACCGTTCCCACCTGCGCGATGGACGTGGAGTCCTCGCAGGGGGTCGCCATCTTCTCAAGCTCGGCAACCGCGGCGATCACGGCCTTGTCGATGCCGTCGTCCCGTCACCGGCCTCGTCGGAGGTCTGGCTCGCGACCTCCTTGACCATCTGCGCGCCCATGTTCTCGAACTTGTCCTTGAGTTCGATCTCCTTGGCGACCGAGACGCCGTCCTTGGTCACGGTGGGTGCGCCGAAGGACTTGTCGAGGACGACGTTGCGCCCCTTCGGTCCCAGGGTCACTTTGACCGCATTCGCAAGGATGTTGACGCCGCTCAAGAGACGCGAACGCGCGTCATCCCCAAACTGTACTTCCTTAGCACTCATGTGAGTTCCTCCTCGTGTTCGCCGCCGGTCAGCCTTCGAGCACGCCGAAGATCTCGCTTTCCTGAAGGATCAAGAGTTCCTCCCCGTCGATCTTCACCGTGCTTCCGGCGTACTGGCCAAAAATGATCTTGTCGCCGACGCTGACGTCCGGCTCGCGCCGGCTGCCGTCGTCTTCAACCTTGCCCGGTCCAACCGCGAGGATTTCGCCTTGGGAAGGCTTCTCCGAAGCGGTATCGGGCAACACAATGCCGCCGGCGGACATGGCGTCCTCCTCGATGCGGCGCACGACCACGCGGTCGTGGAGTGGTCGGATATTCATGACTAGCTTTCTCCCAAAATGCTGTTCATACCCTAAGTCCGATGTCGTGGATTAGCACTCTCAGGGCGAGAGTGCTAATCCGTGCGGCGCTATGATAGGGGCGGATTCGCAAGATTCAACCCCTGCGCGGGGAGAAAATCCGTCGTCGAATCCGAGATCGATATGGACGCGCCAAGGCGTCGTTCTAAGGGCAGGCTCGCAGGGCGACGCTAACGCGCCCGCAGGAGGTCCGTGCCCATGGAGAGTTGCGGCTTGGGTCGGATGCGCGCCGGGAGGGCGCGCCGGGACGGGACAACGCCGCCAGACGGCTCGCACGCGCCCGCGAGGAGGCGCACTCGCCGTCCGGGCGCAGAGTCCTCGGCCCGTCCCCTACGCCGTGCTGCTGTCGGCCGCAGGCGCTGAACTGTCCTCTGCGGATTGTCGGCCCGAGGCCAACCGGTTCTCGACCATGACTTCGTGGAGATGCCGAATGCGCGCGCTACCCGTCCTTACGAAAAGGAAGGGCAGCAGCGCATGCACGAGGCACGCGACCCCGCCAGCGAGCATCGCCACCGCGAAACTCGTCGCCTTGAGCATGTGTTCCCAGTAGGACTCACCAACTTCGTCGAGGTGGTCGGTGAGAAACGACATCTAACGCCCCCAGCAGGATCAAACGGCGTCAACCTACCCGATGCTGAACAGAAGCGCCTTGAGCATATTTCCTAAAAGCATGTCCTTTGAAGCATATCGTCTGAGCGAGCTATGCGATGTCGGCGAACCGACGAACGAACAGCCTCGCCCCGTAGTCGAGAATCTCCGCGCTGTCCTTCACGCCGGCAACGAGATGGGCAGGAATCGCGCCAACGCCGTTGTGTGCGCCACTGATCGCACAGGCGATCGCGGCAACGGTGTCGACGTCGCCGCCGACTCGCAGCGCCATGTTCAGTGTGGCAATGAAGTCACCCGGCGACTTGAGAAAGACGTAGAGTGAGGCCAACACGGTCGGTTCGACCCGCACCGGGACACCGAAGCCGCCCTGCTTGGCCCATCCACCGTCGGCAACGATCGCCTGCAAGGCCGCGGTCTCGTCGAGCCGCAGCCAATCGTGAAGCCTGCGAATGCGTTCCGCGAATCCGGGACTCCTCGCCGCGACCGAACCGTGCACCGCCTCGAGGAAGTTTGCCGTCTCGATCTCGCTCGCGGTGGCCCCTTGAGCGACCGCCGTCGCGACCGCAATGGCCCCGTCCACGGCCAACGGGTGGCGGTGGGTAACGAAGCTCGCCAGTTCCACGTCGCGCACGAGGTGATCCCGGCGGTCGTAGTGCCAGAGCCCGAGGGGGGCGATGCGCATGGCCGCGCCGTTCCACGGCAGGTCGTCGGCTGCCGCGGCGTCCTGCCAGGGGATGCCCTCCATCAGCCGCCCCACGGCGCGGTGGGCCACCTGGCCGGCGCCGACGATCTCGTCGGACTCCCAGAGCTTGACGAATTCCGCCCCGATATCCGCCGGATCCACATGACCGCAATTCAGCAGGCTCTTGACAATGGCCAAGGTGAGCTGCGTGTCGTCCGTGTATTGGCCGAGGGGAAACTGGACGGCTTTCTTGTGCCGGTACGGACGATAGCCGTCTGCAATGCCCTGCATCGTGGCGATCTGCTCGCGGGATCTACCTTCCAACGGCGCGCCCAGGGCATCGCCGACGGCGCACCCCATCAACGCGCCGACGAATTGATCTTCTCGGGGTCTTGTCATTCCAAGCTGCACTCACTTGCCTGTAGCGTGTGAGTGGCGGATGTTACGCACTTCGCGAAATTCGTCCCCGTGATAGGAACCTAGCGCGTCTCCCGAGTACGGGAGCCGTCCCGGAGCAGTTCGATGCGCTGTACCAAATGCAACCTGCGTGCGAACATCAAGGGCACGCAAGGAATCTAGCCGCATGAATCTGCTCTTCGTGTTCTCGGACCAACAGCGCTACACCGCGCTCGGGGCCAACGGTAATCCAGTCGTCCAAACCCCCAACCTCGACCGGATGGCCGCCGAGGGCATGGTCTGCGACAACATGTTTTCCAACCACCCGCTGTGCTCGCCGTTCCGGGCCATCCTGCTCACCGGCCGATATGGCTGGCGCAACGGCGTAATCGACAACGAATACGAGCCGTTCCGGGACATTCCGACGTTGCCGGGAACACTCCGCGCCGCGGGCTACCACACCGGTCACATCGGCGTCTGGCATCTCGGCGTTGCGCCCTACACCGACGACAATCGCTACGGGCTCGACTACCTGGCCGCGGTCGAGGGCCTCGGCGGGAACTACTTCGACCAAAGCTACTACGAGAACGAGCGCGGACCGACGCGCCATGACGGTTGGGCGCCGGTGGTCGAGACGGACCTGGCGATCAAGTTCCTCGAGACACACACCTCGGAGCGGCAGGACGATCCCTTCGCGCTGTTCGTCTCCTGGCGCCCGCCGCACTGGCCCTACCCGCAGTACCCGGACGAATACGGCCAATACGATGCCGCCGATGTCGACCTGCCGGACAACGTGCCGGCCCAGATGGCGGATTTCGCGAGGCGGGAAATCGCCGACTACTACGGCTGCTGCACGGGGCTCGACGCACAGATGGGCAGGCTGTTGGATGCTCTCGAGAGTCTCGGCCTGGCCGACGACACGATGGTCTGCTACTCCTCCGACCATGGCGACCATCTATCCAGTCACGGCTACGGCAAGCCCAAGGACTCCTGGATGCACCCGTCGATGCGGGCTTCGAAGGCAACACCCTACGACGAATCCGCACACATCCCGTTCCTGGTGCGTTGGCCCGGCGGCACCCGCCCCGGTTCCCGCAGTTCCGCCTACATGGGCGCCATCGACATCGTTCCGAGCCTGCTCGGCGCCTGCGACGTGCCGCTGCCCGACGGTCTGCAGGGAAGGGATGTCTCTGGCGTGTGGCGGGGTGAAGCCGTCCCGGACGACACCGAACTCACGCCCGGCGCCAGCGACTCGGTGTTCCTCATGAACATGGGCAACGGCTGGCCCAATCGGCAGGCCTGGGTGGGTCGCTGGCGGGGCGTGCGAACCGAGCGCTATACCTACGCCCGCTGGTACGACAACGAACGCGGCCCCTGGCTATTCGATCGGCAGGAAGATCCGCTGGAGATGCGCAACATCGTCGACGCTGCCGAGGCCCGGGGCGCGGTCGAGGAGATGGAAACGCGCCTGCACCGGTGGATGGAGGGCACCCGCGATCCGTTCGAATACGGCAAACGCGGACCGCGAGGTTTCGTCGATATCGGTCAACGCTGGGCCCATCCGGAACGGTACAAGCACATCAGCCCCGCGTGACGTCGCCGATCGCCGACCCGACGCCGGAAGAGCGCATCTGGCGGGTCGTGGCCGACATTCCACCCGGTCGTGTCGCGAGCT
>CAZJRX010000045.1:4882-17023 GCA_964548145.1 uncultured Pseudomonadales bacterium | reverse complement strand
ACGGTTTGATGATTGCCGTGATGAGTTTCATTTGCTGTTTCCTTTCTCGTTCGCCGGTCGTGACCGGCAGTCAAGGGGTCGCCGTCCGTACCGCCCCATGGCGGTACGGCAACCCTTGGCCCCGCCTAAAGATCCTTCGACAGCGACAGTATGACTCGGCCTTCGCAGTCTCGGCCACACCCCGCTTCGTCGCTCAAGTTCGTACCGAAGATGCCAAGTCCGAAGTTCACGCCGCCAAGCGGGAGCGACGCAGCGGCCGAATAGTCGATGTACTCGTTGCTGTCACCGAAGAAATCGTCGCTCTTGGCGATGTTGAGCCCCACACTGAAGTCCAGGCTGATCTCCGCCGTCAACGCGTAGCTGTAGCTCGCCGACGGGTAGAAGAACGTCTCGCCGGAAACGCCCAGGTAGGAAGGCGAGTAGTTGACGCCGAGGCTGATATCCCCGAACGACAGGCTGATGGCGGCTTCCTGGTAGTTTAGGTCGGTGTCACCGGGATACTGGAAGTGGATCCCCTGCAAGCCCAACTCGATGCCATCGGACACCTCGCCGCTCCAGCCAACATAGAGGTCCCACTCCATCGATGCGACATCGCCGGCATCGCTAGCACCGTAGTTCACGTTGGAACCCCAGGTTCCGATCGAGACGCCGCTCTCGAACACCACGTCGAGACCACCCTGAATCGCCGGGTCCCGACTGGTCTGCGACCAGCCACGGAACGAGTAATCCGAAACCAGGGTCACGTTGCCTGATACTTCGGCAGCTACTGCCGAAGGCACGGTCAGTACCAGGGCCATGGCAGCGGTCAGCACAGTCAGAAGGTTCTTCATTTCACTAATCCCCTCGGTTGAACCGTTGTCCGGCGTATCGTGTTCGGGACACGCCGAGTGCACATATGATGCTCGAACAGCACGGACTGTGCCAGAAATTAATGCTAATAGATTCAAGCTATTACAAACCACGACCAGTGTGTTCGCGCGTTTTTTGGGCACGCCCAACATGCGAGGCACCGTATTGGTGCACTTTCGTTCCGTCCACAACCGCTGCCGGTTGGTGATTTGTAGGCAATGTCCTACACAAGATCGGGCCGATTTCCACTGCCCGGCAAAGGGAACGGAACATACACTCCAACCCATGTCCGTCACCGTCCGAACCCGAGCACAAGTCGGCATCGACGCGCCCCGGGTGCTGGTCGAGGCCCACTGCCAGCCCGGTACGCCCTCGTTCACGCTGGTCGGCATGGCACAGACCGCGGTCCGGGAATCACGCGACCGGGTACGCAGCGCCGTCAAGAACGTGGGTCTCAAGTTTCCCCAGGGCCGGCTCGTGGTGAACCTCGCGCCTGCCGATCTCGCCAAGCACGGCGGCCGTTACGACCTTGCCATCGCCGTGGCGATCCTGGCGGCGACGGAGCAGGTCGATAGCCGTCATCTCGGCAGGCTCGAGTTTCTCGGCGAACTGTCGCTCTACGGTGACCTCCGAGCCGTGCGCGGCGCGTTCTGCGCAGCAACAAGGCTCAATGGACGCAATGGTGGTCTGGTCGTCCCTGCCAGCCAGCAGGAGGAGCTCGCGCCGCTGACCGGCGTCGAGATATTTCCCGCCCGAACACTGAAGGATGTCGTCCGCCTGCTGCAAGCGGCGGAGCTGCCGGCGCCCGAGAGACGGGACTATCCGCGCCCCGCGCCCGATTTGTCGGAGTCACTGTCCGACGTCCGCGGCCAAACCAAGGCCAAGCGTGCGCTGGCCGTGGCCGCGGCCGGTGGCCACCACCTGCTGATGACCGGCCCGCCCGGCACCGGCAAGACCATGCTGGCTCGCCGTCTCGCGGGTCTTCTGCCCGGTCTCGGCGTCGACGAGGCGATCGAGGTGGCCAATGTCTACTCGGTGTCGACACGCAAAGCGCCGGTTTTCGGTACCCGTCCATTCTGCGACCCCCACCACACCGCTTCGCTCGCGGCCATGGTGGGCGGCGGCAACCCGATCAGCCCCGGTGAAATCACCCTCGCCCACCACGGCGTGCTGTTCCTCGACGAACTACCCGAGTACCAGCGCAACGTCCTCGAAGCACTACGGGAACCGTTGGAGGCCGGCGAGGTCGCCGTCGCCCGGGTCGGCCAGACGGTGCGCTACCCGGCACGCTTCCAGTTCGTCGCCGCCATGAACCCATGTCCGGCCGGCTACGTCTGCGACGAGGCACATTGCCGCTGCGCCCCGCATCAGGTTAGACAATACCGAAGCCGCATCTCGGGGCCCCTACTCGACCGCATCGACATCCGGATCGAGGTGGGTCGCGTTCCCGAAGGGGACCTCTGGGGCGACCCGGCACCAGCCACCGAGGATATCGACCTGCGCGAAAGCGTTGCCAACGCCTGGTCGAGGCAAATGCGTCGTGCGGGTAAGACCAATGCCCACCTTGTGGTTCGCGAGGTCGAGCGTTACTGCACGATGGCGCCGACGGCTTCCACGTTGTTGCGCCGGGCGGCCGGCAAGTACCGCCTGTCGGCTCGTGCCGTGCACCGGCTGCGCAAGGTCGCGTTGACCATCGCCGATCTGGCCGGCGCGGACGAGATCGGCAAGCCTCACGTCGCGGAGGCGCTTACCTTCCGGGCGTTCGATGAGGAGTTGGCGGGCTAGGGGCTGGCGTTCTTGACGTTACCGCGCCCTCTTCTTAGTGCGTTGGTTCGATGGGCGCGGGACGCCACGAGGGCGTCCCCTACGGGGCTGGGCTCGTCATGAATTCGATGGCGGCACGCATCTCGGCGTCCGTGCACGACATGCATGTACCCATCGGCGGCATCAGGTTCAACCCTTCCTTCGAGACCCTCAGCAGTTCGTCCATGCCCTTCGCGAGGCGTTCCTGCCAAACCTCGGCATTGTGGCTGACGGGGGCGTCGTTGAGTCCCGTCTCATGGCATACACGGCAGTGCACCGCGTAGACCTCGCTACCACTCCGGCCGGCGACTGTGGGGGCCGGGGCCGGCGACTGAACACCGCCACAGTCGTCACCTTCGAGGCAGAGATCACCGAATGGCCGCGTACGTTCCTCGATGTCGGCCACCGTGCCGGCCGGAACGCTGTCGCCACCGGCACCGACGGAAACGAAGGCCACGCCGAGACAGAATAGGACTCTATTGACGTTGATCACCGGGAATGGGCCCGTCCTGAACGAAGGCGCGATTATACGCATCCGTGTTCGACGCGGCGCTACAAATGCGCCCTGCGGCAGTTCTTGTCGTACCAGCTACGCGGCTTCCACTTCCCGGTCCCGGGTGGCATGACCGTTTCGGCTGGCGGCCTGCAGGGGTTCCGCCAAGAGGTCGGCCAGATGCCGCTGGCGGTCGGCAAGCGCATCCCGCGCAGCAGCTTGCCTGACCGGACCGAACCCCTTGATCGTGGCGGGTAGCCTGGCGATCGCGACGCAGGATTCGTAGTTGGTCCTATTGAGCACGTCGACGATCATGGCGAGGTCGGCTTCGAAGGTCTGCAGAAGCTCCCTGTCCAGACGGCGCTCGCTGGTAAGCCGGAACGGGTCGAGTACGGTGCCGCGCAACCAACGCATTCTCGCTAGGAACCCGAGCACCGGCGTGAACCAGCCGCCTACAGCAATCTTCCTCGGCCGACCGTTGGCATCGCGCCGTGCCAGGAGTGGCGGTGCGAAATGGTAGGTCGCCTTGAACCCCGGATCGAACGCCCGGGCCAATTTGTCGGTGAAGGACAAGGCAACGCCCGCCGGACGCTTGGAGTAGAGCCTTGCCACTTCGTACTCGTCCTTGACAGCCAGCAGCTTGAAATAACTCTCGGCGACCGCCGCGACCAGCGCGTTTTCGCTTGGGTTAACCCGCCACTCGGCGGCGCGCACGCGGTCGATCATGTTCTCGTAGCGACGCGCCAGCGCTTCGCTCTGATAGGCCACCAGGAAAGCTCGATGGACCGCGATGCGTTCGTCGACCGTTTCCGACCGGCACGGCTGCATCGTATCGGGTCGAACGAGAGCCGCCTCGGCGTCGTGCTCGGCATCGTCGCGCCTGCTCGAATCGAGGTGCGCCGCCAATCGGCCCTGACGGAACGCGGCAAGGTTGTCCGCGACCGCCACGGCGTTGAGTTCGATGGCCCGTTCCAGCGCTTCAACGGTGACGGGAATGTTGCCGGTCTGGTAGGCATAGCCAAGCAGATAGACGTTGGCCGTCGCGGTGGACCCGAATAGCCCACGGCTGGCCGCATCGGCGTCGGTCGTCGCCATATGCTTGGCCCGATGTCGCAGTCGCTGCTCGAGCTTGACGAGATCCACGTCATGCCGCTGTCTCAGCACGAACTCCGACGTCGGTGCGACGTGACTGTTCAAGACCACGGTCGTTCGCTGGGGAGATGCCAGCGGCAGCACGTCCCGGCTCGCCGCGGTGATGGCGTCGGCGGCTATGAGCGTGTCGACCGAAACCGGCGCGATACGCGTCGGCGCGTGCGGTGTATCTGCGGGCGAAATGCGAACATGACTGAGTACCGCACCCCCTTTCTGGGCCAGTCCCGTCATGTCGAGCGTGGATACGTAGCGGCCATCTAGGTGGGCCGCGGTGCCCAGCAGTTGCGATGCGGTGACGATGCCCGTCCCGCCGACGCCGGCGATCAGGATGTTGGCGGTTCCGTCGATGACCACCGGATCAGGCAGAGCCATGGCCACGTCGTTCCGCACCGGTGGGCGGGAACTCGGCTTGGCACCCGTCACCGTGACCATGGCCGGGCAGAACCCATCGAGGCAGGACAGATCCTTGTTGCAGGCGCTCTGGTTGATGGTGCGCTTGGTGCCGAACTCGGTCTCGAGCGGCTCGACAGCGACACAGCTGGACTGCACCGAACAGTCCCCGCAGCCTTCGCAGACGGCATCGTTGATGACCACGCGGACGTCGGGGTCCGCGGCGAGGCCACGCTTGCGGCGCCGACGCAATTCCGCTGCGCAGGTCTGCTCGTAGACGAGTACGGTGCAACCCGGCCTTTCCCTCAGTTGCCGTTGCACCGCCTCGAACTCACGCCGTGAGACGACGGGGAAGGCACCCTTTCTGTGCCGCCCTGGGTCGTCGCTGACGACGCGCACGTCTGCTACCCCTTCCGCCCGAACCTGGGCGACGACATCCGCCACCGACAGACCACCCTCGACGGGTTGGCCGCCGGTCATCGCGACGGCATCGTTCAAGAGGATCTTGTAGGTGATGTTCACGCCGGCAGCGACGGCGGCGCGGATGGCGAGAATCCCCGAGTGGAAGTAGGTGCCGTCACCTAGGTTGGCGAAGATGTGCTGTTCGTCGGTAAACGGCGCCTGGCCGATCCAATTGGCGCCCTCGGCACCCATGTGGGTCACCGTCGCCGTGCTCCGGTCCATCCACTGCGCCATGTAGTGGCAGCCGATGCCGGCGGCCGCCCGGCTTCCGTCGGGGACGCGGGTCGACATGTTGTGCGGGCAGCCTGCGCAGTACAGCGGCTTGCGCGCCTCCTTCGCGTTCACGGCGTCGTCGGGCAGCGCGCCGGTGGTAACCGCGACCTCGCCCAGGTAGCCGGTGTCGGTCACCCGCTTGAGCAGTGTCGCCATCGTCGCCGCGATCCCCGGCACGTCCAGCTCGCCGAACGGCGTGAATCCACAACTGGTGAGGGGAGCGCGTTGGTCGTCTTCGACACCGGGAAGCTGTTTGCCCAGGATCTCCACGGACTCTTCGAACAGGATCGTCTTGAGTTGCTCCTCGACGAAAGAGCGCTTCTCCTCGACGACTAGGATCCGGTCGACTCCCCGGCAGAACCCGCGTACCTGCGCCGCGTCCAACGGCCAGGTCATTCCCAGCTTGACCAGCCGGATGCCGGCTTCCGCGATCGCCGCTTCGGTGCGCAGTTCCAGCTTGTCCAACGCCTCCCGGACGTCCGCATAGGGCTTCCCCGCCGTCACGACCACCAGTCGCGGCCGCCCCGGCGAGGCGACGACTCGGTCTATCGGGTTTGCGGATGCGAACGCCCGGGCCAGGCGCAGTTTCGTCTCCAAGCGCGCTTCCTGCTCGAGGGGCGAGTCGTGCAGCCGGATATGCGGAGCGTCGTCGTGGAGCGGCAGGGCGAATCTGTGGCGCGCAAGATCGATGTCCACGGTAAGGGCGCTGTCCATGACGTCGGTCAATGCGATGAGGCCGGTCCAGCAACCCGAATACCGGGACAACGCCCAACCGGCGAGCCCGAAATCGAGAACATCCTGAACGTCGGCCGGTGCCAACACCGGCACGCCCAAGTCGCGCAACGCGAATTCGCTGGCGCATGGCAGGGTCGACGACTTGCACCCATGATCGTCGCCCACGACCAGCAGCACCCCGCCACGCCGGCTTACCCCGGCTGCGTTGGCGTGGCGAATCGCGTCTGACGAACGGTCGAGGCCCGGCGCCTTGCCGTACCACATGCCGAACACGCCCTCGTGCCGCGCGCCGGGAAACAGCCCCACTTGCTGGCTACCCCACACGGCGGTGGCCGCGAGATCCTCGTTGATGCCCGGCTGGAAGACGACGCGGTGTTCCTCCAGTTGCGCCGAGTTGCGCCACAGCTCCTGATCGAGCCCCCCGAGGGGAGAACCCCGATAGCCGGAGATGAATCCCGCCGTGTCCAAACCGTCGCGGGCGTCAAGCCGGCGCTGATCGAGGGGCAGGCGGGCGAGGGCTTGAATCCCGGTCAGAAAGGCGGTGTGCGGTTCGGCACCGTAGCGTGCCTCGGCGAGCGAGCGCGTCATGGCCAGCGGGGTATCGTCGAGCATTCGAGACCTCCTGGACCATGGACCTGAGAACAATCGTATGCCGAACACGTGAGGATATGCGTTGCTGTTTTCTTATCAGACCCGTATAGAACGTCAAATGTTCCTACGGAATCGCTATAGTTAGGATAAATTTGTTCCAGGCGGGTTGATCCGCCGGTAGGGTAGACGATGACTAGTGTTTCACCCGTTTCCGTCGCCACCGACATCGCCAAACTCGATCCGATCGACCGTCGGATACTGGCGGAGCTACAGGAAGCCGCCGACCTTTCCATGCAGGAACTCGGTGATCGGGTCGGCCTCTCGCACACGCCCTGCTGGCGCCGCGTCCGTCGCCTGGAGAAGAAGGGATTCATCACGCGCCGGGTCACGCTGCTCGATGCCAAGCGGCTCGACCTTGCCGTCAACGTGTTCGTGAACGTCAACTTGAGGCGCCATCAGGAGAACGCCCTAAACCGCTTCGAGGAGGCGGTACAGGACGTGCCCGAGATCGTCGAGTGCTACACCGTATCCGGCGAGACCGACTTCATGCTGCGCGTGGTCGTTTCCGACGTGGAGGCGTACGAACGATTATTGAAGGCCACCCTCGTGCACCTGCCCGAGGTCGGCAACCTGACCTCGACCTTTGCACTGCGTCAGGTCAAGTACACGACGGCATTGCCGCTCGCGCGGTAGCCGACGGCCGTCGTCAGTCGTACTCGAGGCTCAGGAGTTCGACGCCTTCCTCGCAGCGTTCACCCGCTGTGAAATGCACACCGGCGACCGTGCCCGCCGCCTCCGTGCGAACCTCGTGCTCCATCTTCATCGCTTCGACGACCACCAGCACGTCGCCGGCACGAACCCGATCCCCTTCGGCGACGGCAACGGTAACGATTTGCCCGGGCATGGGGGCAAGGATCTTGCCGCCGACCTCAACCACCTGGGTGAATGCGCCGGCATCGGGCGCAACGAAGGTTACGCGTTCGGTCGTGCCCGCGCCTATCACGAAGACCTCGTCGGCCACCGCCACGGTCCTTGCGGACCTTGGCCGATCGTTTACCAGGCCACGAAACAGCCCGTCATCGGCCAGCGTCGGCGATTGGATCTGGACTTCGCCATCCGGCCCCACTATCCGATAGCCGCCTTCACCGGCGGTCAGCCGCACGTCGAGCCGGTCCCGCCCGTGGCGCGCCCGGAGCACCTGCTCGTGCGGCAGGTTCGGCTGGAATCCGTCCCCGAGCGACCACGGCTTCGGGCGTCGGCACTTGAGTACCGATGCGACCGCCGCGATGGCGACGGCATCGGGTAACGGCTTCGGCACCAGCACATCCGCCGAATTCTCGACCGTTCCCGTGGTATAGGTGCCCGCTGAGAAATCCGGATGGCCGAGTACGTTGGCGAGCCATGCGACGTTGTGTTCGACGCCGGCGATCTCTATCTCCGCCAACGCGGTGCGCAACCTGGCGACTGCTTGTTGCCGGTCCGTCCCGTGGGCGATGACCTTGGCCATCATCGGATCGTAGTGCGAGGACATCGCCGATCCGGTTCGAACGCCGCTGTCGACCCGAACCGAGTCCGGGAACGACACCCGATGCAGCGTTCCCGTGGAAGGCAGGAAGTTCCGCCTGGGATTCTCCGCGTAGATGCGCGCTTCGATGGCATGGCCATCCAGTCCCACGTCGTCCTGATCGAACGGCAGCGGCTCGCCGGCGGCGATCCGCAACTGCCACTCCACGAGGTCGAGTCCAGTCACGGCCTCCGTCACGGGGTGTTCGACCTGCAGGCGCGTGTTCATCTCGAGGAAGTAGAACTCGCCGTCCTCGACGACGAACTCGACCGTTCCCGCGCCGACGTAGTCGACCGCCCGAGCCGCCCGGACCGCCGCCTCGCCCATGGCACGCCGAGTGGCGACGTCCATGCCCGGCGCCGGTGCTTCCTCGATGACCTTCTGATGCCGCCGCTGCACGGAGCAGTCGCGCTCGAACAGGAAGAGCGTTCGGCCCGTACTGTCCGCGAGAATCTGGATCTCGATGTGCTTGGGGGCGGTGAGGTACCTCTCGAGCAGCACCGTGTCGTCGCCGAAGGAAGCCGCCGCTTCGCGTTTGGCAGCGGCCAACGCATCGCCGAATTGCCCGGGTTCGGCAACGATTCGCATGCCACGCCCGCCGCCGCCCATCGAGGCCTTGATCAGCAGCGGATAGCCCACCGCCAACGCGTGCTCCGCAAGGCCCCCGGCGGACTGGTCCGCGCCGGCGTAGCCCGGAACCACCGGCGCGCCTGCCGCCGAGACCAGCCTTTTTGCCTCGATCTTCGATCCCATGGCACCAATGGCTTCCGGCGACGGACCGATGAAGGTCGCTCCTGCCTCGCCGACCGCCGATGCGAACGTCTGGTTCTCGGATAGAAATCCGTACCCGGGATGCACGGCCTGGACGCCGCTATCGGCAATCGCTGCCAACAACGCGTCTTGATTCAGGTAGCTCTCCAACACCGGGCCGGGCCCGATGTTGACCGCCTCGTCGGCTTCCTCCATGTGCAGTGCACCGGTATCGGCGTCCGAATAGACGGCGACGGTACGGATGCCCATCCGGCGAGCGGTCCGGATCACCCGGACGGCAATCTCGCCCCGGTTGGCGATCAGCAGGGAGTCGAACATGCGGTTGGGGGACAACAAGCCCGTGCCCTACATCCGGAATATGCCGAACCGGGCACCCGGCGGCGTATCCACTTCACGCCCGGCCACCGTGAGCGCGAGCCCCAACACGCGCCGGGTATCCACCGGGTCGATGACGCCATCGTCCCAAAGCCGAGCGCTCGCGTAGTAGGGGTGTCCCTCGGTCTCGTACTGCGCCCGGATCCCGTCCATGAACGCAACCTGTTCGGATTCCGGCCAGTCCTGACCGCGCACGGCCAGCGAGTCGCGGCGCACGGTGGCGAGTACGTGCGCCGCCTGCTCGCCGCCCATCACGGACACCCGGGCGTTGGGCCAGGTCCAGAGCATCCGTGCGCCGTAGGCCCGGCCGCACATCGCATAGTTGCCAGCCCCGAACGAACCGCCGATGACCACGGTGAACTTTGGTACCCGCGCACAGGCAACGGCGGTCACCACCTTCGCGCCGTCCTTGGCGATGCCGGCGTTCTCGTACTTCCGCCCGACCATGAAACCGGTGATGTTCTGCAGGAACAGCAACGGCACGCCCCGGCGGTCGGCGAGTTGGATGAAATGCGCGCCTTTCAAGGCGGACTCGGAGAAGAGGATGCCGTTGTTCGCGAGAATCGCGACCGGTACGCCGAAGATCCGCGCGAAGCCGCAAACGAGCGTATCGCCGTAGAGCGCCTTGAACTCGTGGAAGTCCGAACCGTCGATCAGACGCGCGATCACCTCGCGCACATCGTAGGGCGTACGCGTGTCCGTCGGCAGCACGCCGTATAGCTCATCCATCGGGTAGCGCGGCTCGACGACATCGCGGACCTCCAGGTTCGTGCGGTACCGGATGGGACTGGCCGCGATGGCCTCGCGGGCAAGCGCCAGGGCGTGTTCGTCGTCCACCGCCAGATAGTCGGTGACACCGGAGCGCCGCGAGTGAACGTCGCCGCCGCCAAGTGCCTCGGCGTCCACCTCCTCCCCGGTAGCGGCCTTCACCAACGGCGGGCCACCGAGAAAGATCGTGCCCTGGTTCTGGACGATGATCGCCTGATCGCACATGGCCGGAACGTACGCACCGCCTGCGGTACAGGAACCCATCACCACGGCGATCTGGGGGATGCCCGCCGCCGACAGGTTCGCCTGGTTGTAGAAGATCCTGCCGAAGTGGTCCTTGTCCGGGAAGACGCCGGCCTGCATGGGCAGAAACGCGCCGCCGGAATCCACGAGGTAGATGCACGGCAAACTGTTTTCCTGCGCGATCTCCTGGGCTCGCAGATGCTTCTTGACCGTGATGGGGTAGTACGTCCCACCCTTCACGGTGGCATCGTTCGCGATGACCACGCACTCCTGACCCGACACGCGCCCAATGCCGGCGATGAGCCCCGCTGCCGGCACGACATCGTCGTAAAGCTCGTGACCGGCGAGCTGGCCGACCTCGAGGAACGGCGAACCCGCGTCGAGCAAGCCACGTACCCTGTCCCGGGGCAGGAGTTTGCCGCGACGGACGTGCCGATCCCGCGAACGCTCGTCGCCTCCCAACGCGACCCGCGCAACAAGCTCGCGCAGGCCCTGTGCCAGCCCCCGGTGGTGGCGCGCGTTGGTCTCGAACGCCACGCCGCGGGTGTCCAATCGGGATTCGAGAACGGCCATGGCGAGAGTATAGGCGAAGCTTGCCACGCCACCCGCGAGTCTGCCGGCCGCGCAACACCGCAAGACTGCCCGCCGCGCGACTACCACCACGAGCAGGCGCGCACAAAACGGGGGGAAGACGTTACGAGGTTTAGCTCCGCACCTACCGTCGCGTGCCGCCTGGCACCTCCGCCGGATCAACAAGCCCCGCCGCTCGCCACCCGGTAGCAAGTACCCAGGTTCTCGCCAAGGCGACCTCCCGTTCCCGCTCCACGTCCGCAATCCTTCCCGGCGGCGGCGCACGACCCAACCACCCGTCAAACCACAATCCCGAACTCGCCCCATCCAGCACCACCGGCGGCTGTCGCCCGCGCCGCTGCCGGATGTGCTTACGCACGTTCAGGAGGACATACGCCAAGGCGCGCCTAACCTCCGTCGGCGTCCGCTTGACCACGTGGTGGAACCGCTCCTTGAGTGCCTGCCCGCGACGACCGTAGACCCGGTTAATGCAGCGCGCGAACCTCGCACCAAGGCTCTTCATCCCGTCCGCCAAGCGCTTCTTGTCGTCCGCCTCCACCAGGAAATGAGCGTGGTCGTTCTGTATCGAACAGCACCACCCGGAACCCGATCCGCTCCGACGCCTGCCGCAGCGATTCCCGAAACGCCCGAACGAACCGCGCACAGCGGAGCTTAGGCACGTCGTCGCACACCTTTAACGTAACCAAGATCGGACAGCGCAACGGTATTTCCTCGCGCACGCGATGCGGCATACGCGAGCGATACTTGCGTGGTCTGCCAGCACCGTAACGAGCACCGTCTCTGCGCGTCGGCGGGAACGCGAATCGGGGCTGTCCAGGATCGTGGTGTCGTCGTTTGGACATGGGTGGTCACACAAGAAGAGTACTGCTGAAGATTACGAGAATAGGCCGAACTACTGTATATGTCAACAGTATAGAATGGTCCAGTGTCGATCCGCCTCGTGTGCGGTTACCGACCGGCCGGCCCATTGGTTGGCGTACCTCGAACCGGCGGCCGCGGCGTACCGGCGACACGAAAACCGACCTCTTGTTCAATCACACGACCGTCGACGGGGTTATCCACGCTTTGTCCACGGTGCCGA
>CAZJRX010000045.1:0-4782 GCA_964548145.1 uncultured Pseudomonadales bacterium | reverse complement strand
ATTGGCTAACGCACCTCGAACCGCCGGTCGCCCCCGCACGCCGAGGTGCGAGATTTAGGGCGATGTTCCGTCCACGCCTGAATTGCGGGCGATCGGGCCGGAAATGTGTCTGCCGGGCTGCGGTGTATCGGCAAGACGAACCTTGTACCCGGGGCATGCGGGCTAGGTGCCACCCCGGAGGTAGGGCTTGAGGACCACTTCGATTCGGTTGTCGGTGGCGTGGCAAACGTCGTCCTTGTTGTCGGCCAGGATCGCGTCGAGGAGCGCGGAACTCAGGATGGATTCGATGACGGCCGCCATGGCGTCGAGGTCGAGATAGGCATCGAGGCGGCCCCGTTGTTGGGCTGCGGCGAGGGTGTCGCGCAGGTGACCGTTGATGTCTGGTTCGAGGTGGCGGAGGATTGGGACGCGTGCGCCCCGCATGATCTCGAGCGCCCCTTCGCGCCACAGCTCGGCGTCGCCGTCCGTGACACGGTCGGTGATGGCGCCGGCGAGGCCCTTCAACGCGTCGACCACATCGGTGTCCGCCACGACCCGCGCCTCGCCGTCGCGCTCGAGCAACGCCAGGGCGATGCGCGCCTTGGAGGGAAAGTAGTTGTAGAGCGTCTGGTAGGCGATGTCGGCGGTGGCGGCGATGTCGCGCATATTCGCTTTGCGGTAACCTGTGCGCTCGAAGCACTGGGTCGCCGCGGCCAGGATGTCGGCACGCGTGCGGCGCTTCTTCTTCTCCCTGAGAGAGGTCAACATTCGGAACGGCGGACGATACGTGCGGCAATATGGCACGACCCCCGGGCGCCGACAACGCCGGATCCGTCGCGCCTTCTTCGCCCTCGTTTTCGCGGGGGCGCTGCCCGCAACCGCAGAGGTCACCGCGCAGGGCCTCATCGAGGGCGCACTGGACCTGACGCGCGGCGTTTCCTCGTACACCGAGTTGACGATGACCATCCACCGGCCAAGCTGGGAGCGGACGCTTTCGCTGGTGGCGTGGACGCGGGGCCGCGAGGATGCGCTCATTCGTTTCACGGCGCCGCCCAAGGATGCCGGCAACGCCACGCTCAAGAAGGGGGAGCGGATGTGGACCTACGTGCCGAAGGTAGGCCGGGAGATCCGCCTGCCTTCGAGCATGATGTCGCAGCAGTGGGCGGGTTCCGACTTCTCCTACAACGACCTGTCCCGAACGGACAACTATCTACGTTTCTACGACTACGAGATCGTCCACTCCGAGAAGCGCGACGGGCACACCGTCTATACGCTGGACATGGTTCCCCACCACGATGCACCGGTGGTGTGGGGGAAGGAGACGATCGTGCTCCGCGACGACTACGTGACCCTGGAGCAGACCTTCTACGACCAGGCGCTAGAACCGGTCAAGAGCATGCGGACGCTGGAGATCGGCGAACTCGGCGGGCGCACGATCGCTCTCGCGATGCGCATGCAGTCGGTGGACAAGGACGATCGCTGGACCGAGGTGCGCTACACCGCCGCCGATTTCGACGCCGACGTCGACGACACCCTGTTCACGACGTTCGCCCTCAGGGGGCGCTGAGTGTCCGATCGTTCCTCGGAAACCCGGGCGTTGTTCATCCGGGTTGCCTGGCGGAACCTGTGGCGCCGGCGTTTGCGCACCTGGATGTCCGCCGGCGGCATCGGCTTCGCGATCTTTCTGGTCACCGTCGGCATGTCGTTTCAAGCCGGCACCTACGATGCCTGGATCGAAACCGCGACGAGCCTGATGTCCGGTCATGCCCAGGTCCAGCATCCGGCGTATTTCGACAGTCCCGAAATCCGTCACACCCTGGCCGAGGGAACCGACCTCGCGAGCCGAATCGAGGGCATCCCGGGCGTTGTCGCCGTGGCGCCGAGGGCCGAGGCGTTCGCGCTGGTCTCCGCCGGCGAGCGCAGTTTCGGCGCCATGGTCATGGGCGTGGACCCCGTCCGCGATGCGGCGCTTTCGGATCTGTCGGACCACCTCCTCCTAGGCGAATACCTGCCACGTCCCGACAGTGCGTTCGTGGGGGCGGCGCTGGCGACCAATCTCGGTATCGAGGTAGGGGACGAGATCGTCGTGCTCGGCTCCGCCGTGGAAGGGGGCGTCGCCGCACTCGTGTCCCGTGTCGACGGCCTGTTCGAGACCGGGCGGGCGGAGGTCGACCGCAGCGTCTTGCAGGTCGGTCTGGCCGCCATGCAGTCCGGGTTCGAGCTCGGCGATGCCGTCCACCGCGTCGTGATCAAGACCCGCGATGCCCGCAGCGTCCTCGGGATGCGTGCGACCCTGGAAGCGGCAATGCCGACCGGTGGACGGTTGCTGGACTGGAACGAACTGCTGCCGGAACTGGAGCAGGCCATCCAGATCGACCGGGCGACGGCCGCGATGACCTACTGGCTATTGCTCATCGTCGTGGCGATGTCCGTGGTCAACGCGTTCATCATGACCGTTTTCGAGCGCACGCGCGAATTCGGCATGCTGCTCGCCATCGGCATGCGGCCGAACTCGATCATCGGCATGCTGTCCATCGAGGCCGTCTGCGTGTGGTTCATGGGCACCGTGATCGGCATCCTGCTATGCCTCGCCGTCGTCGTGCCGTTGGGCATGGTGGGTATCAACATCGCCGGAATCGAGGGCATGGAGGCGATGGCCGGTCAACTCATGATGCCGGACCGGCTCTACCCTGCGCTCAACGTCGAAGTCCTCCTCGAGTCACCCGGATGGTTGTTGCTCGGTACGTTGATCGCCGCCCTGATACCGGCCTACCGGGTCCGGCGGATGCAGGTGGTTGAAGCCCTGCGGGAAGAGGAATGACGCGAAAGGGGGGCATGCCGGTCAAGCTCTTGGTGCAGCTCTCGTGGCGCAACATCTGGCGGCACCGGCGCCGCAACGCGATCCTGCTGTCCGCCATCGCCGTCGCCGTGACGGGGGTGATGCTTTTGAACATGATGATGCGGGGCATGCAGCAGGACATGCTGAATACCGCCATCGAGAACCTGACCGGGCACGTGAAGATCCTCGAACCGGGTTTCCTCGACGACCCGGGCATCGAGCGGGGGTTCGAACCCTTCGAGGGTTGGCAGGACACCCTGCCCGACGACGTCCGGGGCTGGGCCAGCCGAATCCGCGTCCCCGCCGTGGTCATGAGCGAACGCGAGACGCGGGGAATCCAGCTCCTCGGCATCGACCCCAGCCGCGAATCCATCTCGTTTCTCGGCCAGGCGGAGGTCCACGGCGAACGCCTTTCCGGTGCCGATGACGCCCGGATTCTGGTGGGGGGATTGCTCGCCGAAGCACTCGACACCGCGGCAGGACGACGCCTGGTGCTCGTCACGCAGGGCGCAGACGGGCGAACGCGCGAGGCCGGGTTCCGCATTGCGGGAATCTACCGCGCCGAGATCGCCGGCCTTGAGCGTGCCTTCGTATTCACCGGCCTCACGGCCCTCCAACGGTTGCTGGGCACCGACCGGATTACCGAGATCTCCATACGGCTGGAGGGTGAGGACCAGGAGGTCGCCGCCGTCGCGTCGCTCGCCGATAGCTTCCAGGACCAGGAGGTAATGAGCTGGCGACAACTCGAGCCCCAGGCGGCGTCGATGGTGGAGGTCAGCGAAATGGGCATCTACATTCTCGCGGTCATCGTCATGGGCGCGCTGGTGTTCGGCCTGGTCAACACGCTGGTCACCGCCGTCATGGAACGGCTGCGCGAGCTGGGCATGCTGCGCGCCATCGGCATGCGACCCCGGGCAGTGGTGGCACAGGTCGTCGCAGAATCCAGCGTGATCATGGCCATCGGCGTGGCGGCGGGTTTGATGCTTGCCGGTATCGTGTTCGTGCTTCTCGCCGACGGCATCGATCTGACGGCCTTCGACGACAGCCTGGCATCGTTCGGCATGCGACCGAGGTTCGTACCGGTGTTCGACATCCGCGATGTCGGCGTCGTTGTGGTGGTGAGCCTCGGCCTCGGCATTCTGGCCAGTTTCTATCCCGCCCGGCGGGCGGTGAAAATCAAGCCCTTGGAGGCGCTGAGACGCTAGTGTGCATCGCGTGCCGCAGTCTGGAGGTCTGATAATGACCGAACAAGTAGTGGTGTGTCAGAACGTGAGCCGCATCTACGATGACGACGCGGTGCCCGTGCACGCACTGCGCGGGGTCGATTTCAAACTTGCCGCGGGCGAGTGGGTCAGCCTCGCCGGCCCGTCCGGCTCCGGGAAATCGACCTTGCTGCATGTCATCGGCGGGCTCGATCAGCCGACGTCCGGCTCCGTCGTCGTGGACGGTACCGAGGCGACCACGCTGTCGGCAGCCGAGCTATCGGACCTGCGCCTCACGAAGATCGGCTTCGTCTTCCAGTCCTACAACCTGATTCCCGTGCTCTCGGCGCTGGAGAACGTCGAGTTCATCCTGCAACTGCAGGGCGTTGGTCGCACCGAGCGCCGCTCGCGCGCCATCGACGCCTTGCGCTCGCTGGGTCTTGCTGACCTCGAAAACCGCCGCCCCGGCGAGATGTCCGGGGGGCAGCAGCAACGAGTGGCCATCGCCCGTGCCATCGTCACCGAGCCGGTGCTCCTGCTGGCCGATGAGCCGAGCGCGAACCTCGATACGTCCACCACCCGGGAACTGCTCGACGTCCTGCAGTCGCTGAACCGGGACCGGGGCGTGACCATCCTGACGGCGACGCACGACCCCATGGTGATGGGCTACACCACCCGACAGGTGAACCTGCGCGACGGCAACGTCGTCGCCGACAAAGCTTGATCGAGATCGCACCAGCAATCCGTCGATCCCCGGACGGG
>CAZJRX010000044.1:12054-17337 GCA_964548145.1 uncultured Pseudomonadales bacterium | reverse complement strand
CCGACGAGCGATGGCCATAATACGGCATCGCAAATGCGACTCGAGTGAGAGCCTTGTTCCGCGTTCAATAGGCTCGGGGAGGCAGGTAGAGTATGAGCCCGAAACCTACGCGGCGTAGGCAAGAGACTCGTCGAGTGCTTCGTCGATGAGTGTCTGGGCGAAGTCGCGGCACGAACCGCAACCGGTGCCGACGCCGAGCACCTCGGCGAGTTGGTCGACGTTCTCGACACCCGAGGCCACCGCTTGGCGAACCTCGCTGTCCTTGACGGCTTGGCACAGGCAGACGTACATGAAGCGCGAATATAAACGGTAATCATTCTCGATTGCAACAAGCAGATGAACGACCGCCATGTCATACAACTGGGTGAGCCGGTCTCCGTCGGACAAGCCGGTGGCAAGGGCTATTTCCTGACCCGACTGGCCGGCGGCGGGTTCGTCGTTCCCCACGCCTGCATCCTCACCACGAATGTCTACCGGCGGTTCGTTCGGGATACCCCGATCGCGAGTGCCCTCGTCGACACGGCCAGGCCGGGGATTGTGAACGGGATGCTGTCGTTCGATGCGGCGGCGAGTGCAATCCGAGCCATGTTCGAGTCCGGTGCATTTCCGGCAGAGGTGTTAGACGCCCTTGGCGAAGCCTACGCGGATGTCGCCACCGGCACAGTGCCCGTTGCGGTCCGCTCCTCGGCCACGACGGAGGATCTGCCGGACTTCTCGTTCGCGGGCCAGCAGGAGAGCTACCTCAACATCCCGAACCTCGACACCTTCGTGACGGCCGTTCGGGACTGCTGGGCGTCGGCGTGGTCCGCCCGGGCACTCGCCTACCGCCACCGAATAGGCGTCGACAACGCCAACGTGGCCGTGGCGGTGGTCGTGCAACGCATGGTCGCCGCCGACGTGTCCGGGGTGCTCTTCACGGCGAATCCCGCCACCGGCGCCCGGGAAGAGATGATCGTCAACGCCAGCTACGGCCTCGGCGAAGGCATTGTGGCCGGTAACGTCGGCCCCGACGAATTCGTGCTCGATCACGACAGCCTTGCCGTAAGGGACACCCACCTCGGCGACAAGGCCCGAATGGTGGTCGGCACGGACCAAGGCGGCACGCACACCGTTGACGTCGGGGCCGGCCAGCGCAGCCTTGCCTCGCTGTCGGCGGATCAACTGAACGAACTCGGTCACCAGGCACGTGCCATCGAAGAACTCTTCGACGGCGTCCCGCAGGACATCGAGTGGGCCTTCGCGTCCGGCAAGCTGTGGCTGCTGCAATCACGACCGATCACGAACCTGCCGCCCGAACCACTCGCCGACGTGCGTTGGGATCCGCCCGAGCCGGGCGCCTACCTCCAGCGCAGCCAGTGGGTGGAGCACGTCCCCGAGCCGGTGTCGACGCTGTTCGAAGATCTGCACATGAAACGGTCGCTGCAGGAGGCCTGGGGTCGCAACCTGGTTCGGCGCGGCAATCACGCCTACGAGGACACCCAACCGCCCGCGTCGTTCCACCTCACGACCACGGTCAACGGGTTCGCCTATCGGCAGGTGGGCGAACCACCCCGCACGGGCCAACCCCGACCCGGAACCCGCGGCCGAGCCCGATCAATTCGACTGGCGACGCGGCTCCGGTCGCTCCGCATGTACCTGACATTCGTGCCGAAGTGGCGGTTCGTCGCCCTGCCCCGCTACCTACGTTCCATCCGCGACTGGTCCGCGCTGGATCCCGGTGCCGGCTCGATCGAACAGCTTTGGACGGGCATTCGGGAATTGTCCAAGGCGGATGCGCGCTACTGGTACAACGACGGCGTCTGGAACGCCTTCGCCCTTGCTCGGGGCACCGAACTCCAACTTTCCAACTTCCTCGCGGAACACGGCGACGGCCAATTCACCAGCGGCCAATTCCTAAGCGGCCTCAGGTCGCACGCGTTCGAAGCCCAATCCGAGCTCTCGGCCGTGGCCAAGGCGATCCGTGACGACGACGCATTGTTCGACGCCGTGATCGCCGCATCGCCTCACCGGCTCCGCGAGATCCTTGACCGCCACCCCAACGCCACAACCGCGCATGCCGCGCTAGAAGGCTACTTCGCGACCTACGGCCACCAGGTCTTCACCCTGGACTTCGCCGAGCCCTGCGAGGCCGAGAACCCGTCGACGACGCTGCAGAGCCTCTACGACCTGCTGCTGAGACCCTACGACGGCAACGCCGTCCGGCAACAACTCAGGCAACGGCGCCGCGAAGCCTTCAAAGCCGCGAGCAAACACTTCAAGGGCGTGCTGACGTGGCGGTTCTGGTGGCGGGTGTGGATCGCGCGCCGCTACTACCCCAACCGCGAACGGGCGATGTTCGAACTGGGCCGGGCATGGACCGTCCTGCGCCCGCTTGCCAGGGAACAGGGTCGACGGCTGGTGGCGGCCGGCACATTGCACGGACCCGACGACATCTTCTTCCTCACCACAGCCGAACTCGGACGTGCCGTGCGCGGCATCGTCGCGCTGAGGCGGCTGCCCGAGTCCCACAAGCACGCCCACTACCCGAACGGGCCGGGCCTTCCCAAGTACGCGGACCTTGCTGTCGAGCGGCGCGAACTTCGACAAGCCCGAAAGCGCCTGAAGCCGCCGGCCCTGATCCCCGGTCCACCACCATGGTCGCCGCTGACTCCGGGTGCCGATGGCGAACCGCCCGGCAATGTCCTCAAGGGCTCCGCGGTCAGCCCCGGCCGAATCACCGGAGAAGCCTGCGTCATTCTGTCGCCGAGTGACTTCGACCGAATGCGGCCCGGCACCATTCTCGTCTGCCCCACCACGACGCCCGCCTGGACGCAGCTGTTCCCCCAAGCGATCGGGCTCGTCACCGACATCGGCGGCATCCTCGCCCACGGTTCCATCGTGGCACGGGAATACGGCATCCCGGCGGTGCTCGGTCTTGTGAACGCTACGGAACGAATCCATGATGGTCAGACACTAACGGTTCATGGCGACAAGGGTTACGTGGAGCTATAGCGTGCGAGTACCGTATTCCGAGACGAAAACGAGGGCTAGGGCATCATTGTTGTTGCAAAGGAGGGATCCTTTACCTTCGACAGGAAAGCAACGGACCTCCTCGCCAATCCCGCGTTGCCTCGGCAAAGGAACAGCGACAATGAAGATCCACCGACAGCACCACCCATGGCCCAAGGGAGTTTGCGCAGCCGTCTTGGCAATCGCCGCGCTAGTAGACGTTGCCCGCGCTTCAGCAGCCGAGTACATCATCGTTGGCGACGTCGGCGAAGCCGTGGAGGTCGGCGAGGTCGTGCTATCTCGACCCGGCGCCGCCCCAGGGTCCAGCAGCGAGTTGGCTCGAGGGTCAATCAGCGCCGGGCGCTTTCGCATCACCGGGGAAATGATCGATACAGGCGTCGCCACCCTCACCGCCGTGGATGCCGACGGCAACCGCAAGGGCGGCGCCCGGTTCGTCCTCGAACCCGGCGAGACCCGCATCAGCTACGCCGGCGCTGCAATGGGGTTTGTTGCCGACGGTGGCCCGTACAACCAACTGCTGATCAACAGCCTGCAGGAATCCGACGAATACCAACGAGCCCTCGCCGAATACGCCCAAGCGAGGGCAGCGACGACCGGCCTCGACAAAGGGCCGGAGCATGACTCCCTCATGGCGGAACTCGTACGCGCTCAGAACGAATTGAATCGGGTCCGCGGCGATGCGTTGCGCGCCATCGCGTCTTCCAATGACGATCCGCTCGCCAGCTTTCTCGCCATCGCGTTGGGCGCCTTTGGCGGCACGCAAGCCCTGGAACGCTTGGACGAACTCGAAGCCGTCACCGAACTTCCGGCGTCGGCGGCCGCTCTTCGCGCCAGAAACGAGACGCTGGCCCGGATGATGGCGAATAGCCGACGGATCGTGCGCGACGACAAGATCGACGGCTTTGCGGCCGCCGGCCTGGACGGAGAGACCTACCGCCTGCAGGACGCCCTAGCCGAAAACAAGCTGGTTCTCATCGAGTTCTGGGCATCCTGGTGCGGACCCTGTCGGGCGGATGTGCCGAACTTGAAAGCGGCCGTCGAACAATACGGTGACCGTGGTTTCGCCATCTTCGCCTTCTCCCTGGACACAGACCGCGAAGACTGGGAGGACGCATCGCTCGACGATGGCATCGCCTGGATCAATACCAGCGACCTCAAGGGCTACGACAGCCCCATTAGCCAGCAGTTCGCCGTGAGCATGCTACCGAAGAACCTGCTCGTGGACGCGAACGGCGTCGTCGTCGATGTCCACGCACGCGGCGATCACTTGATGGAAAGGCTAGCGGAGATGCTCGCTGACGACGGTTGACACAGGCCATAGTGCCTCCAACTGCGCAGCGTTGAGACCGCGTCCTCCAGTAGGGAGTCGTCTAGGCACGATGTCGCCTCTTGAGAGGGCAATACCACGCGGGCGGCCTCCCCGGGTTCCAGCTTCAGCATGCCGCCTCCGAGCGCGTGACCCTCGATCTCGCAACTCAGCCGCACATAGGTCGAACCCCAGGCGTCAAGCAGTCCCTGGCCGACTCGGGCATCTCGGAGATGCACGGCATGTAGAGCATTTGAGCAAGTCGCGCCGGCCTCATTCCGAACCAGGCTCGGCGCAATGCCCGACATGTAGGTCAGAAAGAACTCCGGCACGCGAACGTCGGGCACGGTGTACCACGGATTGCGGTTGCGGCACTTGTAGCCCTGTCGTGCCTTCTGCCCCTCTTCCGAGTCGAGGTAATGCGAGACGGTTCGCGGCAGCTCCGCCGACTTCGGTATGTAGAGCAGCAACATGGGCTCGTCTGAACGATGCCATTCGTCGACCGTGCCGGATGTGAGGGTTCGAGGCGGCAGCACACGACCGTTTCGTACCGTTGGATGGAGGAACTCGCCGGGGATGCGCCGCCGTTTCGCTTCCGAGGGGCGCAAGTGGAAGAATTCGTTGGCACCGCTCACGTAGCCAATGCCGACCGACGCGGCCATCCCGAGGCGCACGGTGTCCGGGCTGTTTGCCACTTCCTGGTAGGTCACACGTTGGGAGTCATTGAGCAGATAGGGTCGCAGTCTGCGGTTCCACAGACCGCGCCACTCCTGGACCGGCACAAGCTCCGCGACACGGGGAGGCACTTCCGTATCCCTGAATTGCTCCACCGGCGCGAAGTGGATATCGCGGGTCGACCCGCCGAATCCCTCCGCGAACAGCAACCAGCAATCCTCGGAGAGGTGGGGAAACAGCTTCCGGCGAATCGGGACAATCCTTACGACGTCGAAGTTCGCGACCAGATAGTC
>CAZJRX010000044.1:11367-12044 GCA_964548145.1 uncultured Pseudomonadales bacterium | reverse complement strand
GCGCGGCGTGAGGTGCATGACCAATCGATGCCGGCACCACGAACGCCATTCGGCCGCCGCGTCGGAGCAGGCTGGCGGTGACGACCAGGAACGGTGCCCAGGATGTCGTCAGACCTGAGAAGGGCGCACCGAGCTCGTCGCACAGTCTGAGAGCACGTCTTCGCACGTCGCCTGCGAAAGTCTGGTAACGGATGAACGGCGGGTTGCCGGCCGCGCAATCGAAGCGCTCGGCCGACTGTTCCGCCCATTCGAAAAAGTCGCCCTGGTGCACGACCGCGCACGGTGCGCGCTGTCCCGCCGCTACGGCCGCATCCTCGTTGCGTTCGACACCGGTACTGTTCGAATGTCGGGCGATGAAACGGCCATCGCCGCAGGATGGGTCGAGCAGGCGATCAGTGGGATCGCGGACAGCCCACTGGACCAGGGCGGCGGCGACCGGGTCAGGCGTGTAGTACGCCCCGCTCTCCTTGGCGGCCACTTCGGCTTCTACTGATGAACGGGGCATGGCGGACAGCAACGCGTATCCCTTCGCGCACGTCCCGATTATACGGGATCGACCTGTTCACTTGGCGTTGAATTGGGCGGACAGGGCCAAACGGAGCGTCGATCTACGACGCAGTCATCGACCAGACGCGACACTTCGCACTCCCCGAAGCTGGCTACATTCGTCCAACGCC
>CAZJRX010000044.1:0-11357 GCA_964548145.1 uncultured Pseudomonadales bacterium | reverse complement strand
CCTTCCTCACCTCGTCAGCAAGGGTCAAGAGATCCGCAAAGCCCAGGTTGATGACCCAATCGACGACACGGGTGTCGAGTTCTCGATAGTCGCGCATCGCGACGTTCCGGAAGCCCACCATCGACCGGAGTCGTCCCATGAGTTCCGGTCCGATCAGTCTGGCTTCCGCCAGCAACTCGAAGGTCTGCCGACTGTCGGTCGGAATCCCGAGTCTACGTACCTTGATCAGACGGTTGGCCAAGTCGATCGCCAACTCGAAGGCCCGCACGATGTTGAGCACCGCTGCATCCTGGTGCGTGATGTCGGACGCGAGATCCCCGCCGGCGAACTCGTACTCCTCCCGGGCGCGGGCAATGCAACGCTGCATGCTCTGAATCTTGTTGACGACGATATCGTTCATACGTCGTACGCCCGACCGGTCTCACGGAACTGCTCTAGAATCGCCGCCCGTTCTTCATTCAACTTTACCTAGACCCTTCCACTCACGCCTGCAAGCGTTACGGGATGCTCATCCGGCACGGATCCTCCAGCTTCCGGTTGGCGATGGGTGACGTCGCCGGCAACCTTCGCGCACGCTCTGATTGTACGGGACGATCTTGATCGCTTGGCGGCGAGAGGGTGCGCCCGAATCTCCGGGGGCTACGACGCCGAAGGTGCGCCGGCTTCCGAGGGGCGACCCGTGTGGTCGCACGCTGGACCCTGACGTACCCGCCAGGGTCCGCCCTCGCCCTGCGTCGGGCTGACACCTGGCCTTCGACCGACCGTAAGCCGGCGAACCCTCGACCCGCAGCACGCGGCAACGGGCCGCACCCGGTGCCCCTGCCTGCCCCTGCCCGTCTCGCGGCATGCGCCCGCTATACTTGTGCGATGGCCTTCGACAGCGACCAAACCCGCAAGTTCATCGATCTGGGCGACCGGGACATCGCGCCGTTCTTTGCCGGCAGAGACGCCGAGATACGGCATTTCGAGAGTTCGTTCAACACGCTGGATTGGAGCGCCAAGAGGACGGCCGCGTTCCGGATCTTCCAAGGTGCGCCGGGGTGCGGCAAAACGTCCCTGGTCGAACACCTCCGGCAACGCCATTCGGACGACACGCTCTTCGTCGACATCCGCAAGGGGCATTTGGCAAGCGAAGAGGCGCTGATCGAACAGGTCAGGCAGACGGCCGCGTCGGTCGGTTCGCTCAAGGGCACGATGGCGGCGTTCGCCCAAGCCGTGGGCGCTTCCCTCAGGGTCGTCAGACCAGGCGGCGACGAGGCCCGCGACTTCGTCGCTGATCACGCGATCAGAAACAAGAGCGCCGTGCTGTTCATGGACGAAGCCCAGTTGGTGGGCGAAGACCAGCAACCCGGATTGGGCCTGCTGCATGCTTCGGGATTGGGGTTCCCGACCATTGCCGTGTTCGCAGGCCTCAGCCATACGTCCGACAGACTCAAGGGCGTCGGCGGCCTTTCCAGGCTGCCTGACAACGCGATCATCAACATGGGTGCCATGAGCGATAGCGAATGCGCCTCATCGACATCGCGGCTCTTGGACGCCTACGGCGTATCGGGCGACGGTGCCGAGAGGGCGCACGCTTCACGGACGGTGGCGCGGCTTTCGCGGGGCTGGCCCAAGCACCTCAAAGGTGCGCAGACCGCATTGTGCCGAGAGCTGCTGCGGACCAACGGCGACTTGCGCGACGTGGACTACGCACGCGTGCGGTCGGAATCCGACCGGAACCGGCATGACTACTACAACGCCCGCCTGTCCGGCTCGATCCTCGGAACTCATCGTCCCTTCACGGCCGAGGTGGTGGCTGCCGTGCAACGGCAGCAACCCGTCGATCCGGGCGATCTCATCGGGCTTTGCGAGAAGCAGCTGGATGGTTCCCAACCCGCGTATCCCGGCCTCAAGTCCGCAACCGGAACGGAATTCGCCAACGCGCTGGTCGAGCGAGGCGTCCTGTCCTCTCGTTCCGATGGGCGGTTCGAGGTGGCGATCCCCTCGATGACCGAATGGCTGGCAGGCTTGCTCGTGCCGCGCCGATGACGGGACGAGCACGGACCGAGTTCGGATAGCGTACGCTTCCTAGTTTGCGGGACGTTCCTCTTGGCTTCGCGGGAAGTCAAGCGGCAACATTACGAAGTACGACTCTGCGGCGTAATGCGCGCACGCGATTCGCGAGTTCGCCGATCCGCGCGTGTATCTCGTCGATGGGTCCTGACAAGTCGAGCGCCGCAACTTCGAGTCTCTTCCCGGCGTGCCGAACGCAATGAACGACCTCCCTGTCTTCTCCTTTCGCGTAGATCAACAACCCGCCGGGCAAGTCGAGCGCGGTCGCGTAGGCCAAGAGTTGGTAGAGATCCGCGTTCGGCACGCGCTTGTCGTCGATCTTCTTGTACTTGGCATCACCAACGAACGTGCACTCGTGCCTGTCCCACCAAGTAAGGTCCGGCTTCAGGCGAACGCTGTTGGCTTCGTCAAGCCAGACCTTCGGCAACCGCTTGTCCGATGGGAACGTACGCTCCGACAGACCCAGTGCTTGCCGTAGCGCCCGCGTGACAAACTCTTGAAAGACCACGTTCATGTCGACGAGGAAACCGCTCGCCCGGACGCTCCCCCTTTTCGTCTCAATTGACGTGTGGCGCAGAATCAGACGTGACAGTTCAACCACCTCCCGGTAGTGCTCGTTCAAACGGTCGAACCTGACCTCCGGCAACGCTCCCGACGAGAACTCCACCAGACGGACATCCTCGAGATTGGACAGCACATCAGCCAGCTTGACCCGCGACGGTGTGTGAATGCGGAGGCCAAGAAGGCAGAATGCAGCGGCTTTGACAAGGCGGTTCGGCAATACATCAACGGTGAAGTCGTCGTAGCGGACCTCAAGGGGCACGGGAATCCCGAACCGGCGACGGATCTGATCGTCGATGCGGATGCGCCCGCGTACCGTCTGTAGCGAGTCCTCCTCGGTTCGGTAACCATGCAGCAACCCGCGGGAGAAAGCCCGACGGGCGGCGGCGGCAAACGCCGGCACGAGGGCCTCAACCAACGTCGGCTCGTCGGCGTAGTCGAACCGTTCCTCGCGGAAACCGATCTGGCCGATCGCGTAAGAGGCGAGGTAGAGAACCCGCGAGACCGGGAGCTTCGGCCGGATGGAGACTGACAGATCGCCGATCTCGAGAACGCCGACCGTCGACTCGGGCGTCAGGTGATACTCGGTCTCGGTGCCCGGGGCTGGCTTGACGCTGACGAAGCCGCCGAGCGCGTCGCGTTCTGTGACGGAGAGCGCTTCCGGATTGCTCGTTTCGTATTCCCTGAGATCAAGTGGCCTCATCGTCGGTGCCATCGCCGTCGCGCCCTGCTTCCGCGTTGTCTGCGTTGTCACCTTCGGACCGGAGCTTGTCCAGCCCGAAGTCCGCCAGACGGTCGCTGTCGCCAAACAGTCGCTCTTCGAGGTAGGGCAGCACGTTGTGCTCCCAAATCATCTCGACTTTGCCCTCGTCGAGTCCTGCCTTCAGGAAATAGCTTGGCCCGATGGAAGCGTGCCGATCATCGAGCTTCCGATTCGCGCGTTCGACGACGGCGGCCACCCACGCCATGTCCGGCGCGTTCTTCTTCAGCCAGCGCTCGAGCAGCCCCTGTATGGGCGGCTTGTCGGGATGGAACTCCACGAAGTGGAATCGGCGGCGCAGAGCGAGATCGACAAGCGCAATCGAGCGGTCGGCGGTGTTCATGGTGCCGATGATGTAAAGATTCTCGGGCAGCGAGAACGGTTTGTCGGAGTACTGGAGCTGGATCTGTTCGTCCCGGTACTCCAAGAGGAAGTAGAGCTCGCCGAATACCTTGGCCAGGTTCCCCCGGTTGATCTCGTCGATGATCAGGAAGTGGCGCTCGGCTTCGGCCGCGTCCGCAGCCTTGAGCAGGGGCCCGTCGCGCAATTCGAAACCCGGACTGCCATCGACCAAGGCCGGTCGGAATCCCTGGACGAAATCCTCGTAGGCATAGGACGGATGGAATTGCACCAGCGTGACCCGTTCCGCACTTCCCGCCATGTGGCGCGCGAGTTCCATCGCGACAAAGGTCTTGCCCGTGCCTGGCGGACCTTGGAATATGACCTGGCGCTTGTCCGCCAGTAGGTCTTCGATCTTCCGGAGTTGGTTTACGTCAAATAGCAGATCGTTGGCGAGATCGTCGGACCCGTCCAATTCAATCACGCGATCGCCGGATACCCTCCCAGCCGTAATGTGGCGATAGATAGACTCCTTCAGCTCCTGTACGGTGTTTCGTGACGCGAACTGCGGGCTATCGAGAACTCCAAGTTCGTCGTATTCGTCTTCCCAACGTATCGGACGAAAGTGGGGATACTCCTCGGTGTTCGGCAAAGATGCTCGTTCTCGAGCCTTACTTGGATCGTAGAACGGACGGTCGATTACCGTACCAATTCCGACGACCTCTTTGGTTCCCGCTTTGGCGACGACGCGATCACCTATTTCAATGTCGTACCAGAACTGCTCGAGTTGAGCATGCCGTTTTCCCGGGAAAGTGGTCTTGAATCGCTGCTTGAACTCGTCTAGGGGAACGTCCCGCAGATCCACTCCAAGATCCCAACCAACGGCAATCACACCGTTGTCGCGATCAAAACGCCAGACTGCGTCGAATTTCTTCCTCTTTTGGTTCGAGTACGGGGCGATCGCCCAATATCGCGGCATGAAACCTCCGTTAACTCAAGGCCGGAACTGAATCACCCGAGGCTTCAACCGCTCCGGCAGCGTCACCAGCCGCCACGCCGTCTCCAGCCACTCGCACACTACCCTTCGCGTGTCCCGAGGATCGATCAACTCTTCGACCTGGAATCTCGACAGCGGACCAACCGGTCCACGCGCACTTTCGATGCGGGCCATCAGTTCGTCCCGCAGCGCCCTCGGATCCTCGGCTTCGGCCAACTGCCGTTTGTACGCCGCCTCGATTCCACCCTCCGGCGGGATTCCGCCCACGTCGGCGGCGGGCCAAGCCACGCGGGACGACACCTGCGAGCGTGGGGTCGCGTAGTTGTTGCCGGCGACGCCGAAGCTGCGCCGCATCACCACGGTGAAGATCGGTACGGTGACCTGGGAGAACGCGACCATCCACTCGCCGCCGCGGCGGATCGTGCCGGTGATCTCGTGTTCGAGGCCTACCGCGAAGCCGGGGTTGTCGACCAGATTCAGCACCGGCAGGTGGAACAGGTCGCAGAGGTCCAGATGGCGCGTCAGCTTGCTGCAGCCGTCGGCGGTGAGGGCGCCGCCGTTGGCGTGCTGGCTGTCCGAGGCGATGACGCCCATCGGGTGGCCGTTCATGCGCACGAAACCGGTGATCTGATCGGTGCCCCAGAGCGGGCCGATCTCGAAGAACGAGTCACGGTCCGCGATCAACCGGATCGCCTTGCGCGCATCGAAGGTGGTCGTGCGCTTGCGCGGGATCAGCGTGAACAGTTCCTCCTCCCGGCGCTCGGGCGGATCGTCCGTTCTCGGCGCGCTGACGGGCGGTGTCTCGTACACCGAAGGGGGCAGATAGGAAAGGAACCGCCGGGTCAGTTCGGCGGCTTCCTCCTCGGTGTCCGCGAGATTGTCGACGGACCCGTTGCGGCAGTGGATGTGCCAGCCGCCGAGATCCTCCTTGGTGATGTCGTAGCCCATGGCGTGGGCAACGACCGGCGGGCCGGCGACGAACAACTGGGCGATGTCGCGCACCATCACGGAGAAGTGGCCGAGCACCGCTTTCGCGGCGCCGATGCCGACCACGCTGCCGAGTAGCATGTTCACCACCGGCACCTTGCCCAGTTGTTCCGTGTACATCGCACTACCCAAGTGTCCGGGCAGGAACGAGCCACCGCCGCCCGCAACGCGGGGCCGGCCGGCCTTGATGGCGCCGCGGCTTTCCTTGGCCTTGCTTTCGCCTTCCTGCTTCTGCGCCGGCACCATGGAGGCGACGCTGCCGCCACCGGAGGATCCATCGAGGAGACGGATGGACGGGATCCTCATTTCGATGGACAGACGGTCGATATAGCCGCTCTTCGCGCCGATAGCGCCGTCGGAGTGGCCACCGCGGGACGTGAAATCGTCGGCGCAGACCACCACGGCACGACCTTCGATCCTGCCCGAGCCGCCGACGTGATTGGCGGGCGTGAAGGCAGTGACGTTGCCGTCCTCGTCGTAGGACGCGAAGCCGGCGACACTGCCGACTTCACGGAAGGTTCCGTCGTCGAGCAGCAGGTCGATGCGTTCCCGGCAGGTCAGCTTGCCTCGGCTTCGCTGTCGTACGACGCCCGGGTCTTCCGAACCTGGTGCGAGGCGCTCGTGCGCCAACGACTGCATCGTGGCGACATCCTCCAGCAAGTACGCCCAGGTGTCGTCGCCGCCGTCTTTGCGTATGCGTTCCGCGCCCGCCTTCGGCTCGATGACCGCGAACACCTGGCCGGCCTCGACGCTGTCCCCCGGGCTCAAGGGCTGCACCGCCGCCACCGTGCCGTCGCAGGGCGCCGACACCTGGGATTCCATCTTCATCGCGCTGATGACGATGAGCGCTTCCCCGGCGTTCACCGCATCGCCTTCTTGCGCCCGGAATTCCAGCACGGAACCGGCCATCGGACAGGCGACGGCCTCCTGGCCGGTCTGAACGTCAAGCGCGGCAACGGCTGGAGCGACCGTCGGGGCAACACCAGCGCCGGACACCGTGGATATGCCCATGACCGTGGCTTGCTGGTTCAGCAGCGCCAACGCGCCGTTCCCGTTGCCGTCAACGGCGCCCGACAGCAACGCCGGCTCGTCGGACAGCAAGGTCGTTCGGGCATCCCCGGCCCGAACCGTTGGATGCGCAAGAATTGCCTTGAGTTGCTCCAGGTTCGTGGCAAGGCCGCCGATATGGAACTCGTCGAGCGCACGCCGCGTGCGGTCCACCGCCGCGGTATACGACGAGCCCGCCGAGGACGTACTCGAGGCAACGACCTTGGCCAACAAGGGATCAAACTGCGGTGGCGGCGCGTAGCCGACGTAGCCGCTACCGTCCACGCGCACACCCGGCCCGGTGGGTTCCTTGTAAGCGCTCAAGGTTCCCGCGCCGCGCGCGACGACCCGCGCCTGCACGGCGAAACCCCGCGGCTTCCCGACTGCCTGCTGGCCACCCAAGCCGAGCGAAGAAAGGGACGCACCGGCAGCAACGTGGAACTGTGCCTCGACCAGGTCGACACCGGTCACCTGTTCGGTCACCGTGTGCTCGACCTGGATCCGCGGATTGCATTCGATGAAGTAGTGCTCGCCGGTCTCCGGCGCCACCAGGAACTCGACGGTGCCCGCATTGACGTAATCCGCCGCCTTCATGAGCGTGATGGCATCCGCGAGTAGCCGACTCCGCAGTGCCTCGTCCAGACCCGGTGCGGGTGCCGTCTCGATGACCTTCTGGTTGCGCAACTGCACGGAACAGTCCCGTTCATGGAGATGCAAAACGTTGCCGCCACCATCGGCAAGGATCTGCACCTCGATGTGCCGTGGTCGCTCGATCAGCTTCTCGACGAAGAGATCGCCGTTGCCGAAGGCGGCCAGCGCTTCGCCTCTGCAGCGCTCGAATGCTGCCGCCATCGCGCCCGATTCGGCCACCGCGCGCATGCCGCGGCCACCACCGCCGCCGGCCGCCTTCAGCATCACCGGATAGCCAAGTTCCCGCGCAACCGCCGCAGCGAGGTCCGCCGATTCCAGTGCGTCATCACTGCCCGGGACGATGGGGATGCCAAGCGACGAAGCCAGCGCCCGGGCGCGGACCTTGTCCCCAAAGAGCCCCAGGGCCGCCGCCGACGGCCCGATGAACTTTAGGCCCTCTGTCGCACACCGTTGGGCGAAGTCCGCACTCTCGGCCAGGAAGCCGTAGCCCGGATGCACGCAGTCACATCCGTTCTCCAACGCGATGGCGACCAGCGCCTCGGCATCGAGGTAGGCACCGACGGGGTCGTCGAGGGATCCGTTGCCGATCGCAACGGCGGCCGTCGCCAGGCGCGTGTGTAGCGACAGCGCGTCCACCGGCGAGTACACGCCCACCGATTCGATGCCGAGCGAGGAGGCGGCCTTGGCGATGCGGATCGCAATCTCGCCGCGATTGCTGATGAGAACTCGTTGGAACATGAGCGTGAGTGTGCGGCCGAAAGTAACTTCCCATCATAGCGGGAATCCAGCAAGGCAAACGCCAACCCTCGCGGCGTTCGTTCGCGATCGGTTACTTCAAGCCTGGGATGATCACGGGCGACCGCAAGGTCACCCATACGACGGCGCGGTCAGTCGATCACCTTGTTGATCGGGTACTCGACGATACCGGTCGCGCCGGCTTTCTTTAGTTCCGGGACGATGACGCGGACCTGCGTTTCCTCGATGATGGTGCTGATCGCCACCCAGTCGGGGTCGGTGAGGTGGGAAATGGTCGGGTTCTGTAGCGCCGGCAGGATGGCCGTCACCGCGTCCAGATCCTCGTTCTTGACATTCATCATAAGGCCCACCTGCCCTTCCGCGGCCAGGCGGGACTTCAGCATCAGCGCGATGTTGTCGAGCTTGGTCTTCTTCCACGGATCCCGGCAGGCCGCGCGGTTGGCGATCAGGCGGGGCGTGCTGGTGAGAACCTCCTCGACGATGCGCAGGTTGTTGGCGCGTAGCGAACTGCCGGTCTCAGTGATCTCCACGATGGCGTCGGCGAGACGCGGTGGCTTGACCTCGGTCGCACCCCAGGAGAACTCGACGTTTGCCGTGACGCCGTGGCGAGCAAGATAGGAGCGTGTCAGATTGACCACCTCGGTCGCGACCCGCATGCCCTCGAGATCCTTGACGGACTGGACGGGCGAGTCGTTCGGCACGCACAGCACCCAGCGGCTCGGACGACGACTGACTTTGGAGAACACGAACTCGCCGAGCTCTTCGACATCGGCACCGGTCTCCAGCACCCAGTCGTGTCCGGTGATCCCTGCGTCGAGGACGCCCTGCTCCACGTAGCGGGCCATTTCCTGGGCGCGCACCAGCAGACAATCGATCTCCGGGTCGTCGATCTCCGGGTAGTAGGAGCGGCTCGGGAACGAGATGCGGTAGCCCGCCTGCTCGAACAGGTCGGCACAGGCGTTCTGCAGGCTCCCGGACGGAATGCCGAGGTTCAGGACGTTGCTCATGGCGTCACTTCTTGTACACGTCGGCGGGATCGAAGACCCGCTCGGCGATCACCGTTGCGTTCCCCGTGTCCGGGTCGATCTCCCGGAAAAAACAACTGCGGTACCCCTCATGGCACGCGGCACCGCCCACCTGATCCACCTTCACCAGCACCGTGTCGGCGTCGCAGTCGTAGTTGATCTGCTTCAAGTGCTGCACGTTGCCGCTCTCCTCGCCCTTTCGCCAGAGTCTCTGCCGAGAACGGCTGTAGTAGCAGACACGCCGGGTAGCAAGCGTCTCGGCGTAGGCGGCGTCGTTCATGTAGGCGAGCATCAGAACGTCGCCCGTTTCGGCGTCCTGGGCGATCACGGGGACGAGTTCGGTCTTCGAGAAGTCGGGGCTATCCATGGGAAAGTCCGGCGAGGCGTGCTCGGGAAAGCGGCGCATCATAGCAGGCGCCGTGCCGCGTTTGGATGACGTCCGCCTGGTTTTCCCCAAGCAACGTCCAGGTCGTCATACCCGCTCGCGGGGAGTGCTGCTATGCTCTCTTGTCCACTTGGTTAGGGAGGGAAGCCGTGAACGGCTATGACTTGATTGCGCACTGCCTGAAGGCCGAAGGCGTCACCTGGATGCCGTGTTTCCCGGCCAATCCGCTGATCGAAGCGGCTGCCCGGGTGGGTATCCGACCGCTGGTGTTCCGACAGGAACGGGGCGGCATCAATGCGGCTGACGGCTACGCACGACAGACGCGCGGCGCGCCGCCCGGGGTCTTCGCATCGCAATCCGGCCCCGGCGTCGAAAACTCGTTCGGCGGCATCGCGCAAGCCTGGGGCGAAGCCGTGCCCATGGTGTTCCTGCCCGGCGGCGCGGGCATCGGCGGCTACGACGTGTCGCCGAACTTCTCGGCCACGAAGAACTACGCGTCGGTGACGAAACTCGCGTTGTCCATCGACCGCATCGACCGAACCGCGACGCAAATCCGTCGCGCGTTCCACACGGCTCGGCAAGGACGTCCGGGCCCGGTGATCGTGGAGATGCACGGCGACGTGCTCGGTCGCGAGGTGCCGGAAGGTGCCGCGGACCAATACAAGCCCTCGACGGCGATGCGTTCCGTACCGGGACGCGGCGACGTCAAGGATGCGGTCTCCGCCTTGCTCAAGGCAAAGCGACCGGTGATCTGGGCTGGCCAGGGCATCCTCTACGCCGACGCCTGCGATGAACTCAAGGCTTTTGCGGAACTGACGCAGATCCCCGTCATCACCACCATGCAGGGCAAGAGCGCGTTTCCCGACGACCACCCGCTGGCGCTCGGTTCCGCGAACCGTACCGCCCCCAAGGCCGTGTTCAAGTGGCTCGGCGCTTCGGACACGGTGCTGGCGATCGGCTCCGGCCTGACGCGCACCGGCTTCGGCCTGCCCATTCCGGGCGGCAAGTTCCTGATCCATTCGACGGTGTCCGCCGAGGACATCAACAAGGACTACGCCGTGGATCTCGGTCTCGTGGGCGACGCCAAGCTCACCCTCGAGGCGATGATCGACGAGGCGAAGGCGGAACTCGGCGAAGACGGACGCGCCGAGGACACCCGCACCGTGTCCGAGATCGCCGCGACGAAGGCCGAGTGGCTCGCCGAATGGGCACCGCTCCTCAATTCCGACGAGACGCCGATCAACCCCTACCGAGTGATCCGGGAGATCAACGCCCACATCGATCATGCCAACGCCGTGCTCACCCACGACGCCGGCAACCCCCGCGACCAGATCATGCCGTTCTACCAGGCGCACGAGCCCCACGGCTACATAGGCTGGGGCAAGACCACGCACTTAGGCTACGGCATCCCGCTGGTCATCGGCGCCAAGATGGCGGACCCGTCCAAGTTCTGCATGAATTTCATGGGCGATCTGGCGTTCGGGCACACCGGCTTGGAAATCGAGACCGCGGTGCGCGCGGAGATTCCGATCACCACCGTGGTCATCAACAACCTCACCATGGGCGGCTACGACGAGAAGATGCCGGTGGCCATGGCCAACTACGGGGTCGGCAACCAATCCGGCGACTACGCGGGCGTTGCGGCGGCGCTCGGTGCCAAGGCGGTCCACGTGAAGGACGTCGCCGGCATCGGACCGGCCCTCGAAGACGCCAAGCGCGCCAACGCCGAGGGCCAGGTCGCGATGATCGAGATCCGCACCCGCCAGGAGACGCGTTTCTCGACCTATCCCGATC
>CAZJRX010000043.1:6258-17344 GCA_964548145.1 uncultured Pseudomonadales bacterium | reverse complement strand
ATGCCACGGGTTAGCGACCCGTCGAGTTCGACGCTCACCGCGCGTCGCTCGGTTTCGACGAGGTCCGGATGGGTTATCGCCAGCACCGCGCAGGGGTCGTGCATGGCGGAGGCACGGCGACCGACCAGGGTTTCCATGCGGTCGTGCAGGAAGTCGAATACCTGTGCGGCGAACGCTGCTTCGGGCGCGTCGACGTTGCGCAGTCGCGCCGTCAGGGCATCGCCGGTCTGGAACTGGTGGGTGAGATTGAGACCGCACATGGTAAGTTCGGCGCCGGACTCGAACACCACCGAAGCGGCTTCCGGGTCCGCGAAGATGTTGAACTCCGCCACCCGGGTCGTATTGCCGACGTCCGTGCTGCCGCCCATGATGGATATGCCCGCGATGCGCTTCGCCCAGGTCGGGTCTCGCTCGATGGCGTGGGCGAGGTTGGTGAGCGGTCCCACGGCGACCACGACCACGTCCGGCTCGGCGACGTCGAGCAGGTAGCTTACGGCGTCTACGCTCGCGACCGTCCGCGTGTGGGCAATGGGGTCGACGCCGCCGAGTCCCGACTCGCCATGCACGACCGTGGCGTGTACGGGTGCTGCCACAAGCGGCCTGGCGGCGCCGCTCACGACGGGCGTGTCGACATCGAGTAGCGCCGTCACCATCAGCGCGTTGGCCGTGGTCGCCGCAAGTGGCGCATTGCCGCTGACCGAGGTGATGCCGACGACCTCGGCGTGGCGGTGGGCCAGGATCAGCGCAATGGCATCGTCGTGGCCGGGGTCGCAGTCGATGATCATTCGGGTCATGGGCCGGCGTCCGGTTAGCGGCAAAGTCACCCTATCATGGCGAGCGGCTATTGTTGCGTTCATGGGGGCGTCATAGCGACCGGAAAAGCGCCTGCGGCAGAGCGCCGCGCCCTGGTCTGGATGTGCGTGCTTATCGCCGTGAATCAGCTCGGCTTCGGGGCTGTCATCCCGGTGCTGCCGTTGTACGCGAAGTCGTTCGATGTATCGCAGACGGCGATCGGCGCGACCGTGGCGGTGTACGGCGTCGCCCGCGTATTCCTGGGGCTGCCCACCGGCAAGGTCGCGGATGTTCTAGGCCGTCGTGCGGCTCTGGCGATCGGGGGCGTGGTAACCGCGCTCGGCAACCTTTGGTGCGCCGTGGCGCAGGCCTATCCGGAGTTGCTTGCGGCGCGTCTTCTCGCTGGTGCCGGTGCCGGCATCGTGCTTACTGCCGGTCTCATCGTGCTTGCGGACATCGCCTCTCCCGGGACCCGGGGACGGACCCTCGCGATCTACCAGGGGGTGTTCCTGTTTGCCGTTGGCATCGGTCCGTTCCCCGGTGGTTTCCTCGCCGAGCGATTCGGTCTGGAGGCGCCTTTCCTGGTGTACGCGGTCATGGGCGCCGCCGTGACGACCGTCGCCTGGTTCGGCGTCGCCGAGACCCGCGGCGCAGCGGCTGTCGTTGCGGGCCGCGAGGCCATCCCTCTCCGCGCCCAGGTTCAGGCACTGCTCGGCAACGTCGGGTTTCGGCTGGTTTGCCTGATCGGTCTGGCCGGCGCACTGGCCCGCACCGGCGGCCTGTTCAGCATCGTGCCGATCCTCGGTCGCGAGCGACTCGCGCTCTCCGCGACGGAGATTGGCTTCGGGTTCGCGCTGGGCAGCATCCTGGGCCTCCTGGTGACCTATCCCGCCGGCTATATGGCCGACCGGTTTGGCCGCAAGGCCGTTATCGTGCCCGCCACGGTATTGATCGGCGTCTCGATGTTGGCGTTCAGCGTCGCCGGCGACTATGCGTTCTTCCTCGCCGCGTGCCTGATCTGGGGCGGGGCGATCACCGCGTCCGGCGCGGCCCCGGCGGCCTATGCTGCCGATGCGGCGCCGGATGGCATGAACGCCGCCGCGATGAGTTCGTACCGTTCACTCAGCGACGTCGGCTACGTTGTCGGCCCGATCCTCCTCGGCTGGCTGGGCGACGTCGGCGGCCTCGACCTGGCGCTCTGGGTGGCAGCGGGCAGTCTGTTCGCGATGGCGGGCTTGTTCGGCGCATTCGCGCGGGAGACGGAGCGCAGATAGCGGATGGGTTGGTCCGGTCTCGGGGCATGGACGTTGTCCTACGGGAGCGTGAGGCATTTACCTGCACGTCTATACCGATTTGGCCGACAGGACGTGGTGCTATTATCCGCTGCCTGAGGCCCGCTCCTCGCAGGCATAGTCGGCCATCCAGCGATTGTTGTTTCCGAGGAGGAGCTGTGGACCAAGAGGGCAAGCGCGTGACCAGGGGCGAAACGTTAGCCGTGGTTGGTGTCGGTGTCGCGCTATTGGGTGTAGTGATCGCCGGCTGGGCAGATACGCGGGCGGGATTCGCCACCGTGCGTGGGGAGATGGGCGATATTCGCGGCGAGATCCGCAGTGTACGGGGTGAAATCAGTGGCCTTCGCCGCGAGGTGAAGCAAGACATCGGCGATCTGCGCACGGAGGTCAAGCACGATATCGCCGATCTGCGTGACGAGTTGAAGCAGGACATCGCCGACCTGCGTGACGAGTTGAAGCAGGATACCGCCGAACTTCGTGACGACGTACGGGGACTCGACGAGGGTTTGGGCGAACTCAAGGTGCGCCTTGTCGCCGTGGAGGTCCACACGGGCGTCGTTTCTCGACGGTCCACTCAGGATGAGCTTCCCATGGAGGGTGACGCCCGATAGCGGGTGGCGCTTGCACCAAGTCGACGAGTGCGCGGCCGGACCATGACTGCTGCCCTCGACCGTTTCCATCCTGAAATCCAGCGCTGGTTCGCCGGCCGTTTCCGGGTGCCGACCGATGTTCAGGAGCGAAGCTGGCCACGTATCGCCGGCGGTGAACACCTGCTCATCACCGCGCCGACGGGTAGTGGCAAGACGCTCACGGCGTTTCTCTGGGCTATTGACGCGTTCGCAACCGGGCAGTCCGAACCGGACGCCACCCGGGTGCTCTACGTCTCGCCCCTGAAAGCGCTCAACAACGACATCCGTGCCAACCTCGTCGACCCGATCCGGGAGATTCGCGAGCGATTCGCGGAGGCGGGGGAGGGGTTCCCCAATCTCAGGGCGCAGACCCGCAGCGGCGATACCGAACAGGGTGATCGCCAGCGGATGCTGCGCCGCCCACCGGAGATCCTCATCACCACGCCGGAGAGCCTGACGCTGTTGCTGACCACGGTGCGCGGCCGCCAAGCCCTGTCGACGGTGGAGACGGTCATCCTCGACGAGATCCATTCCGTCGTTGAGAACCGGCGGGGCGTCCAGCTTATGACCGGGCTGGAGCGCCTGGTGGAAGTCGCCGGCGAGTTCCAGCGCGTTGCCCTCTCCGCCACCGTGCGGCCGCTCGGGGCGGTGGCGGAGTACGTCGGCGGACGTGACGCGTCGGGTACCCCTCGACCCGTGGGCATCGTCGAGTCCAGTGCGTCCAAGGCCATCGACTTCCGGGTCCGTTTCCCCGAGGCGGCCCGGGTCGCGGCGGACAACGGCGAGAAGGTCTGGGAGCCGCTGTCGGATTCGTTCAAGGACGTGATCGCCGGCAACCGCTCGACGCTCTTCTTCACCAACAGTCGCCGAATGGCGGAGAAGATCACGCTCAAGCTGAACGACGACACGGTTTCGCCCCTGGCCTACGCCCACCATGGTTCGCTGTCCCGGGAGATTCGCACCGAGGTCGAGACCCGCCTGAAGGCGGGCGAGTTGAAGGCCATCGTCGCCACCAACTCGCTGGAGATGGGCATCGATATCGGCGACCTCGACGAGGTCGTCCTGATCCAGTCGCCGCCGTCCATCGCCTCGGCGCTGCAACGGGTGGGGCGGGCCGGTCACCGGGTGGGGGACACGAGCCGAGGCACGTTGTTCCCCACCTTCGCCAAGGACTTCCTGGAGGCAGCGGTCATCGCCCGGGCGGTCGGGCATCGGGACATCGAGCCGTTGCAGCCGCTCGTGAACCCGTTGGACGTGCTGGCGCAGACGCTGGTGTCCTGCGCGGCGTCGGAGGAGTGGCGGACCGACAAGCTGTTCGAGGTACTCACCCGGGCGACCGCCTATGCGAACCTGCCGCGGGAGCAGTTCGACCTGGTCATCGAGATGCTTGCCGGCCGCTATGCCGGCACCCGCATCCGCGACCTGAAGCCTCGCCTCGCCTTCGATCGCGTGGCCGAAACGGTGAAGGCGCGCCAGGGCGCCGCGGTCGCACTGTACACGTCCGGCGGGACGATCCCCGACCGGGGCTACTTCACCCTGCGTCACGCCGAAAACGGTGCCGCCATCGGTGAACTCGACGAGGAGTTCGTTTGGGAGTCGAGCGTCGGCCAGACCTTCACCCTTGGCACTCAGAACTGGCTCGTTCAGCGCATCACCCACAACGATGTACTCGTCAAACCGGCGCGACCCAAGGCCACGGCACCGCCGTTCTGGCGTGCCGAGGCCTTCAACCGGGGCGCCTACTTCTCGAACCGCATCGCCGAGTTCCTGCGCGAGGCCAACGACATGCTGGCGGGCCGGGAGGAAGCGTTGCTGCAAGCCACACTTGACGACCTCGGCTTCGAAGGTGTTGCCGCCCTGGAACTGATCGAATTCCTGAAAAGCCAGCGGGATGCCACCGGCACCGACCTTCCGCATATCGATCATCTCCTGGTCGAGCACGTCATGAGCGGCCCGGGGGGCTACGGGGGGCCCGACCGGGAACGCCAGATCATCCTGCACACAATCTGGGGTGGCCGCGTGAACCGCCCCATCGCACTGGCGCTGGAGGCGGCGTGGCGTCAGCGTTTCGCCTACGCTGCGGACGTGTTCGCGGACAACGACGCCATCGTGGTCCAGGTTAAGGACGAGGTGGACCCGGCGATCCTCCTAAGCCTGGTCACCCCGGCCAACTTCGAGCCGCTCTTGCGCCAGTCGCTCGAAGGCTCCGGCTTCTTCGGCGCGCGGTTCCGCGAGTGCGCGGGCCGTTCGCTGCTACTGACCAAGCGCCGCTTCAATCAACGCATGCCGCTGTGGATGACCCGGCAGCAGGCCAAGAAGCTGATGACCGCCACCAGGGGCTTCGCGGACTTTCCGGTGATGCTGGAGACGTGGCGAACGTGTCTGAAGGACGAGTTCGATCTCGTCGCCGCCTACGAAGCGCTGGAAAGGCTGGCGGCAGGTGAGCAGAACTGGTCGATCGCCACCGTTTCGGTGCCGAGCCCTTTCGCGGCGGGCATCGCCTTCGGGCAGATAAGCCGATACATGTACGCCGACGACGCCCCCGAGCAGGGCGGACGATCGGCGCTGTCCGACGATCTGATCCGCCAGGCGGTGTTCGACCAGGCGCTTCGACCGGCGATACGCCCCGAGGTGATCGAGGACTTCGAATCCCGCGCCCAGCGAACCCGTCCGGGGTACGTGCCGGCCGACGAGGATGAACTCGCCGAATGGATCAAGGAGCGCGTCGCGATCGTCGAGACCGAGTGGTTTGATGGCGTCGATGTGCCACTTGACATCCGAAGGGTGGGCCATGGTGGCGGCACCTTCCTCGTGCACCCGGAGATCGAACTCGGCGAGGATCCCGTCCGCCAAGCGGGCGAGATCCTGCAGTTCTACGGACCGCGAACGCCCGATGAACTTCGCCTGCTGCTACCGTTTGACGATGTGGACGCGATCCTGCGCGAGTTGACCGACGGCGAGCGACTCGTGCGCGGCAACCTCGTGGCCGGGTCGGAGGACGACTACGTCTGCGATGCGGACAACCTCGAGACGCTGATCCGGTTCCAGCGCGCGGCCGCCCGCCCGGGCGTCGAACCCCGTCCGGTCGCCGATCTCGCGCCGTTCTTGGCGGAATGGCAGGGATTCGGCGGCGAGGCAACGAGCGAGGGCATTCTCGACGCGGGCGACCGGCTGCGGGGTTACGCCGCGCCCGTCGACTACTGGCTCGACGAGGCGTTCGCATCCCGGTTGCCCGGTGCCACCCTCGCTCAACTGGAACAGGCGGCGACCAATGGCGGCCTCGGTTGGCGGGGTGGCGGTACCGAGATCGTAAGTATCGGCTTTGGCGAGGACTTCGACCTGCTCGAAGCCGGTACCGACTCGGCGCACGCCGATGCGCTCGCCCTGTTTACCGATCCCCGGGCCCGCTACACCTTCCTGCAACTCTTCGACGAAGCGGACCTCGATGCCGAAGCCTTCAACGCCAGGTTCTGGGATGCGGTCTGGGCGGGCCGGATCGCCGCAGACGGCTTCGTCGTGCTCGATGCCGCCCGTTCGCGGGACTTCGCGTTGCACCCGGTCCGGGTGGCCCGCGACGGCGCTTCCCGGGAACCGGTACGGCGCTCGCGATCAAGAGCGAGGGGTGTGTCGATGGGCTGGCCGGGAACCTGGTATCGATGCGATCCGGGAGCACCTGTCGGCGACGGCATCGAGAGGCTCGAAGCGAGCAAGGAACGCTGCCGGTTGCTCCTCGACCGCTACGGAATCCTCACCCGCGAGCACGCCAACCGCGAAGGCGGACCTTTCCGCTGGTCTCGGGTTTTCCCGGCGCTGCGGCTGATGGAACTCTCCGGGGAAGTGGTTGCGGGGCTGTTCTTCGAGGGACTGTCGGGCCCGCAGTTCGCGCTCGCCGAAGCCGTGCGGCGATTCGAACGACTCCGGCCTTCGCGGGCGACGTTCTGGATCAGCGCCGTCGATCCCGTCGCGCCGAGCGGCCTCGGACTTGGGCTCGACGACGTGCCGCACCGGCGCATCGGCAACAGCCTGGGCTATTTCGAGGGCGCCCTCGCTTTGGTGTCCGAGGGCTACGGCCGACGGCTCACCATCCTGCTCGACCCCGACGACCCGGGGCTCGACAGCCTGCTCCCGCACATCGCGGCCCTGGTCAGGCGCCGCAAGCGCTTGACGCCGGAGACGATCAACGGCGAACCCGCTCGGCAGAGCCCGTATCTCCCCGCGCTCGCCCGACACGTGGCGGTGGTCAAGGACCACAAGGGCGTGTATTTCGAGGCTCGGGAGTTGTGACGCGACGCGACGGTCAGTCGGACGCGATCCCTCGGCGGGGAAAATAGCGCCCGACCTGCCGACAGTACGCCTCATAGCTTTCCCCGTGAACCCGCCGCAGATACGGTTCCTCGACCATCCGCACCTGCACCTCGAAGCCGACGTGGCTCAGCACAACACAGCACACCGTCAGGATGTGTGGTACGAGGATCACGAATCCGATACCCACGAGGAGCATGCCGGAGTAGATGGGGTTCCTCGAGTACCTGAACATCCCGTGCGTGACGAGTTCGTTCTTCTCGTCGGCATCGACCCCGATTCGCCAGGCGTCCCCCATTTGGTACTGCGAGAGCATGGTGACCGCCACCGCCAGCCCGCACACGATGACGCCGGCGACGGCACCGGTCGGGCCAAGGTCGAGTTGCCCGGGCAAAGAGGACAGGGTGTCGAGGACGGTCAGCCCCAGAACGCCGAGCAAGCCGCACGCCTGCAGGACGGTGGCGGCGATCTCAGGCGTGGACGAACGCTGCTTCGCCAGCCGCAATCCGTGGTCGCCCGTGCGTCTGTGCTGCAAGGCGATTCGGAATCCGAAAATCAGAACGGCGCAGACGACGAAGCAGACCAGCGGCAGTTCCATGGCGTAGTTCCCAGGCCACAACCGGGGCGTCGGCCTAGCCACCACCGTCGCAGTAGAGCTTCTCGCCGGTCAAGTAGGAATTCTGATCGGACACCAGGTAGCGCACCACGTTGGCTACGTCCTCGGGCTGGCAGACCTTGCCGAAGGGCATCGAACTGTCGAGGGTTCGCATGTTGGTGACTCCCGCGGTGGCCTTTACGAGGCGCCGGCCCATCTCGGTCTCGACAAGGCCCGGGGCAACGATGTTGACGCGGATGCCGTGGGCGCGTTCCTCCTTGGCGAGCGTCACCGCGAGGCTCTCCATCGCGGATTTAGCCATGTTGTAGGGTGCGCCGTTTGCCGCGAGACCACGGGTGGCCGTGCTCGAGATCATGACGATGTCGCCGCGGCTTAGCTGGCGCATGCCGGGTACCACGAGTTTGGCCAGGTAATGGGATCCGAAGGCGTGCGTCGCCATGACCCGGCGAAGTTCGGCCGGATCGGTGTCGACAACGGAAAGTCCCCGGCTGGCGATGCCGGCGTTGTTGACCAGTATGCCGACGGGGCCAAGTTCCGCCTCGACGAGGGCTGTCATTTCCGCGGCCCGTTCGAAGTCGTTGACGGAGGCGGCGTACATCCGGGCAGTGCCGCCCTGGGCCTTGATCGTCTCGACGGTGTCCCGCGCCGCGTCCTCGTCGCGCCGGTAGTTGATGGCGACGGTTGCCCCGTCGGCGGCGAGCGCGAGGGAGATCGCCCTTCCTATCCCGCGGCCCCCACCGGAGATCAGTGCGACGCGGCCTGCCAGTGATTCCACGCTACTTTCCGTTGAACGTCGGTTCGCGCTTCTCAAGGAAGGCCTTGACGCCTTCCGCGTAATCCCGGCTGCTTCCCGCCGCCGCCTGCAGACGCGCTTCGAGATCGAGTTGCTGCTCGTAGGCGTTGTGCCAGGTCGCCCAGTAGGCGTGGCGTATCATGGCCAGCGATGCCGGCCCGTCGGCCAGTTGCCTGGCAATCGCCATCGCGCCTTCCATGAGTGCCTCGTTGTCCTCGAACAGCCGGTTGACCAGACCCCAGTTCTCGGCCTTCTCGGCCGGCAAGCGCTCAGCCAGCAGCGATAGCTCCACCGCCCGTCCCCATCCGACCAGGCGGGGCAGCATGAAGGTGGCACCGCCGTCCGGCACCAGGCCGATCCGCGCGAACGCCTGCAGAAAGAAAGCCGATTTCGATGCACAGACGATGTCCCCGAACATCGCGAAGCTCATGCCGACACCGGCGGCCGCCCCGTTGACGGCCGTAACCACCGGCATGTCCAGATCGCGCAAGGCGAAGAACAGGGGATGGTAGGCATTGCGAAGATTGGCGCCGGCACCGCGCTTGGCGCGCTTGGTGTCGGAGAGATTGGCACCGGCGCAAAAGCCGCGTCCTTCGCCGGTGATGAGCAGACAGCGGGCGCCGTTGTTCGGATCCTGGATCTCGCGCATCGCGTCGGCGAGTCCTTCGAGCATGTCCACCCCGACGGCGTTCATGACCTCCGGATGATTGAAGCGCAGCACCGCGACGTTGTCGTCGAAGTCCAGAATGACCCGATTGAGTTCCAACCGCTCCCCCCAAAGCAGTTCCAATCCACGGACCATAACCCAGCTTGTCCGTGAACGCACACCCAGGGCACCGGCGGCGCCCCAAACGCTTGTGGCGAAGGCTGGGTCGTCGGGTTCGTAGGCGGGAACATCGCCCCTTTCAAAATTGGGCCCCAGTGCGGTCGGCGACGCTTGTGGTTGGCTGGTCGGTGCGGAACCTGCATTGGAGCGTTTTCCACGGGCTGTCCACGGGCGCGATCCCCCGTGACGCAAAAGCGGCGGTGGGCAGGCGGTGGGAAACGCGGTGTGGTCCTACACCGGCGTACGACGCTGGTCTCTGACGCGGAAAAGGCTCTCACTCGAGTCGCATTTGCGATGCCGTATTATGGCCATCGCTCGTCGGACGGGGTGCCGGCGCTAGAATCCGGACTATGGAACTCGACTCCACCGTGCTTGACCTCGCGAGTAGCGAGGACGCCGCGCCCATCGCGCGGCTGTCCCGCGACGAAATCGAGCGAGGACTTGACTGGCGGTGGCGACCGTCGGCGATTCGACGCTTGATCGCGGCACGGGACGTGGCCGTGCTTTGTGCGCGCTGCCGGGTGGCATCTTCTGCGAAGACGGACGAGTTCCTCGGCGGCTTCGGCGTCATGGAGTTTGGCCTGGATCGCGCCCATCTGGTGCTGTTGGCGGTGGAGCCGCGATTGCGGCGCCGCGGTCTTGCGCGGCGCATGCTGCACTGGCTTGAGAAATCGGCGCGCACGGCGGGCATCGGCGAGATCGACTTGGAGGTCCGTGCCGACAATACCGGTGCCCGGCAGTTCTACCTGGTGGAGGGTTTCAGACGCGGCGAGTATTTGCCGGGCTACTACCAGGGTCGTGAGGCCGCCTACAGGATGCGCAAGAGGCTGGCGACGGCACTGCAGCCCGACGAGTACGGGCGGAGGACAAGCCTCGCCCCTACGAGGCGCGCTAGACCCCTTGAACGCCCTTGATGTTCACACGCAGGTTGCATTTGGCCCAGCGCATCGAAATGCTCTTGGACGGCTCCCGTACTCGGGAGACGCGCTAGCCCCTGAGGACCAGCACCGAGCCGGTGAGCGCGGCAACTACCCCGGCTGTCACCGACATCGCATCGCTGCCGGCGAGGGCGTCCACCAGTGGCTGCCAGAGCAGCACGATGCCGAGGCCGACGAGCACGCCGCCTGCCGTCCGCCGCCAGCGCGCTCGGCGGTGCTGGCCGTCGATGGCGGCGGTGAGTCTGTCCATTGCCTCGCGCTGCGCGTTTGCACGGCGGTCCATGTCGGTGAGCTTGTGCATCGCGGTGGCGACGATGTCGGGTAGCTGCGGCAAGAGCTTCGGCAGTTCAACCGCGAGCGTCGGCGCGTGTTCGATGAGGCTGGTGAACAGCGCGACGGGGCCGTAGCGCTCGCGCATCCAGGTCTCCATGAACGGTTTGGCCGTATTCCACAGATCGAGGTCGGGGTATAGCTGGCGCCCGAGTCCCTCGATGTTGAGCAGCGTCTTCTGCAGCAGCACGAGCTGGGGTTGTACCTCCATGTCGAACCGCCGCGCCGTCTGGAACAGCGCGATCAGGAAGTGGCCGAACGAGATCTCTTTCAGCGGCCGCTGGAATAGCGGTTCCAGCAGTCGCTTGATGACTTCCTCGAACTCGCGCGGATCCGTGTTCGGGGGAATCCATCCGGACTCGATGTGCAGGCGCGCGATTCGACCGTAGTCGCGGTTGAAGAAGGCCAGGATGTTGCGCGCCAGGTAGGTCTGGTCTTCGTCGCTGAGGGTGCCGATGATTGCGCAGTCGATGGCGATATAACTGGGGTCGGCGGGATCGGTGATGTCGATGAAGATGTTGCCGGGATGCATGTCGGCATGGAAGAAATTGTGCTAGAAGACCTGGGT
>CAZJRX010000043.1:0-6248 GCA_964548145.1 uncultured Pseudomonadales bacterium | reverse complement strand
CGCGCTCGGCGAGTTTCTTCAAGTCCGTCCCGGCCGCTCGCAGGGCGTCGATGTCCGAGATTGGCACCCCCCGCACCCGTTCCAGGACCAGAACGGACTCGGCGCACCGATCCCAGTAGACCCTTGGGGCGTACAACAGGGGGGATTGGTCGAAGTTGCGCCGCAGCGTGGCGGTGTTGGCGGCTTCCTTGAGTAGGTCCAACTCGTCGAAGATCGTGCGTTCGTAGTCCGCTACCACGGCCCTGAGCCTGAGCCGCCGCGCATCGCGGGAGATCCGTTCAAGCAGGCCGGCCATGGTATGGATGAGTGCCAAGTCCTTCTCGATCACCCGTTCGATGTCGGGACGGATGACCTTGACGGCCACCTCGTCGCCGTTGGCTAGGGTGGCGGCATGGACCTGTGCCAACGAGGCCGATGCAATGGGTTCGGTGTCGAAGGTCTCGAACAGGCTGCCGATGGTGCCGCCGAGGCTTGCCTCGATGCGGGACACGGCGATGTCGCCGGGGAATGGCGGCACCTGGTCCTGCAGCCTTGCCAGTTCATCGGCGTAGTCCTCCGGGAGAAGGTCGCGGCGGGTCGACAGGATCTGGCCGAACTTGACGAAGACGGGCCCGAGCTTCTCGATCGCCTCCCGGAGGCGGACCGCGTCGGGCTTGCTCGGCGCGGGAAGCAGTCGCAGTGGCGACAGTCGGTACCACCAGTGGTGGTTGGCGAAACGGTCGATGTTGCGGTCGAGCCGGTGTCTCGCGACCGTCAGCAGGATCCTCCCGACGCGCCCGATCCGGCTCATGGGTCTTGCCGTTTCCTGACCGCGTTGGCGAGACCCTCCAGGACCGACTCGGTCGCCCTCATTCCCAGGCGGACGATGTCCCCGAGGTCTTCGACGACGAACTTGCCAGGCAAATCCAAGCGGGGACGGAAAGCGTTGCGGAAGTCCTCGAATAGCGCCGCATCGCCAAGGACTGCCGCCGTCTCTTCGTTTCCCGCCAGCGTGGCGGCGACCGCACCAGGCGATCCCCGCAGCGTCGCATCGGCCGAACCGTCGCCGCTGTCGACCCGGACCGCCCCGGACTCGAAGCGAATGATGACCCGAGCTTCGAGCGTCTCGATGGCCAAGGCACGGCCGGCGAGACGTTCGCTGCAGGCCCGGGCGGCGGGGTTGACGGCGATCCCGGCGGAAAGGACCAGCCGGGTGAGCTCCGCCAGCGCGGCGCTGGGGTCGGGGGCGCGGGCAGTCACTTGACGCCCCGGTGAATCGCTGCGGCGCCGGCGGCGAGATTGTGGATTTCGACGTCGTTGAAGCCGGCGCCTGCCATGAGCGTCCGAAACGCGCCTTGGTCGGGGTGGCGATCGATGGACTCGACCAGGTAGCGATATGGCGCGGCGTGGCCGGCGACGACATTGCCGATCAGCGGCCAGGTGGCGCGGAAGGCGTCGTAGGCCTTGCCGAGCACCGGGTTCTGCACGCGTGAAAACTCCAGCACCACGGCGACTCCCCCACCGCGGAGAACCCGGTGCATTTCCTTGAGGCCGGTTTCCTTGTCGGTGAAGTTGCGTATTCCGAAGGCGACGACTACGGCGTCGAAGAGGCCATCCGGGAATGGCAGCGCCTCGGCTGCCGCCCGCACCGGCGCGAAGTTCGCGAAGCCGTCGTCGAGCAGGCGGTCGCGCCCCCGAGCAAGCATCGGTCCGTTGATATCGGCGAGCACGACCTGGCCCGTGGCACCGAGCAAGGGGGCGGTCAGGGCCGCCAGGTCCCCCGTGCCGCCGGCGAGGTCGAGCACGATCTGTCCCGGCCGCAGACGCGCCATCTCCACGGCCGCTCGTTTGAACAGCCGGTGGGCGCCGAGCGACATGATGTCGTTCATGACGTCGTACCGATCCACGACCGCGTCGAAGACGCCCCCGACGCGGCGTGTCTTTTCCGCCGGGGCAACCCGCTCGGCCCCGAAGTCGACCGTCTTCTCCATGGGGCTAGTGTAGCGCTCGCCGGGAGCGGCGCGTGTCGGGGACGGGCTGGTCCCGTCCCGTGCCCGATGGAGCGGTGGCGCGCGTAGGCGGAACACGGGTGGGGACGAGCCCCGCCCCTACGGATTCCGCGGGGTCCATTGGCCGACCGGAATCACTGGCAGCCGCGATGCGTTGTTCGCCTCGAGTTCGTCGAGATAGCGTTGCCAATAGTCGGCTTCGTTGTCGGCGAGGTCGCGCAGGAATCCCCAGGCGTATATGCCGGTGTCATGGCCGTCGTCGAAGGCGATGCGGATCGCGTAGTTGCCGACGGCTTCGATCCGGTCGATGCCGACGTGCTTCTTGCCCGTCTGCAGCACCCGTTCGGCGTCGCTGTGACCGCGTACCTCTGCCGATGGCGAGTAGACCCGCAGCAACTCGGCGGGCAACGTCGCCGACTTGCCGCCCGCGTAGGTGAGTTCCAGGGTCTTGGACGTCTTGTGGTAGGTGATGCCGGTGGGGTTCACAGGATGTAGCGGGAAAGGTCCTGATCGCGGGCGATGTCGGCGAGGTGTTCGTCCACGTAGGCGGCATCGATCACCGTCGACCCCCGGCCGTCGCCGGCGTCGAACGAGATGTCGTCGAGAAGACGTTCCATCACCGTGTGCAGGCGGCGTGCGCCGATGTTCTCCGTGTGCTCGTTGACGTCGAAGGCGATCTCGGCGATGCGTCCGAGTGCATCCTCCTCGAACTCGATGGTCACGCCCTCCGTTGCCAGCAGGGCCTTGTATTGCTCCGTCAGCGAAGCATCGGGTTCCGAAAGGATCCGGCGGAAGTCCGCCGGTGTCAGGGCGGCGAGTTCCACCCGGATGGGCAGACGCCCCTGCAGTTCGGGGATCAGGTCCGAAGGCTTTGCGAAATGGAATGCGCCGGAGGCGATGAACAGGATGTGATCGGTTCGCACCATGCCGAATTTGGTGTTGACGGTCGAGCCCTCGATCAGTGGCAGCAGGTCGCGCTGTACGCCTTCCCGGGAGACGTCGGCGCCGATGCCCTCGCCGCGTTTGGCGACCTTGTCGAGTTCGTCCAGGAAGACGATACCGGTCTGCTCCACCGCGTCTGTGGCATGGGTCTTGAGCTCGTCCTCGTTGACGAGCTTCATCGCCTCTTCTTCGCAAAGGCGCGCCATCGCATCGCGGATCTTCAGTCGCATGGTGCGCTTCTTCTGCGGCATGTTCGACAGCATGTTCTGCAGGTGGCCCGTGAATTCCTCCATGCCGGGCGGGGCCATGATCTCGACGCCGATGGCGGCATGGTCCACGTCGATGGCGACTTCCCGCTCGTCCAGCTCGCCGGCACGCAGCCGCTGACGGAACACCTGCCGAGTGTCGGCGCTGTCGCGACCGCCATCGGTTTCCGCACCGCCACGCGGCGTCGGGAGGAGGGCATCGAGAATACGGTCTTCGGCGGCGTCCTCGGCGCGCGGGCGTACCTGGTCCATGGCCTGTTCGCGCAGCATCTTGAACGCGACATCCGTGAGGTCGCGAACGATGGACTCGACGTCGCGGCCGACGTAGCCGACCTCGGTGAACTTGGTGGCCTCGACCTTTATGAACGGCGCATTGGCGAGCTTGGCAAGCCGCCGGGCGATTTCGGTCTTGCCGACGCCGGTGGGACCGATCATGAGGATGTTCTTCGGGGTGACTTCCTCGCGAAGTTCGTCATCGAGTTGCATCCGCCGCCAGCGGTTGCGCAGGGCGATGGCAACGGCGCGCTTGGCCTTGTCCTGGCCGATGATGTGCTTGTCGAGTTCGTGCACGATCTCGCGCGGGGTCATCATGCTCATAGCGTCTCGATGGTGGTATGGCGGTTCGTGTAGATGCAGATTTCCGCGGCGATCTCCAGGCTCTTGGCGACGATTTCGCGGGCCGGCAACGCGGTTTCGTTGAGCATCGCCCGGGCGGCGGCTTGTGCGTAGGGTCCGCCGGAGCCGATGGCGATCAGCCCGCCCTCGGGCTCGATGACGTCGCCATTGCCCGTCACGATGAGCGAGGCGTCGGGTCCGGCGACGGCCAGCAGCGCCTCGAGCCGGCGCAGCACGCGGTCGGAACGCCAGTCCTTGGCAAGCTCGACGGCGGCCCGCGTCAGGTTGCCGTGGTACTTGTCCAAGGCGCCCTCGAAACGCTCGAACAGCGTGAACGCGTCGGCCGTGCCCCCGGCGAATCCGGCGAGTACGGAATGATCCCGTAGCCGCCGTACCTTGACGGCGTTGCTCTTCATGATCGTATTGCCCATCGACACCTGGCCGTCGCCGCCGAGGACGACGTCGGCGTCTCGGCGGACGGAGACGATGGTTGTTCCCTTGAACTGGTCCACGGGATCCGGATTCAAGAACGGGAGAGGGATAGTGGGGAGTGCCCTCGGGAAATTCAACCGTTGGCTGGGTTCCCGGGCAACTCTTCGTGGCCATCCGCGCCCGATTGCGGCTAAAGTTCCGTTGTAGGGGAACCAGGAGGTGCGAAGTTCATGCCCCGGCCGTCCCCATATCACACACCGCACGCCGTCCCGGCGGCAATCGCCATCATCGCCGTGCTGGCCGCGACCATGCCCGCTGCGGACGTGGTTCACTTCGAGAACGGCGACCGCTTGACGGGAACGGTTGTCGACGCACCGGAAGGCTTCGTCGCCGTCGATGTGCCCCATGTCGGGGTCGTGACCGTCCCCGATGAGCAGGTGCAGCGCGTTGACAGGGACGGCGCATCGCCGGCGACGTCGGGCGACGTCAAGGGATCCGCTGCCGACTTGTCGGCGGCCTCTACCGACAACGGCTGGCAGGCTCGGGCCGACCTCGGCGTAGTGGTTGCCACGGGCAACACCCGGGCGGCGGATCTGAACTTCGTCGCCGGCGTCGTCCACACCGGCAAACGGTTCGACAACCAGTTGGGGGTGGCCGTGCACAAGGCACGTGCGCTGGGGGAAGTGTTGGGAGCAACCGGATCAACGACGACGACCAAGGATCAAGTCGATGTCGACTACAACCTGCGCTGGAAGTACGGCGAGAACTGGTATGCCGTAGCCAGTGTCGAGTACTTTGAGGATCCGATCAAGGACATCGAGCAACGGGCGACGACCGGCGCGGGCGTCGGACACACGTTCTGGGAGTCTGAAATGGGCGCGCTTCGGACCGACGCGGGAATCAGCCAGGTGTTTGAGTCCATCGGCTTCCGGCCGCCGGCAGCGACCGGCCGTTCGACGGACTCCGACCACAATCCGGCGTTGCGGTGGGGGCTGCAGTTCAACCGTTGGCTGGTGGCGGACCGTCTGGAACTGTTCCACACCAACCAGCTACTGCACATACTCGATGACGAGCGGAGTTCGGTGTGGGACTCCGACACCGGAGTCCGGTTCCACGTCAACAGCCGCTGGCTGGCGGCCCTGCGGGTGGACCTCCAGCACGAAACCGCGCCGGCCACCGGCCGACGCAAGACGGATTCGAGCTACGCGCTGGCGGTGGGTCTCAAGCTGTAGCGCTAGCCGGATCCGTCCGCGGTCCAAGGAACCCGGCGCACCTCGCCCGTTGCCGCAGGCGGTGGCCTGTGATCACAGGGCTACCCCGCACCGCTGGCGGGTCCGGCGATGGGGCGGGTCATTACCTGTGCCGGAATGTCGCGAGCGAGGAGCTGCTTTTGTACCGCTTGGGCATCGGGTTCGGTGGCGTACGGCCCCACGATTACCTGATACCAGTGCCCGCCCTGTTTGCGCGGCGTTGACGACAGGGTGGCGGGCACGCCCTCGAGGATCAGTTCTGCTTGCAGTACCTGGGCGGCATCCTCGCGAAGGAACTGCGCGGCGTGTACCACGTATTCGCTGGGTGCCGAGGTGGGCATCGGCACCGTATCGACGCGCTCGACGCCAGTCTTGACTTCGGCTTTGGGCAGCTTGTTGATGAAACTCCAGTCGATATCGGTTGCGACGGGACCCTCGATGGGCATCGAGTCCGGATTGTCGCCGGCTGGAACGACACTCGACCGGTAGGTGATGGCAAGTACGATCGTGGCACCGAGCACCACACCCCCAATGAAGGATCCGAAGGAAAAGCTCCAGGGTTGCGGTCGACGACGGGTCGACCGGCTACTTGATCCGCGTTTGGTCCGTGGCATATCGGCAACTTCCATGTTTGCCAAGTGCTGCGTCGATCATACTCCCCGCCTCGGTTGCGCGGAAGCGGCACGGGATTCGTTTGGCGTCTAGTGTCCCGTCAACCCTCAAACGTCGTGTCAGCGCATCCGCAAGCGTCCAGT
>CAZJRX010000042.1:4427-17459 GCA_964548145.1 uncultured Pseudomonadales bacterium | reverse complement strand
TTCGCACATGTCGAGGAACGGTCCGTTGCGATAGAACGACAGCGTGTCGAGGTCGTTCCTCTCGACGAGTTCCTCGGCGTACTCGCGCTTGTAGGGTTCGCGCATCTCGTCGAGTCGGGCGTAGGCCTCGTCGATCGGCAACTCCTCGTGGTAGAAGCGCTGGCCCTTCTTGAGGATCTTCTTCATGCGCCGCTCGAGTTCCGGGAAGTCGGTCTCGGTGAGGGGTTCGGTGAGAATGAAGTCGTAGTAGAAACCGTCCTCGATCGGCGGGCCGAAGCCGAGGGTCGAGCCCTCGCGCATTTCCAGCACCGCCTGGGCCAAAACATGGGCGAGACTGTGCCGGACCCGGTAGAGCTGATCGTCCGGATTGGGTTCGTCTGGGTTGCGCATTGTGTTCTTCCTCGCCGTTTTCGCCCGTGCAACAAAAACCCCGGTTGGCCGTCGCCTTCCGGGGTTCTCGGCGGGGCGGCCTTTTCGCTGGGCCGCCGTTGTTCCGTTCGGTACTAGGCAACCCCTCCACGCGTCGTGGTGGTCGTGGTGGTGGCCGTCGTTCCGGTCGGATTCATAGCGCGCGCATCATACGGTCTTCATGCTCGATTGCAAGTTCGCGGCAAGTTCGTTGTAGTAGCACCATGTCCAAAGGGGGTGGAGGCATCTTGATTGGCGGTTGGCATTGCCGGACATGGGCGTTCGTTGCGACGCTGGGTCTGGTGGGCGCCTGTTCGGAAAGCAACCCGGAGGCGGAACAGGCTGCCTACGAGGCCACCAAACCGTGGCTGGCCCTGATGGACAGTGGCGAATACGAGAAGTGCTGGGACGAGGCCGCCCCCTGGTTCCGGGAGAAAGTCGCATCGCGGGACATGTGGCTCGCCACTGCTCACGAGACCCGGGACCCCCTGGGAGCGATGCAATACCGCGAACTGATGACGACGACCTACGCAACCAACCCGATGGGAGCGCCTGACGGCCAATACACTATCGTCGTCTACAGTTCGAGTTGGGATGCCGGAACCATCTACGAGAACGTGTCGATGCAGCGCCAGCCGGACGGCTCCTGGGGTGTTGTCGGCTACCACGTGAAGCAACAGTAGCAGGATGCCGTTCTCGAACTCCGTCGCCGTCGTCGGCATCGGCGAGACCGACTACTCGCGCGCCAGCGGTCGTTCGGAACTTGCGCTCTCCCTGCAGGCGATCCGCGCCGCGCTGGACGACGCCGGAATCCAGCCGGGCGAGGTGGACGGCTTGATGAAGTGGTGGGTGGACACCAGCAGCGAGGCCGATGTCGCCGCGAACCTGGGCATTCACGATCTCGCCTGGTGGGGCGAAATCAACCAGGCGGGAAACGTCGGCGCAGCCCTCGTCGCCCATGCCGCGGCGGCGATCCACGCCGGGCTCGCCAACGTCATCGTCATCTATCGCGGCGTTAACGGCCGCTCCGGACGTCGCTACGGACGCGGCGACGTGACGGGACAGGGCGGCCGCGGCGGCGGTGCGTTCACCGAACCCTACGGACTGTTGACGCCTCAACATGGGCTGGCCATGGTTGCCCGGCGACGCATGTACGAGACGGGAATCACCAGCCGGCACTTCGGCATGCAGGCCGTCGCCCAACGCCGCCATGCCAACCGCAATCCGCGGGCGACGTTCTACGATCGCCCGCTTACACTGGAGGAACACCAGGCGTCGCGACTGATCGTCGACCCTTTTCATCTCTTCGACTGCTGCCTCGAGACCGACGGGGGCGGCGCCCTCGTACTGGCATCGGCGGAGAGGGCCCGCGAAATGGCGAAGCCCCCGGTGCTGATCCGCGCCGCTGCACAGGCAGGACCGGGTTTGGGCGCTGCCGCATCGCGGGGAGCAGCGCGGTTGTTCGCCATGGCGGGAATCGACCGGGCCGACATCGACGTGGTCCAGATCTACGACCACTTCGGCCCGTTCGTGCTGTTCGCCCTGGAGGACTATGGTTTCGTCGACGACGCGGGACGCCTCGTGGAGGAAGGCGGTACCGGCTTCGACGGTCGTCTCCCGGTCAACACCGCCGGCGGCCACCTGTCGGAGGCCTATCTGCAAGGCATCAACCATCTCATCGAGGCAACGCGCCAGGTGCGGGGCGAGTCGACCTCGCAGGTACCCGGCGTCCGGTTCTCGTTCTGCGATAGCGGGATCGGGACGGGGTCGGTGATCTTCGAGCGTGGCGAGCCATGAGCGATTGGCGATTCGAGCGGCCCCCGGGCCTACCCCTTCCCCGGCCCACCGAGGAGGCGCAACCGTTCTTCGACGCGTTGGGGGAAGGCCGTCTCGTCATTCAGCGCTGCACCAGCTGCGGCGTCCTGCTGCATCCGCCCCGGGCGATGTGCAACGTGTGCCGGGGTACGGATTTCGACTGGCAGGCGATGAGCGGCGAAGGTGTCGTGTATTCCTACGTCGTGACTCACCAGGCGGTCCATCCCGCGTTGACCGGTCACACGCCGCTGGCGACGGTCGAGATCGAGCTGGCCGAGGGTCCGCACCTGACGTCGAACTTGGTGGACGTGCCGCCGGATGCCGTGGCGATTGGGATGCCCGTAGAGGTCGTGTTCCAAGACGACACCGAGGGCGGCGTGCTGGCCCTGTTCCGGAGAAGCCGCCGGGGCACCTGATTTTCAAACTGAACCGCCGGCCAGGCATCGCGGGACGCCACGTGTGTGGCACACTCATCTTCCGATACGGTGATCTGGAGCAGCCCATGTCACGGAAACTGGCTTTCCTTGCGGGGGCCTTGATTGCGTTCGGTTGCCAGGCGGCCTTGGCGAAGTCGGTCACGTGCACCATGGCTTCGCTCAAACGAACCGTCGAGCTGAGCTACGAAACTGCCGGTCAGCCGGTACCTTGCGAGGTCCGCTACGCCAAACGCAGCGAAGGCTTTGGTTGGCAGGTGCTGTGGCGTGCCGAACACGAGGCGGGATACTGCGAGGCGAGATTCGACGAATTCGTTGACAAGCTCGCCGGTTTCGGATGGTCCTGTAGTGCGGGTAGCGACACCCTGGGTTCGCCGGTTGACGAGGTTGCCGATGCGCCGGACGAGGCTGTAACGGACACTCAGTCCGACGAAGCCGACGCCACCGTCGAGACCGGGGGACCAGCGGACCAGTCGGCGGCTGAACCGGGTGCCGATGCGGCCGAGACGGCGGGCGCTGAAGCCGAGGAACCGGCACCAACCTCGGATTGAGTTGCCGGGTCGCGAGCGCCCGTAGCGGGGTCTGCGCTTCGCGCCCGGGATACCCCAGGGCGGCTCGTGCCGCGCCGCCGTAGGGACGGGGCTTGTCCCCGCCCGCATTGCCGAACCAGCAACATTGACCGGCTAGCCCGGATTTCTCACCAGTGGCCGCGATGATGCGCGCCCTTGCGGGCGCGTTCGCTATGTGCCGGTACGCCTCGGCCCAACACCACCACCGGCGTCAATACGATGTAAGTGCGCGCAGGTCCGCCTACCCCGAAACAGCCACGTCGGCGAAGCGAATTCGCGCCATCAGGGCCGAGCGCTCCGGGTTCCAATGCTGCGTGTCACCGATGGCGGCGATCCTCGTCAGCATCTCGTAGAAGTTGCCGGCGACGGTGATGTTGCGAACCGGCTGGACACGTTCGCCGTCCCGGCAGAGAAACCCGGCGGCGCCGAAGCTGAAGTTGCCGGACACCGTGTTCGCGCCGGAGTGCAAGCCGGCCAGGTCGACGATCTCCAGGTACTCGCCGGCGGTCAGGGCCGTCTCGTCCACATCCCCGGGTGCGATCTCCAGTTGGTGGAGGCCTGTCCCCAGCGAGGATCGGGGTGACCGCGTGGCGTTGCGGGTGTTGCTCACATTGAAGTGCGCGGCGGTAGCGCTGTTGTGGGCCAGGGTCTTGAGGACGCCGCCGTCGATGAGCGTCGTGGTCTCGGTGGGTAGACCTTCGTCGTCGAACAGTGCATAGCCGAGGCCGTCCGCGTTCTGCGGCGCATCGCGAACGCTGAGCGCCTCCACGCCGATACGCTCGCCGACCTTGTCGCGCAACGGGTTGATGCCGTCCTTGGCGGACTTGGCGGAGAACATGTCGTGGAACACGGCGAACAGGTCCGCCTGTTGTTCGACGTCGAACAGCACATCGTAGTGCCTGCTCGGAATGGCCTCGCCATGGAGCATCGCTAGGCACCGCCGGTAGGTCTCGTCGACGATCCAATCCTTGTCGATCTCGTCGAAGCGGCGCGTGTGGCATTGCACGCCCTCCAGGGCATCCTTGTCGCCGTCGCCGAGGAGTGCATACGCAAACGCGCTGCAGGTGCGGTTCCGGCTGTAGGCCGTGCGACCCGACGTGGCGAAGACGTACCGTTGCGCAGTCAAGTCCTGTACGCCGTTGTAGGGGACGTTGCGGACCTTGTCGCGGGCGGTGAGCTCGCGCTCGATGTAAAGTGCCGCGTCGATCTTCGTCTCCACGGGCGTGGCATCCCCGGGACAGAACGTGGCGTCGTCCGTGGCCAGGGTCTCTTCGCCGGCGACGACGTTCTCGGTCTGGTCGGCACGTGCGAAGGAGGCATTGACGAGCGCATGTTGGACCATCGAATCGAGCGCGTCCGGGTCGGCAGCCTCACTGTAGGCGATGCCGGCGCGATCGTTCTTGATGACCCGGACGCCGTAGACGCGGGTCGACGTCACCTTGTGCTCCTCGAGTTCGCCGGCATGCGCCTTGAGCGAAAGGGACGCCTCCTCTTGGACGACGAGGTCGCCGACCGCACCGGCTGCCAGGACGTTGTCGAGGACGCGCCGAGCGTTGGCGTGGACGTCTGCGGCGGCCATCAGGCGTTCCCTCCGACCAGGATGTCGTCCACCTTCAGGGTCGCCTGACCCACGGTGGTCGGTACCATGCCCGAGACGGAGCCGCACATGCCGGTCGCCAAGGCGAAATCGCTGCCCACCATGGAGATCCGTTTCAAGACGTCCGGGCCGGTACTGATCAAGGTTGCCGCCTTGACCGGGTGGCGGATCTTGCCGTCCTCCACGTAGTAGCCCTCGGTCACTGCGAAGTTGAACTCGCCGGTGCCGGGTTGAACCGAGCCGCCGCCCATGTGCGACGCGTACACGCCACGCTCGATGGACGCGATCATGTCGTCGAAGCTGTCGTCACCGGGTTCGATGAACGTGTTGCGCATCCGCGATGCGGGCGCGAACTGGTAGCTTTGGCGGCGACCGGACCCGGTGCGCGGGAGGCCAGTCTGCGAAGCGCCGACGCGGTCCGCGAGGAAGTTGACCAGCTCGCCGTCCTTGATGAGCTGGGTGCGCTCGGTGGCCATGCCCTCGTCATCGATGTTGATGGATCCCCACTCCCGGAGGAGCGTGCCGTCGTCGACGGCGTTCACCTTCCGGTTCGCGATCATTGCGCCGAGCTTGTCGTGAAACACCGACGCCTTCTTGGCGACGGACGTGGTCTCCAGGAGATGCCCGCAGGCCTCGTGGAAGATCACGCCGCCGAAACCGTTGCCGATCACGACGGGCATTCGACCGGACGGGCACGGTTTCGCCGAGAGATTCACCAGGGCCTGACGCGCGGCTTGGGCGCCGCACTCGGCCGGGTCCAGCGTCTCGACGATCTCCCAGCCAAGGAGGCCGCCGTCGTTCTTCATGCCGGTGGCCTGTTCGGTGCCGTTCGACGCCACCGCGCGCATGGTCGTACGGATATAGTGTCGGGTGTCGCGGGTATGCAGGCCCTCGCTGTTGAAGATCTCGACCGCCTGTTCGCGCTGGCCACAGGCACCCTGGGTCTGGGAGATCTGGTTGCTCGTCGCGCGGGCCGCCCGGTCGGCGGCGAACAGGTAGTCCACCTTGTCCCGTACCTCGGCGTCCTTGCCGAGCGTCCGCCGGGCGCGATGGCCGTCCCGGGCTTTGCGGAAGTCGAACGCTTGGGTTGTGGCGGCGGCATCGCGGCGATCCTTGGCCGCGAGTTCCGAGACGATTCGTTTCAGTTCGTCGGCATCGGTGCGGTTGGTGTAGCCGTAGAGCACCTTGGCCCCGTACACCAGGCGCACGCCGACCCCGAAGTCGATTCCGGACGCGATGTCCTTCACCTGACTGGAGAGCGTGGCGATGTTGTTGACCTGGTTGCGTTCGACGAATACCTCGGCGAAGTCTGCGCCGAGGGAAATGGCGTGGTCGATCGCGGATTGCGCGACGCGGGTATCAAGCACGGGGATCTCCTTTAGTCTATTGAACGCGGAACAAGGCCCTCACTCGAGTCGCATTTGCGATGCCGCATTATGGCCATCACCTGTCGGCCGTGTGTCTCCGCTAGGACGTGTCCTAAGCGTATACGACGGAGGTTGGCATTCGCGACGGCAACCTTCAATTGCGCTTGCTTGTGTCACAGCAGTCGATGTACTTCAGTTGGACAATGCATAGGTCGGCGCCCGGTTAGATCCAGCACCGCCGCTTCGACGTTGCCTTGCTCGACGACTTGAGGGCATTGGCGTGACGCATTAGTTTGTCGGCGTGAGGACGACACGCGATCGACATGCCTGACCACGACGTTTTCGAGGGCTGCCTGCCGGCGCTGATGTCGCCATGCAATGCCGCCCGCGAACCCGACTTCGATGCGCTTGCCGCGAAGGGCGGGAAACTCGTCGATGGAGGAATGAGCGGCGTCGTGTACTGCGGCTCCGTGGGGGAGTGGCCGCTCCTCACCGATGCCGATCGCTGCCGGGGGGTCGAGGCGCTCGTGGGGGAGGACATTCCCGTGGTGGTCGGCACCGGCGCCCAGAACACGGCAAGGGCGGTGGACCTGGCGAGACACGCCCGGGAGGTGGGTGCGGCGGGCCTGATGGTCATCCCGCGGGTTCTCTCGCGCGGCACTTCGTCGGCGGCGCAGCGCGCGCACTTCGCTGCGGTGCTTCGCGCCGGTGGCGACCTGCCGGCGGTGATCTACAACAGCCCCTACTACGGTTTCGAAACCCGGGCGGACCTGTTCTTCGACCTGGCCCGGGAGTTCACAAACCTGGTTGGCTTCAAGGAGTTCGGCGGTGCGGCGTCGCTGGACTACGCGGCGGAGCACATCACCTCCGGTCGCGACGACTTGCACCTGGTTGTCGGGGTCGACACGCAGGTCGTACACGGCATCGTCCGATGCGGTGCCAGCGGCGTCATCACGGGCATCGGCAATGCGTTTCCCGAAGCGGTGCTCCGCTTGGTCGAACTCTCTCGGGCGGCCAGGGATGGCGACCTGGACGCCGCCCGCAGGGCCGGGGAACTCGAGAATGCGCTCGCCGTGCTGGCCCGGTTCGACGAGGGTCCCGATCTCGTCCTCTACTTCAAGCGCCTGATGGTGCTCGAGGGGAATCCCGAATATGCTCATGTTCTCAATCCGGACGACGAGCTGAGTCCTTCCCAGCGGGCGTTCGTCGACGCCGCCTGGCATAGGTTCCGAACTTGGTGGGACACCTGGAGCAAGGCCCATCCGTGACGAAGTCCCTGCGTGTCATCGACTCCCACACGGCCGGAGAACCGACCCGCGTCGTGGTTACCGGCGGGCCCGACCTGGGCCAAGGCTCCCTGCGGACGCGGCGAGGGCGTTTCGCCCGCTACCACGATGACTTCCGTCGGGCGGTGATCCTCGAACCGCGTGGATCGGATGCCTTGGTCGGCGCGCTCCTCTGCGCACCCACCGAGCCGGGATGCGCCACCGGGGTGATCTTCTTCAACAACGTGGGCTACCTCAACATGTGCGGCCACGGCACGATCGGCGTGGCCGTCACCTTGGCGTACCTCAATCGGGTGGACCTTGGCGAAATGCACCTCGAAACCCCGGTCGGGGTGGTGACCGTGACCTTGCGCACACGCAACGAGGTGACTATCGAAAACGTCCCGAGCTTCCGGTTCCGATCCAATGTGGCGGTGGAAGTCGATGCCCTGGGCACGGTGCGGGGCGACATCGCCTGGGGCGGCAACTGGTTCTTTGTCGCGGACGCGGCGGCCGTCGACGGCCTGCCGAGGATCGCTCTGGAGAACGAGCCGGAACTGACGGCGGGCACCAAGCGCATAAAGGCGGCCTTGGTCCGTGACGGCGTCACGGGACGCGACGGTGCCGAGCTAGACCATATCGAACTCTGCGGACCGGCCGAGTCGCCGGGTGTCCACAGCCGGAACTTCGTACTCTGCCCGGGCGATGCCTACGACCGTTCGCCTTGCGGAACCGGCACCAGTGCGAAGATGGCCTGCCTCGCCGCCGAGGGTGCGTTGCAGCCGGACGAGGAGTGGATCCAGGAGAGCCTGATCGGGTCGCGATTCGTGGGGCGCTACCGCCCCGGTGACGACGGTGCGGTTATCCCCAGCATCACCGGCAACGCCTTCGTCAGCGGTGAGGCGACACTGATCCGCGATCCCGACGATCCGTTCCGCGACGGCATCGCCTAGCCCAGAGGTGGCCGAGCGCGTCCTGATCGCAGGCGGCGGGATCGTTGGCATCGCCTGCGCTCACTATCTGTCGGCGGCGGGGTACGCCGTCACCGTCATCGACCGGGGCGTGCCGGGTGCGGGGTGTTCGCATGGCAATTGCGGGCACATCTGCCAAAGCCACGTGCTGCCGCTCAACGAACGGGCCAATCTGCTCGCCGCGTTGGGCTCCGTCGTCAATCCACGGTCCGCCTTCCGGGTCAAGCCGCAGTTGCGATCGGCGCAGTGGCGATGGTTTTGGGAGTTCGCCCGCCGCTGCACCCACCGGCACGCCCTGTCCGCCGGCACGGCGCTGAAGTCGATCCTGGACGCCTCGGTTCGCGAATACCGAGCGTTGCTGGCGACTCGCGCGTTCGAGGCCGAGTGGCGGCCGCTTGGGCTCCTCTACGTCTTGCGTACACGACGCGGCATGCAACGTTTCGCCGCCCAGGATGCGATGTTGCGGGACAGCTTCGGGATCGGCGCGAGACGGCTCGAAGGAAGCGAACTGCCGGACTTCGATCCGGCCCTGCGCGCCGGACTCGCCGGTGCCTTCCTCTACGAAGACGATGCCTTCCTGCGTCCCGACACGCTGACGGCGAATTGGCGCACCTGGCTCGCCGAACACGGCGTTCGGTTCGAGGAGCACCGGCGTCTGGCCAAGGTCGAATCGACGGCAGGAAGGATTTCGCGGCTCATCACCGACGCCGGCGAAATGACTGCCGATCACTACGTCTTCGCCCTCGGTGCGTGGAGTGCGCGGTTGGCGGCGGATCTGGACTGCCCGGTTCCGGTGGAGCCCGGCAAGGGCTACTCGGTGACGACCACCCGCCCGGCGAACTGTCCCCGCCATGCCATGCTGTTCGCCGAGCACCGGGTGGGAGCGACGCCGTTCGAGGACGGTTTCCGGCTTGGTTCCATGATGGAGTTTGCCGGTTTCGACGCGTCGATTCCGCCGCGTCGCATCCGCCAACTGGTCGAATCGGCACGGCAGTACCTCCGCGAACCCGTGGGTGCGAGAACCCTCGAGACCTGGAGCGGATGGCGCCCCATGACTTGGGACAGCCTTCCCGTCATCGGCCGTGTTCCGGGACTCGACAACGCCTTGCTGGCCACCGGACACCACATGCTGGGTGTCACCATGGCACCCGCCACCGGTCGGCTGGTGGCGGAGCTGATCGGCCGGCAGCCGACGCACATCGACCCGTCGCCATACTCGCCGGAACGTTTCTCGTGAGCACCTCCATACGATCGGTTAAGGTATGCGGATTGCCGGTGGCGAAATCGGGGGGGCTCGGCCAACGTGGGTAGGTACGTAACCCGCCGGCTCCTCCTGTTGTTCCCGACGCTGATCGGGATCATCACGATCAACTTCTTCATCGTCCAGTTGGCGCCGGGCGGCCCCGTCGACCAGATGATCGCGACCCTCACCGGCCAGGATGCCGGTGCGACGAGTCGCATCGCGGGCGCGGATGCCGGTCGCCAGGCCATGGAGTCCACCACCGCCGAGAGCCAGCTTGCCGGTGCCCAAGGGCTCGACCCCGAGCTTATCGAGATGATCGAGAAGCAGTTCGGGTTCGACCGACCCATGCACGAGCGCTACCTCAAGATGATCGGCGACTACCTGACCTTCGATCTCGGCGTCAGCTACTACCAGGACCGGCCCGTGGTCGATCTCATCATCGAGCGGCTGCCGGTATCCATTTCGCTGGGCCTGTGGTCCATGCTGCTCATCTACTCGATCTCGATACCGCTCGGCGTTGCCAAGGCGGTGCGCGACGGCACCCGGTTCGATGCCTGGACCAGCGGGCTTATCTTCGTTGGCTACGCGGTGCCGAGTTTCCTGTTCGCCATCTTCCTGATCGTGCTGCTCGCGGGGGGCTCCTATCTCGACCTGTTCCCGTTGAAGGGGCTGACGTCCAACAACTTCGACGACCTGTCGATGTTCGGCAAGGTCGGCGACTACTTCTGGCACCTGGCGCTGCCGGTGACGGCATTGACGATCGGCGGGTTCGCGACGTTGACGATGCTCACCAAGAACTCGTTCCTGGACGAGATCGCCAAGCAGTACGTGCTCACCGCCCGGGCGATGGGACTCAACCAGCGCCGGGTGCTCTACGGGCACGTGTTCCGCAACGCCATGCTGATCGTGATCGCCGGGTTCCCGGCCGCCCTGGTCGGCATCCTCTTCACCGGGGCGCTCTTGATCGAGGTGATCTTCTCGCTCGACGGGTTGGGGTTGCTCGGGTTCGAAGCCGTGCTGCGCCGGGACTACCCGATCATGTTCGGGACGCTGTTCGTGTTCACGTTCGTCGGACTCGCCATGACCCTGGTCGGCGACATCGTCTACACACTAGTCGACCCCCGCATCGACTTCGAGACCCGCGAGACGTGATGCCGGCCCGGGAGACACCAACGGTGCAGAAGTTCCGCGACAGCGGAACTTCCAACGCGCCCGCCAGGGCGCGCCGCATCGACTTCGAGACGCGGGAGACGTGATGGCGACCACCTTGCCGGGAACGATGGCGCCGACGGACGGCTTCGTCGTCGACGATGCGGGTGCGCCGCCGAAGCCTGGGCGGATATCACCGCTGACCCGGCGCCGCTGGGCGAACTTCAAGGCCAACCGTCGCGGCTACGTGAGCCTGTGGACCATCTCGATTCTGATCGTGCTGTCCCTGTTCGCGGAGTTCATCGCCAACGACAAGCCGATCATCATGGGCTACAAGGGCGAACTCTACGCGCCGGTGTTCTTCTTCTATCCGGAGACCGAGTTCGGTGGCGTGTTCGAGACCGAGGCGGTCTACACCTCCCACCACGTCAAGGAGATGATCGAGGCCGGCGACGGCTGGATGCTCTGGCCGCCGATCCCGTTCAGCTACGACACCATCGACTTCTATACCGAGGGCGCGGTGCCGGAGCCGCCCAGCGGGCGCCACTGGCTGGGCACCGACGACGTGGCCCGTGACGTCACGGCGAGGATCATCTACGGCTTCCGCCTGTCGGTGCTGTTCGGGCTCGGACTGACGTTCCTCTCGGCCATCATCGGCATCGCCGTGGGCGCGACCCAGGGCTACTTCGGTGGCCTCGTCGACCTGATCGGCCAGCGGGTGGTCGAGATCTGGGCCGGACTGCCCGTGCTGTTCGTGATCATCATCCTGACGAGCCTCATCGAGCCCAATCCCATCGCCTTGCTGTTGTTGCTCCTGCTCTTCAACTGGATGGCGTTGGTGGCGGTCGTGCGTGCCGAGTTCCTGCGCACGCGCAACTTCGACTACGTCAACGCCGCCCGCGCCCTCGGCGAGAAGAACGTCACCATCATGACCCGCTACGTGCTGCCGAACGCCATGGTGGCGACGCTCACCTACCTGCCGTTCATCCTCAACGGATCCATCACCACGTTGACGTCGCTGGACTTCCTCGGCTTCGGGCTGCCCGCCGGCTATCCGTCCCTCGGCGAACTGCTCGCCCAGGGCAAGGCCAACATCCAGGCACCGTGGCTGGGGCTCGCCGGGTTCTTCACCCTCGCCATCATGCTCACCCTGCTGGTGTTCGTCGGCGAGGGCGTCCGCGATGCCTTCGACCCGAGGCGGTCCGCGGTATGAGACGCGACCGCTTCACGAAATCTCCGGCGGGCGAGGCGTCGCGAACCGGCGGGCAAACGCGGGGGTTGGCTCGCGGAAGCCGGATACTGGAAGTCGACGATCTCGCCGTGGCGTTCCGCGACGAGCAGGTGGTGACCGGGGCGAGTTTCCATATCGACCGGGGCGAGACGCTGGCGCTCGTGGGTGAATCCGGTTCCGGCAAGTCCGTGACCGCGCTGTCGGTGATGCAGCTATTGCCATATCAGTACGCCAGCCATCCGACCGGGTCGATCCGGGTCGATGGCACCGAGGTCGTCGGCGCGTCCGAGGACGACATGCTGAAGGTCCGCGGCGAACGCGTCGGCATGGTGTTCCAGGAGCCGATGACGTCGCTCAATCCGCTGCACACCATCGAACAGCAGATCAGCGAGATCCTCTACGTCCACCGGGGCATGGGCAAGCGTGAAGCCCGGGAACGCGCGCTTGAGCTTCTCGACATGGTGGCGCTGCCCAACGCCGAGGAGCGGCTCGGGGCGTATCCCCACGAACTGTCCGGTGGCCAGCGGCAGCGGGTGATGATCGGCATGGCGCTGGCCAACGAACCGGATCTCCTGATCGCCGACGAACCGACGACCGCGCTGGACGTCACCGTTCAGGCACAGATCCTCAAGCTTCTTAACGAGTTGAAAGACCGCCTCGATATGGCGCTGCTCTTGATCACCCACGATCTCGGCGTGGTGCGCAAGATGGCGGACCGGGTCTGCGTCATGACCCAGGGCGAGATCGTCGAACGCGGCCAGGCCGAACGCATATTCACCGAGCCGCGGCACGAATACACGCGCCGGCTGCTGGCGGCCGAGCCGAGCGGCGATCCGGTCCGGGCCGCCGCCGAGGCGCCGGTGGTCATGGACGCGGAAACGTTGACGGTCAAGTACGCCATGGGCCGAGGCTGGTTCGCCACCAATCGGTTTCTCACCGCCGTCGACGATGTCACGGTCCGCATCCGCCGCGGCCAGACGCTG
>CAZJRX010000042.1:0-4417 GCA_964548145.1 uncultured Pseudomonadales bacterium | reverse complement strand
TTCCGGCAAGACGACGCTGGCGATGGCCATGTTGCGGCTCGTGGCGAGCGAAGGCGAGATACATCTGGCCGGCGACTCCATCCAGGGCTGGAAGGCCAACGCGCTGCGGCCGTTGCGGCACCAGATGCAGATCGTCTTCCAGGATCCCTACGGCAGCCTGTCGCCGCGTTCGTCGGTCAACCAGATCATCGAAGCGGGACTGAAGATCCACCGGCCGGAGCTCTCGGCCGTCGAACGGCGCCAGGAGGTCGCCCGGGTGCTCGTCGACGTCGGCCTCGACCCCGACGCCCAGGACCGCTATCCCCACGAGTTCTCCGGCGGCCAGCGACAACGCATCGCCATCGCCCGGGCGGTGATACTGAACCCCGCCGTGGTGGTGCTCGACGAGCCCACGTCGGCCCTCGACCTGTCCGTGCAGGCGCAGATCGTCGACCTGTTGCGCGACCTGCAGCGACGGCACCGCCTCGCCTATCTCTTCATCAGCCACGACCTCAAGGTTGTGCGCGCCCTGGCCCACGATCTGGTGGTGATGAAGGACGGCGTCATCGTCGAACAGGGCGAGGCGGAGCAGGTCTTCGAAGCGCCGAAGACCGACTACACGAAGGCGCTGATGGCGGCGGCGTTCGAGTTGGAGGCGGTCGCCGGTGAGTAGACCCAAACAGACATTGTCCGCGAACCAACATGCCAAATTGGCAACGATGATACGATCCGGCGAAGTCGCGCAGATGCGAACGTTGATGGGAATGGCGGGAGATGGGAGGTGCCGGCTGATCGTTTATTCGGTCGGGGTGTTGTTCGCGCTCGCGTCGGTGGTTGGCTGTACGACGCTACAGCCGACCTCTATCCCACCCGATGAGATACGCTACGGGATACGCAGTGGAGCGCTCGTGCAGCCCGGGGACAAGATCGGCGTCGTCACCGACGACCGACATTGACCAGGACACCCTGTACGGGGACGGCGTGGAGGTGCCCATCGACGAGATCGTGGCCTTGGAGAAGAGAAAGATCTCACCGGCGCGTACAGGATTGGCAGTTTTCGGAGGGCTCGCACTTCTGCCGTACGTATTCTGGGGCATCGTGATCGTGGGGGGAAGCATGCTGGGGTTCTAGTGATCTTGACGAGCGCTTACCTACGTACTTGAGCCAAGTTTGGGAATGTGCTGCGAGTCGCTCTTGGACGGCTCACGTCGTGAGACGCGCTCGCGAATCGTGGGCCAAGGCAGGCCGCGTCACGCTTCTTCTACTTGTGGGGGCGCCCCCGGCCCTATCCGGGATTGGTTGCCAAACATGAACCAGGCAATTCGTGCCGTTCTCTTCACCTCTGTGCTATGCGCATTCGGCTCGCACGCGGACGACCTCAGCTACACGGCGGTATCCCTGAGCGTTGTGGTAGAGGATTGGGAGGATTCCGACGAGAACTCGAGAGGATTGGGGCTCGACCTGTCCGTTGAGGTCGGAGACCTCTTCTATGCTTGGGCCAGGGCGTCCCGCTTGGTCCTCGACGTGGAAGCCCCGGGTGCCTTCAGCGATATTCAAAACCACGCGCGGTCGGCCGGCGTCGGGATTCATCGAGGATTTGCGGACAAGCTCTCGATGTACGGGGAAGTCGGCGCCATGAGGCACAAGGTCGAATACAAGCTTCTGCCCGTCGACTTAAGCGTGCCGGGTTGGGTGGACGTGGAAAACGCCATCAGGGAGAGCGACAGCGTCAACGGCTGGATTGCGTCGGGCGGGCTGCGGGCGATCTTGACCGAACGGATCGAGTTGTTCGGCTCTCTCACACACCGGGAGGCGGAGAACGACGGCGTATCGAGGCTCTCGGCGGGGATCGAAGTCGGCCTCTATCGCGACTTCGGCTTGCGCGCGTCGGTTTTTGCGCAGGAAGACTCAAGCGGATACGGCATCGGCATCGTCTGGAGGCACTAGGTCGCGCTCCCCCTTTACGAGGCGCGTGGATGGATGAAATTCCTCGGCGTCGTCATGCTGATCACCGGCATCCTCACGGCGCTCACCATCTACGGCATCATCATCGCCTGGTTGCCGATGTGGTTGGGAGGGTTGTTGTTTCAGGCGGCGCGACGCATCGATACGGCGTTCGCCACGGACGACGAGGTGCTGTTGCGCGAATCCCTGGCTAAGCTCAAGACGTACTTCGTGATCCAGGGCGTCCTATTGTTGATCTACCTCGCCATTGTGGTCGGTGTCGTCCTGTTGGGCGGCATCGCCGCTGTCGTCGGGTAGGCGTTCCTGACGTTCGCCGGGTAGCGGCGTCTGCCGGTGCCGTGACCGCACTGTCAGGGGCCGGGCCGGCGCCACTTCGCTGGTTGTCGTGACACCCTCTGGCGCAACCAAAAATCTCGGATGCGGTGACGTGGCGGGGGCCTACGCCGCTTCCAGCCGCCGGTTGAGCACGTACTGCAGGATGCCCCCGCACCGGTAGTAGTCGATCTCGGTCTGGGTATCGACGCGGGAGCGCACGGTGGTTTCAACGACGGTGTCGTCGGCTCGCCGGATTCGGAGCACCAGTTCCTGGCGTGGCACCGGGTGCTGGACGCCTTCCGGCAACGCGATATCGACGAGTTCGTCACCGGTTAGCCCGAGCGAAGCACGGCTCTCGCCCGGAGCGAATTCCAGCGGCAGCACGCCCATGCCGATCAGGTTGGAGCGGTGGATGCGCTCGAAGCTCTCGGCGATGACCGCCTTCACGCCGAGCAGCCGCGTCCCCTTGGCGGCCCAGTCGCGGCTCGACCCCGTGCCGTACTCCTTGCCGGCGAACACCACCAGCGGGGTGCCGACGCCCTGGTAGCGGACGGCGGCATCGTAGATCGACAGCTCGTCGCCGGTGGGGATGTGGCGCGTGTAGCCGCCCTCGCGTTCCGGCGTCATCGCGTTTCTGATGCGGATGTTGCCGAAGGTGCCGCGCATCATCACTTCGTGGTTGCCGCGCCGCGAGCCGTAGGAGTTGAACTGGGCGACGTCGACGCCGTGCTGCTGCAGGTATTCGCCGGCGGGGCTTGCCGGCTGGATGGCGCCGGCGGGCGAGATGTGGTCGGTGGTCACCGAATCCCCGAGCAATGCGAGGATTCGCGCGCCCGCGACCTCGACGGACTGGTCGAGGTCGCCGTTCGCCGAGAAGAACGGCGGTTCCTTGATGTAGGTGGAGTTCTCCCAGGCGTAGGTGGCCGAATCGTCCACCTCGATCGCCTGCCAGGCCTCGGGCCCGGTGAATACGTCGCTATATTGACGGTCGAACATCGCCGGCGACACCTGGGCCACCGCCGCCTGGATCTCGGCGTTGCTCGGCCAGATGTCCCGGAGATAGACGTCGTTGCCGTCGTCATCCTGGCCGACGGGGTCTGCTTCGAGGTTGATACGGGTCGTTCCCGCGAGCGCATAGGCGACAACCAGCGGCGGCGATGCCAACCAGTTGGTGCGTACTTCCTGGTGGACACGACCCTCGAAATTGCGGTTGCCGGAAAGCACCGACGCCACGACCAGGTCGCCGTCGCCTATCGCCGCCGAGATCGGCTCGGGCAGAGGACCCGAGTTGCCGATGCAGGTCGTGCAGCCGTAGCCGACGAGGTTGAACCCGATCCGATCGAGGTGCGTCTGGAGACCGGTGGCTTCGAGGTATTCGGTGACCACTTTCGATCCGGGTGCGAGCGAAGTCTTGACCCAGGGTTTGACGTGCAGCCCCCGTTCCACCGCCTTCTGCGCCACCAGTCCCGCGCCCAGCATGACTGCCGGATTCGACGTGTTCGTGCAGGAGGTGATCGCCGCGATGACGACGTCGCCGTGGCCGAGATCGTAGTCGGTACCGGGTACCGGCACGCGGCCCTCGCCACGTCCGCCGGCGAGTTCCAATGCCTCGTCGAACGCACGGCCGGCGTCGGCGATGTCGACCCGGTCCTGGGGCCGTTTGGGTCCTGCCAGCGAAGGCCGGACCGAGTCCAGTTCGAGTTCGAGAGTCGACGTATAAGCGGCCTCCACCGTGCCGTCGCGCCACATACCCTGGGCCTTTGCGTATTGCTCGACCAGGGCGACGGTGGCGGCCGGTCTGCCCGACATCTCGAGATAGCGGATGGTCTCGTCGTCCACCGGGAAGAAACCGCAGGTGGCACCGTACTCCGGTGCCATGTTGGCGATCGTGGCACGGTCCGCCAGCGGCAGATGGTCGAGGCCGTCGCCGAAGAACTCGACGAACTTTCCGACCACGCCGTGCCGCCGCAACAGTTCCACCACTCGGAGAACGAGGTCGGTGGCTGTAATGCCCTCGGGCAACGTTCCGGTGAGCCTGAATCCCACCACCTCCGGGATCAGCATGGAGATCGGCTGGCCGAGCATCGCCGCCTCGGCCTCGATGCCGCCCACGCCCCAGCCGAGCACGCCGAGGCCGTTGACCATCGTGGTGTGGCTG
>CAZJRX010000041.1:15983-17831 GCA_964548145.1 uncultured Pseudomonadales bacterium | reverse complement strand
TGGCGCTTGCGGCGGGTGCGGAAGATCTACGCGTTGAGCCTCCAAGGCGGCGGCCTGGGCATTCTGTACCTCACCACCTATGCCGCGTTCGAGTTCTACGCGCTACTTCCGGCAAGCGTCGCCTTCGCGGCGATGGTGGTTGTGACGCTGGCTACGGGCGCCTTGGCGTTGTCGCAGGACTCCCGCGTGCTGATCGTTCTGGGGGTGGCCGGCGGCTTCCTCGCGCCCCTCCTTGTTGCCACGGAGACGGGTAGCCACGTCGTACTGTTCAGCTACTACGCGGTGCTGAACGTGGCGATTCTCACCGTTGCGTGGTTCAAGGCGTGGCGGATTCTGAATCTCCTTGGTTTCGCGTTCACCTTCGTGATCGGGAGTTTCTGGGGCTATCAGGCATACCGCCCGGAGCACTTCTCGACCACGGAGCCGTTCCTCGTGCTGTTCGTGGTCATGTACATCGGCATCGCGTTTCTCTTCGCGCTGCGGCAACCGCCGAACCTGCGTGGGTTTGTCGATAGCGCGTTGGTCTTTGGCGCGCCCTTCGTGGGGTTCGCGTTGCAGACGCGGCTGGTGGAAAGCGATGCGGGGCTCGCCTGGACGGCGGCTGGATTGACGGCCGTCTACACCATCCTGGGTGCGGTGTTGTGGCGGATCAAGGACTTGCGCCTGTTGGCATCGTCGTTCATCGGGCTTGCGGTGTTCTTCCTGACTGTCGCCTTCCCGCTCGCATTGGACGACCGCTTAACCGGCGCAGCCTGGGCGGCACAGGGCGCGACGCTCGCCTGGTTCGGTGTGCGTTACGGTTCGAGGCTGCTGCCGTTGGCGGGGGCCGTGCTGCAGGTTGCTGCCGGTGTCGCCCATGTCTTGGCGGGATTGACGGCTCTCGGGGACACACCCTTGTTGAACGGCGTCTTTCTGGGGGGCGTCTTGTTGGCGCTAGGAGGTTGGACGGTCGCATGGGCGCTCGAACACGCTGCAATCGAACCGCGTGTGCGTGTTGCATTGGCGCAGCTCGCGTTCGGGTGGGCGGCGGCGTGGTGGTTTTTCTCAGGCTTCATGGAGATTCGACAGTTTGCCGAGGTCGGGGGGTATGGCCTGTGGCTCGGCTTTGCAGCCGCCTCGGCGATTCTCGCCGTGGTCGTGGCCAGGCTATTGGCGTGGCAGCGCTTTGACTACGTGGCGTTTGCCTTGCTGCCGGCCATGGTCGTCGGACTCCTGGTCAGCGTTGGGCTCGGTGCGCAGACGCATCCTTTCCAGGAATTCGGGTGGCTTGCGTGGCCTGTTGCGTTGGGTGTGCAGGTCGCATTGCTCCGCTACCTGGAGCCCTCCTACCCCGGGTTCATGCCGCCGGCGCATGTTGGAACCTACTGGTTGTTGGCCGTGTTGCTGGCGATGGAGGCCCATTGGTTGACGGGTACTGTTGGGCGCGGCGACTGGCCCATGTCGGCGGCGGTGGCTTCGTCGGTGCTGCTCACATTGGCGGCGGTGGCCATGCAGAAACGTCTGGCTTGGCCGGGGGATCTCCACGGGCGGGTGTATTCGATGGTCGCGATACCGGTGGTCGCCGGAACGGCGGGCTTGTTCGCTGTCGCGAGCCTGATGTCGGCAGGCAGTTCTGATCCGCTCCCGTACCTGCCGCTCGCCAATCCGACAACCATGGCAGTGGCCGTTGCAGCCGTTGGGATTTGGTTCGCCATTGGTACCGTGGGACATCGCTGCGGCGCACGGGTGATTGCGCCGCTGTTCGCCCTCGCCGCGCTGGTGGCGCTGTCGTCGGAGGTCGCCCGCGGCGCGCATCACTTCGCGGGCGTTCCCTTCACCCTGTCCGCGCTCGGGGCATCGGCGGTCTGC
>CAZJRX010000041.1:5566-15973 GCA_964548145.1 uncultured Pseudomonadales bacterium | reverse complement strand
GTCCCCGAACGTAGTGGAGGCCGGCGACCCGGTGCTGGTGTGGGGAGCGGCGGGACTCGCCGGTATGGTGGTCGGTGCCGCACGCGCCCGCCGGGAGATCTGGATTGGCGGCGCAGTCGTCATGGGCATCGTGATCGCGAAGCTCTTCATGGTGGAACTAGGCAACGTCGGCACATTGAGCAGGGTCGTCTCGTTCCTGGGCGTGGGCATGCTGCTTCTCATCGTGGGCTATGTCGCCCCCGTGCCCAAGTCACGTACGGATCGGAACGAGCCGTCGGCGCGGGAAACCGCTTTGCCGCCCACTGATACCTGACGGTTCGTGTCGGAATGGTTATGATTGCGCTCTTGGAACCACGGGGACAGCCATGTTCGATAAGCGGAAGGACACCACGCCGACGGATATCGATCGCCGTCCGAAGCCCGAACCGCCGCGGTCGCCCGCGCCACCGAGACCGGCGTCGGTCATTGGGCGCACGGTGTCGATCGATGGCAACCTGACTGCGCAGGAGGACGTCCTGGTCGAGGGCCGTTTCAACGGCGAGGTGGTGTTGAACGACAATGCCCTTGTCGTCGGTTCGACCGGCGATGTCCGGGCGAACGTCAAGGCAAAGATCGTCACGATCCACGGCAAGGCGAACGGGGATATCCAAGCGACGGACCAGGTGGAAATCTCCGCCTCTGGATCCATGCGTGGGGATATCCTGAGCCCCCGCGTGATCCTCCAGGACGGGGCCAAGTTCAAGGGTCGGATCGACATGGAACCCGAGGGCATTGAGAAAGCCACGGAGGTGCCCACGAGCGGATCGAAAGGGGCGTCCGCGAAACCCGCCGACGCTGCAGCAACCACTGCCAAACCCGCCGAGACACGCGCCCGCGCGTGAGGGCGAACTGAGCGCGGGGCGACCCGCTGTGCGTATATCGTCCGCGCTCCTGCCGCGCGCCTTCGAGCGTGTCGGCCGGGGGCGCAAGTTCACCGTACTTGATCTGGATTCACCGTCGCCACAGAGCGTCCGGTTCTTCAACCAGTTCAGTTGCTGCGTCTACTTCGCGGGTCTCCTCGACACCGACGATGGACACAACGGATTGGATTTCCCGAGCGACGTTCGCTTCGACGTCTGTCTGTTCTGGGATGTCCTCAACTACCTCGATGGTGACCGTCTGCACCATGTCCTCGAGGTGGTCACCGAGCGGCTGAACGGCGATTGCCGCGGTCACGCGTTCTTGGGGTTCTCCCAGGCAGTTCCGTTCGCTGGCTTCAAGTACGCGATCGAAGCGCTGGATAGGCTCGCGATCAAACGAGATACGGCTGCCGTTCCGTATGTCCACACGTGGAAGGACGTCGAGAACTCGATGTGGCCCTTTGCCAATGCAGCGGCCACCCTATTACAGGACAACCGCCAGGAATTGCTGCTCGTCAACAGATCGCCGTAGCCGGCGCCATGCGCGGGACGGCGGGGTGGAGCGGGAAACGGGATTCGAACCCGCGACCCCAACCTTGGCAAGGTTGTGCTCTACCACTGAGCTATTCCCGCTTCGGTCGCGCATTCTGCCCGATTGACGCGTCGAAAACAAAATCTCAACGTGGGTCCATGCGGAATACGGCGAGCCCCGGTCGCGCGGCGGCGGCACCGAGGATGGCCTCCCGCTCGCTCGCGTCCGTGATGCGGACCGCGCGACGCTCGTAGATCGCTTCCCCGATCTTCAGCCTTACCCGGTCGTCGCGGGCGACGTGCTTCGGCCAGTTCTTGGTGTCGCAGTCTCGGCAGCCGACGTAGAGCACGCCGTCGTCCGCCCACGCGGAGACGGTGATCGAATGCGGCACCAGATAGGGCGTGCGTGTCTGGATCCAGGCCCGGGTGCGCCCTTCGACGAACGCCCAGTCGGTGTCCTGACTGTCGGCCAGATCCCCGCTTAGACGTGTACCGGGGCGGCGTTCCTCGGGGTCCAAACGGCAGGAAGATGGCGACGAGATAGAGAACGAGGATGATCCCCACTAGGACGAGGAAAGCGCGTTTCATGTGTCGACTCCGATGACCGCCGGGAGCATTCCATGGCCGACCGCGTGCGCGCGCTGGCCGGTTCCGCGCCTGCGCCGGTGCGCCGACGTCGGCCGCAGCGAATGAAAACCGACGTTGGCTCGGTCCATAATCTACCTCAAGGGGCATGTTCCTGCCCCGGTTCGTGGCGCCACTGACACACAACGGGAATGGACACGATGAATCGAATCGCCGCCGCCCTTGCCGCCGAGTGGTCCGCACGACGCTGGTGGATGAACCTACTCTTCGTGTACTGCCTCTACATGACGTTCGTGTACGTGCCCTTCGACCTCTTCCTGAAGCCCGTTGCAGCGGATGAGGAGGTTTGGTTCGGGTTCACGCTGCACGGCTGGTGGGCCAAGGCAACCGAGCCTCTGCACTGGCTGATCTACGCGGCGGGCGCGTACGGATTCTGGAAGATGAAACGCTGGATGTGGCCCTGGGCAGGTGTCTACGTCGCCCAGGTGGCCTTGGCGATGTTGCTCTGGAACGTCATCGACCCCCGGGGCGCGGGGTGGCTCGCCGGAGCCGTGGCCGGTGTCGTGTTCCTTATCCCCACGGTAGCCCTCCTGCGCGCCCGCCACTCATTCCAGTCGTAGCGCTGACGTTCCGGCAACGTACGTCCGGCGTCCGTGGTTCCCGGTGCGTAGTTTCGACCGCGCGACGGGGACGACCTTGGATCGCGCTGTCGCCAGGCGGGATTTCAGGCGGACTGCAGGTCGACGAATGCCCGGTACCGTCCGTCGGGATTGCCGAGCAGATCCTCGGGTGCACCTTGCTCGACGACTCGTCCGGCCTCCAGGAACACCACCTTGTCGGCGCGGGCCACCGTGGAGAGGCGGTGGGCGATTACGACCACCAGTTTGTCCTTGGCGGCCTCTTCGAGAGCGTCGACCAGGTAGGACTCGGTCTCGGGGTCGAGCGCCGAGGTTGGTTCGTCGAGAACGAGGATGCTGGCGTCCTGGAGCAGGCCCCGGGCGATGGCAATGCGTTGTTTCTGGCCGACGGACAGCTTGCTGGTCACCGTGCCGAGACGCGTGTCGTAGCCGTCGGGTAGGGCGGCAATGAAATCGTGGGCGCCCGCGACCCGTGCGACCCGTTCGACTTCGGCGGGGCTGGCACCGGGTTTGGCATAGCGGATGTTGTCGAGAATCGAGTCGGAAAAGAGCTGGGTTTCCTGGAACACATAGGCCACCTGACGACGCAGGCTCGCAACCGAGATGTCGGCCACGTCCGTCCCGTCGACTCGGAGCGTACCCTCGGTCGGCGCATGGAATGCGGGAAGCAGGTGGGCGAGACTGGTCTTGCCCGCACCCGTCGGGCCGACCAGGGCGACGATCTCGCCAACCCGGGCGGTGAGGTCGATATCGCCGAGCGCCCGCCGCCCGTCCGGATAGACGAAGCCGACGCGGCGCATCTCGAACCCTTGCGTAATCCGTTCGATGGTCTTTCCTTCCGCGTAGGACTCGCCCGGCAGATCCATCAGGAAGAACACGCGACGCACGCCGGGGATGTTGTGCTGGATGCGGATCCAGACGTAGGGGATTGCCGTCAGCGAGCCCGAAAACCAGACGTAGTAGTAAAAGAGCACACCGTAGTCGCCCGGTGTGAGAACGCCCTCGATGACACGGGCGCTGATCAGGTAGAACGCAACGATGCCCAGCACCCCGTAGGCCACGGCCATGGACGCACGGACCATGATGCTAACCAGCACCTGACCTCGGAAGCGTTTGAAGGACTCGTCGCTGTGCCGGTCGAACCGGCCTCGCTCCTGGCGGTTGCCCCCGAGGCTTTGCACCGCGAGGACGTTGCTCATCCCCTCCTCGACATTGCCGGTGGTCACCGCACCTGCGGCCCGGCTTGCCTGGCTTTTGCGCCGCATCAGCCGGGGAAAGGGAATGATCGCGAGCCACTGCAGGGGCAGGATGAACAGGGCCAGGTAGACGACTTCCGGCGCAGCGGTGTAGTTGAACGACATCACCAGCAGGATGACGAAGGCGGTGATGATCGCCAGCACCGGCGACATGATGATCTGGTAGAAGACGTTGGTCAGCGCCGGCGTGTCGTACAGCACCCGATACAGGCTGTCGCCGATTCGCTGATCGTTCAGAACCCGCATCGGCAAGGCCTGTATCCGCTCGAACAGTTGCGACCGGAGTAGGTGGTTCAACGCCTGGCTGAGGCGCAGCTGCAGCCGGAACTCGACGAATCCGACGATGCCGGCGAACTTGCTGTAGGCGGCGTTGGCTTCGTTCTCGGTCTGGGTGGCCGTGTCATGACCTTCCTCGAGCTGGGCCTCGGTAAAGTCCGTGGTCGTTCCGAAGGCCCCGAACGCGATCACCAGAGCGGCACCCAGCCCGACGATCCAGAGCATCATCTCCACCGGACCCATGCCGTCGAGGAACCGCACGAACGGAGCGAAATAGGCCGGGAACGCCTCGGGGTCGGTGGGTGTCCCCAAGACCACGTTGTCGATGACGATCTTCAAGGGCCAGGGCAGGATGAGGGGCGACAAGAGGGACAGCCACATCAGCAGGAACTTCGCCGTGAATCGCCCCCAGAAGTAGCGGATATAGGTGATGGCGCGTAGCACGAGCCGAAGCGTTTCGCGGAAGTCGGTGTCCGTGTGGACGTCCAGCGGACTGGCGGCCGCGTCGAGCCTACGCTCCTGATCGCGCTGGGATCCGGGTGTGACTGTCGCTTGGACCATTTGCCAACTACGCCGTCACGATCTTCGCCGAGAGGGCTGCTTCCGTTTCGACGAATCGGCGATAGCGACCGTCCGGCACTGCCATCAGTTCGTCGTGATTGCCCTCTTCAAGGATACGGCCGTGCTCGAGGTAGAGAATCCGATGCGCCTGGCGAATGGTGGATATCCGATGGGTGATGAGGAAAATCGCCCGTCGCCGCTGCCCGTCGCCGCCCCGTGCCCAGTCGTTGAGCCGATCGAGAACCCGGTGCTCGGTGGCCGCATCCAATGCCGCGGTCGGCTCGTCGAGGATGAGAATCTGGGCGTCCTTCGCGATGGCACGGGCGATGGACAAGCGTTGACGCTGGCCGGTGGAGAGCTTTCCGCCCCGGTCACCGAGCACGGTATCGAGCCCGTCCGGCAGACTCGCCACGTAGTCGTCGACCGAGGACACGTAGGTCGCCCGTTGAATCTGATCATCGGTGGCATCGGGGGCTGCGTAGCGGAGGTTGTCGCGCACACTGAGGGCGAACAGCACGTTCTCCTGAAGAGCGATGGCGACGTTTCGACGCAGGCTTTCCACGTCGATTCGCCGGAGGTCGATGCCGTCGATGGCGATGCGACCCGCGTCCGGGTCGAATAGCCGGGTGAGGAGCGCCATCAGCGTACTCTTCCCCGACCCGGTTGGACCGACGATGGCGGTGATCTCGCCGGCGCGGGCGGTGAAGCTCGCACCACGCAGAACCGGCCGGTCGGCCTGGTAGGCAAACGCGACGTTGTCGAAGCGAATCTCCTCGGCGACGCTCGGCAGCGGCACCGCATCGGGCGCGTTCACAACATCGGGTTCGATGTCGAGGATCTCGAATACCCGGTCCAGTCCCATGGCCATGTCCTGGGCGTTGGTCCACTGTCTCAGGACCCCGCCGACGACATTGCCGCCCTTGATCAGCTCGTCCCGAGCCCATTGGAATGCACCGAGGTTCCAGCGCACGAAACTCAAGCCCACGAGTCCAATCAGTACCGCAGCGAACGCCTCCCGGTTCTCCGCCGCCCAAACCGCCATGAAGAACTCGCCGGCGAGCAGGATGGCCCCGGCCAACGTGAACATGATGATCGAGACGCCGGCGACCAGCGACCGGACCCGGTACGCGGCGTTGAAAGCCACCACCGAGTCGGCTTCGAAGCGTTGCAGTTCGGCGGCTTCGGCACCACAGGCCTTGATCACGCGCACCGCGCCGAGGGCCTCCTGGGTGCGCGACGTCAGGTCCGAGTTGGTCTCACGCGCGGTGAGCGACCGCGACCGGACGCGGCGCGAGAACCACCGTCCCCAGAGAATCGCGATCACCGCGATCGTCGCTCCCATCAAGCCAAGCAGGGGATCGAGTGCCGCGATGAAGGTGATCGTCGTGGCGTAGGTGGTCGCCTGCGTTGCGACGGAGACCAGCATGCCGACGATGGCCGTGACCTGCGCGCTGTCCTGGTAGATCCGATACACGGAATCCCCGACCCGATGGTCGCCGTGGTAGCGCAGCGACAACTGATGCCAGCGTTCCACCAGGGCGAGCCGGAGGTCTTGGTTGATGCGCTGTAGTATCCAGACGTTGTAGTAGGGCAGCCCGAACGTGAGGGGGGCAGTGAGCGTCCCAATGGCGAAGACGAACACCATGTAGATCCACTGCAGTTCCCGGCGCTCGGCGAGGGTCAACGCTTCGGTGGCGCCGCTGCCGAGATCCTCGCGTCCGATGAAGTCGGCGAGGAATGGGGTGAGCGGCTCCGCCTGCAGGATCGACTGGTTCAAGAGGTCGATCGTGAAGAGCCCGGTGACGAGCCCCGTCAAGGTGCTGAGCCAGAAGAGGGCGTAGTAGTAGACGAGGTGGCAACCCACGCGCAGCCGAACCCGCAACACCCCCCGGGCGCGACGGAAATGCACGAGCCAAAGACCCAGTGCCCCAACGGTTACGAGTGCCACGGCGACGTTGTCCTGCACGCCGTCCACCGCGAGAACCGCGAACAGGTTGACGGCCAAGGCGACCGAGACGAGAACCGCGACCGCAGTCACCAGCAAGCTGGTTTCCCCCCACCGCCTGGCGCCTACCGCGACCCAGCTTGAGGCCGCCATCATTGCAACGCCCCCGAGAAGCAGGTCGTATTGCCAGTTGACGCCAGGGGGCAGCCAGCCGGCGAACGGCCCCGCCAGGGCAAGCACCGTCACCAGGACGGGCGCGTAGCCGAAACGCCATGGCGAGTCTTTGGCACCGTTCGTGGCGATCGGCAGCGCACGTTCCCGCCAGGTCCCGATGACCATGGGTTTGAGCCATGGCCACGTCCGCAGCAGGATGCGCATGACATCCGTGAAGCCCCGTTGGTCTGCGTCGTCCGCGCGGCGTCGGTGCGGCGGCAGTGGCGCTTCGCCCCACACGGGCAACGCGCGGACGCGCTCGGCGTCCCGGCGTGACAACCGCTGCTCCTGCAAGTCGTGCTCCCGACGGGCTTACAAAAGGGCCTGGAGCGCTTCCGGTAGCCGCTGGAACTCGGCTTCGGCCAGCCCGCAGTGGTGACCCTCAAGTTGACGGAGCCACGCGCAGCCGTAGTAGAGATTCAGCGCTCGCCGGCACTGGTCGTTGGTGAAGTTGGGACCCCGGCCGTGCCAGACGGCCCCGTCGAACATGAGAATCGATCCCGGATCCATCTCGACGACCTCGAAGGCGTCGTCGGATTCGAGACGCTTGCTCCAGCGGTGGCTTCGGGGAACGACCCGCGTGGCGCCGTTCGCCTCGGTGAACGGGTCGATTGCCAGAAGCGTATTGACCACCAGTGGCTGACGGGGGCGGGGGAGCGGGTAGAAGCCGTCGTCCTGGTGGAAGGCACGAATGTCCTCGCCGGGTTGGACGTCCTTGATCATGGCCGTGGACAGCTTGATGCCCCGGAGGTCGTGTGCGTAGCCCGGTGCCCAGCCGTTGCCGACCTTCGGCGCAAGTACTGCCGCCACCACCGCCGTGATCTTCGGGTGCACGACCAGGTCGTCGACGGCACGGCTAGCGGAAATCAGGCCCTTGAACATCCGGCCGTTGACGCGAGTGCCGTTCAATCCCGGCTGGTTCGATAACGGGTGCAGCAGGCCGTCGGCGTCGTCGGACAGTCGTGCCAGTCGGTCGCTGTCGATGATGTTCTCGATGACGGCGAAGCCTTCGGTTCGTATTCGCAGGACGGCGGCCTCGACGGTAGTTACGACGGGATCCATGGGGGCTACTGCCAGAACCGGTCGGACTTGAACCAGGCCCGCACCGGCACGATTTCGCCGGTAATCGCACGCGCCGCGTCCGAGGCCAGAAAGCGCGCCATATTGGCCACGTCCTCCGGACCCGGTGGCAACTCGAGGTGCGGTACGGCGTTGCCGTCATCATCGGTGTCGGAAGGTATCGCGCCGTGGCGCTTCATGGCGTCGGTGGCGATGAGGCCCGGTGCGATGCAGTTGACGTTGATGTTGTGCCGTGCCCACATGTAGGCGAGGTTGTTGGTCAGACTGATCATCCCGGCCTTCGCGGCGGAGTAGTGCAGCATGTAGGGATTGCCCTTGGTGCCCGCAGTCGAGGAGATGTTGATGATGTTGCCGCGCTTCTGTTTGATCATCTGCTTGCCTGCGGCGATGCAGCAGATGAACGTGCCGGTCAGGTTGAAGTCGATGAGTCGAACCCAGTCCTCGTAGGGCGTCTCCTCCGGTTGGCGCATCCGCGCGCCGCCGCCGGCGCTGTTCACCATCACATCGAGTTGACCGAACTCCGCGACCGTCCGCGCGATCAGCTCGTCGACCTGCTCCGGTACGGTTATGTCGGTCGCCACCGCCAGCGCCCGGCCACCCGCGGCGGCGATTTGCGCGACGACGCCGTCGATGCGCTCCTGGTTGCGGCTCGCGACCACGACGGCGGCGCCGGCACGGGCGTACTCCAGGGAAATGTGGGTGCCAATGCCGCCGGCGCCGCCGGTGACGATGGCGACTTTGTTCTGAAGTTCGTAGTCGGACATGGATTCTCAACTATCCTCTTGAACGCGAAAACAAGGCTCTCACACGAGTCGAGTTCCGATGCTGCAACGTCGCCACCACTCGTCGGCCGCGGGTTCCCCGCTAGCCAGGTCGGTCGGTGGGTGACCCGGAACGGACGGATTGTGGCGCAATCGACGCCGGGAGTGGGACCGGGCCGGGGAGAGTTCACCCACTTTCGGGGCCGTGCCGCCGGTCAGTCCACGGCCGGGCCGGCTGGACCTTCGTCCGCGGCGTCCGAACGGTAGAACCGGAACGACCGGCCGCGCGGCTCTGCGAACAGGGAGGTGGTGAGCCCGATACCGGGCCACCGCGATTCCACGAAGGACGCGGCGAGGACCAGCGTGCCGAGATTGCGAAGCCTATCGTAGGTGAGAACGCGAACATCGTCGAAATCGAACTGTTCCTTTAGTGCCTGGTTGGTCTGGATGGCGTCCCAATAGGAGAGGAAGGACCACGCCAGGTTCCAGAGCAACTTGCGGTTGCGGGGCATCGGTTGCGTGGTCAGGATCAGGTACGGATCCATGTCGTTGGCGGGGCCCCGGGGATCGCCGGTGAGTCGCTTGACGGTCAGCAGCCACATCGGCCTGTCGGGGGTTGCCGGCAACCTGACGGGGACCGCGCCGAAGTGTACGAATACGCCGATGTCGAGATCCGCCTGGTGTTTGTAGAGCGTCTCGCCATAGGGTGTCTGGCAGGACTCGCCGACATCATGGGCGGTCGTTGTCTGGCGGGCGTACAAGAGCGGGTAGTCGCCGGCTATTCGAGCTGCGAAGCGGCAGCCGGTCTCCGCCGCAAGCGCATCGGGCAGGCCGCGTTGCTTCGCCAACAGTCCCGGTGATTGGCGATGAAGCGATGCCCTGGGCGCGAGGCCCACCGTATCGATGGCGAACAGGCAGCGACCCCCACAGGCGTCGTTGACGCGCCGGACGAGGCCAAGAACCTCGTCGGTTTCGGATTGGTAGTCGGGTGCACTCGATGAAAACAGCGTCTGCGCAAGCGGTGTCACGACCTGGTGGTTCCAGGCGCTGACCTGGGCATCGTCGGGGTACTCACCGGCCAATTGCCGCGCCAGATCCTCGTATTCCGGCAACGGACCGCCGTGGACGTCCCAGCCGAACACTTCGCACACGTGATAGCCGCGTTGGCGATCGCCGCCTGGTTCCGGTGGACGCGCATCGGCGGAGGATGGGGGCGAGGCGAGATACTCCATCTTCTCCGCGTACGGCTTGACGAGTTCGAACAGATCGATCACCAGCAGCGCTTCGTCGCGCACGGCCCGCGATGCCACCGCCAGAAGGTTGTCCGCGACGACGCGGCCGATGTGCGGGTTGCCGAGATTGCGACTCATGCGCTTGTGGGTGGAGTGAAGCGGGATGGTCTCGTCGAGGGCGCGCGCAATCTCCGTCAGCCGTACCGACCCCGACAGCAGCATGCCTGTCAAGGCGTCGATGACGAAACGACGGGTCACCTTGCCAAGCCCTACCGTCAGGTCCGTGCCTATGGCATTCACCTTGCCATGCAGCAATCGGCGGTCGAGCTCGGATAGGGTATTGGGCATCGGTCCTGGCGTTCCGGTTGCGAGTCGGCTTGGGGCTATACCGTAACGAGTGTCGTTGCGGAGCGGCGACAACCAGTATCAC
>CAZJRX010000041.1:0-5422 GCA_964548145.1 uncultured Pseudomonadales bacterium | reverse complement strand
GGAAGGCAGTGGCTATATCGAGGAGATCGTCGTTACCGGCGAGCGGGGCGAACAGCGCACGCTCGACCGCGCCATGACGGTCACCGGCTTCAACGCCGCCATGATCGAGGAATTCGGTATCCAGAACACCGACGACCTCGAGGTGCTCGTGCCGGGTTTGCAGGTCGGGGTCCGCAGCCATGCCGGCAAGAACGAGGATGGCCATCTGGTCATGCGCGGCGTGGCCAACGACCGGCGCGTGAACTTCTTCCAGGATTCATCGGTTGCGGTCTACATCGACGGTGTCTACACGCCGGTCTCCTACGGCCTGGACGCCGGCATGTTCGATGTCGAGCGGATCGAGGTCGCTCGGGGACCGCAGGGCACGACGGGCGGCAAGACTGCCATAGCCGGCTCGGTCAGCTTCGTGACGAAGAAGCCGACCGACAAGTGGGATATGCTCGCATCGGCCGAGTTAACGGATCAGGCCTCGCAGCGCTACAACGTGGCGTTCGGCGGACCGATCGCCGACAGCGGCTTCTCCTATCGCCTGGCGCTCGGGCGTCTCACCGGTGACGGCCTGATCGAGAACATCGGTGCCGGTCCGGATGCGGGCAAGCCCGACCAGCTGCAATACGCACCCCAGCTACGCTTCACCAATGACTTCATGGACATAACCACCCGGTATACAAAGCTTCGCGATACCGGCGTCCAGAAGCTCTCGCTCGCGATTGGCGCCCGCAACACCGAGGAACAGTACTTCCTCCTCAACGACGGCACGCCACGATGCGAAATCGACCGCTCGCCGAGCTCGCCCACCTTCGGCGAGTGCATTCGAGACCGCAATGGCAACATCGTCTACTACATCAACCCGTTCTTCGGTTTGGGGCAGAACCCGGCGATCGAGGACTGTCCCGGGTTCAATACCGACGGCTCGCGAGATCCGGGGCACCCCGTCGTCTGCGAGGGCAAGTACCTGAAGCTGAGGACGGAGCTCAACGCCCCCATCGGGGAGAACAACTCCCAGGAGGCGTTCACCATCGAAGCCCACTTCAAGCTGAACGACACCCACGAGATCGTCTACCACTACGGCGACCGGGATACCCGAACGGATATCGACAACGATCAGGACCAGACGAACCGGCAACCCGGTGGTCGTTGTTCGGCGATTCATCCCCGTGTGATTTCCGGTGAACTCGAGGAAGGCCAGGTTCATCCACGGTGCGCGCTGGATGAACGCGGCAACGGGGTATATGGCGACACCATCTCGAACTACCTTCGGACCTCGGATCAGCAGAGCCACGAAGTCGCGTTGGTTTCCAACAACGATGGGCCGCTCAACTACACGGTAGGCTTCACGATGCTCTCCGGCGACGAGCCGTATGTGTACCGGAGCATCTTCAATGGAGTAGAGACCGGCAGCGACCCGGTGAACAACCCCGAGTTCTACCAGGACACCACCGCCATCTGCGAAGCGAACCTGGAAGCGCTGGCGTTTCCGTGGGAGGTCGGTCGGTGGAACGACGACATCCGCAACCCGGACAACCCGAGCAACCCATTTGCGCCGGGCTATATCATCGGCTGCTACGGCTCGGACTATTCCGCCAACTGGAGCGACGTCACCAACGGCACGGTCCATGCCAACGGCAGCGGCGTGAAGGCCGGGTTCTACGGCAACGTGACCTACGAGCAGAAAGCCATTTATGGCAATGTCGAGTACGTGCTCAACGACCGGTGGAAAGTCTTCGGCGGGCTGCGCTACAACGACGACCACAAGGAGCATGACCAGAACGACTTCAGCACCGCCGCTCAACGCACAATGCCCGACGGTACGGTGGTCAACGTCGTGAATGCCATCCTGCGCAGCAAGCACTACCACGCGCAGTGCTGTGGCTACATCGGGCTGGAACAGGACGCCGACGGCAACTTCATCCCAGACGACCGGACGCTTGCCGATTCCAAGGTCAAGACGTGGAAGGAGACCACCTGGGCCATCGGGGCGGAGTACGCGCCGAACGACAGCATGATGTACTACGGTCGAATCTCCAGGGGCTACCGGGCCGGCGGTTTCGCCGGGTTCGGCAACAAGCTCGGCGAGGCGTTCGATCCCGAGACCCTCATCAACTACGAAGGCGGTATCAAGGGACTCTTCTTCGACAACGCCGTGCAACTCGAGGTCGGCGCCTACCTCCAGGACTTCGACAACTTCTGGATCCAGTCGCAGCGGCTTAGAACGTCTGCAGAGTTCCTCGTCGACAATCCAAGGAACTCGCTCTATATCGGGGAGACCAATGCCATCGATGGCACGGAGGTTGCGGGTATAGAGGCGCAAGGCGCGTGGCGGATCAGTGACTCACTGACATTGCGCGGGTTCTATGAATACATGTATTCGAGTTTCGGGGATTTCGAGACGAACTATTGCTGCAGCCCGGAAGGAACCTTGCAGGAAAGTATCTCTGTCGAGGTGCCGGGGCCTGACGGGACGACCGTAACACTAACCGGCAACGCGCCTGTCAACTTCGGCGGCAACTCGCTGCGCATGCAACCGGCGCACAAGATGTCGGCCGCGGCGACCTACGCCCTGCCGATGCCCGGCAACCGGGGCAGTCTGGACGTGACGGCCATCATGAGCTGGCGTGACCAGATGTATCCGGACGAGGCCAATCTCGACATCTACGCAATTCCCGCGTACACGAGATGGGATCTCCGGGCCAACTGGGTCTCGCCCGACGGCCGGTACAGCGTTTCGGGTTGGGTGACCAACCTGCTTGACCTCATCCAGGTGCAGAGCTACTCACCTCGGGATGGCAACGGGGTGACCGCAGCGGTACACGGCAGTGTCACCGACGCAAGACGGATGGGTCTGACCTTCAACTACAGGATGGGTGAAGGTTAGCGAGCGAAACCGCGCAGGGAGGCCCACGGGCTTCCCTGCCGCCCCCCCCCGTGTGGGGATATGACCCGTAGGTCGTAGAGACGCGCCCAATCGGGGGCACGCCTTTGCCGTAGACTCCCCGGGCCATGCAACACGTTGCCGTCATCGCGGTTGCCGTAGCCTTCCTCGGCGGGTGCTCCAAATCCGAAACCGGCTTCGGGGACGAGCCGACTGTCTCCGGCGTCGACGCCGACGATGCGGACACCGCGGAGCACCTCGAAGCGCTGCTGCAATCGGTCCGTACCGTTCCCACGTCCGGATCGATACGGGGTCGCCTCGGGATGGCCTATGACATCAACGGGCTTCGCGAAGCCGCCATCGCAACCTACGAACAGGCGGCGTCCCTTGATCCCGACGACTTCCGGTGGCCGTATTTTCAAGCTCACCTCGTTGCCGAGGACGGCGAATACGAACGGGCGCTCGAACTCCTCGGTCGGGCACTTGCGACCGATGCAGAGTACGCGCCAGCTTGGCTATGGCGAGGCGCCTGGCTGCTGAAGTCCAATCGGCCGCAGGAGGCGATGGATGCCTATCGGCAAGCGAGCGATCTTGAAGCGGGCCCCCACGCGTCGTTCGGACAGGCACGGTCTTTGATGGCGGTCGGCGAGTTCGCCGAGGCCTTGGCGATTCTTGAGCCCCTGGCCAAAACGTTCGACCACCCCTTTGTTCAACGAACCTATGGCGAGGCACTGCGGGCGGTTGGACGATTGGGCGATGCCCGAACCGCGATGGCAGCGGGCCGCGCGGCCGAGTCCTTGGTGTGGCCGGACGAACGCCGGGATCAGCGCTACGTGCATATCCGAGGTCACGCCAGCTACATGCTGGCGAAGGAGTTGTCGGCGGCGGGGCAGACCGACGAGGCACTTGCAATCCTGCAACGGCTACAGACGCACCACCCGGAGGAACACTGCGGCCGGGACGAGGAGTTCTTTCTGGCCTGCAACCTGATGAACTCGGTGAGCATTGCCCATGACCGGGCGGGGCGTTCGGCGCAATCCCTCGCGACGGTCGAACGCGGCTTGGTACTGAAACCCGACTTCGCGGGGTTTCACTTGACGATCGCCAACCTGTTGCGCGAGCAGCGTGACCTTGAGACGGGGCTGAAACATGTCGAACGCGCCATCGAGCTCAATCCCAGCAGCGGCTATGCGCATGAACAACGGGGTCGACTGCTATTTGGGCTCCAGAGGTACGAGGATGCCCAGGCCGCGTTCGAGTCGGCTTTGCAGTTCGAACCGGGAAATCGTACGACGTTGTTCTATCTGGGTCTGGCCCAAGTCGAACTGTCGGACTACGACGGTGCTGTCGAGTCGTTCAGACGAGTGACCGAAATCGAGTCGACCTTCGCACTGGGCCACGTCTTTCTGGCCCGCAGCCTTGCCGAGGTCGGGCGCATCGACGAAGCGCGGCGGGCCCAGGATCGGGCAAGGGAATTCGGGGCGGACCCGGCGGAGCTTCGCCGCAATGAGCGTCGGCTGCGGGAACTCGAGGCGACTGGGCGAGGGGATGGGTCGGGATGAACCCTCGCAAACCGTGGGGGCTCGCGTGGGGTCGCGTCTTCGGAAACGGGCGGGGACAGGCCCCGCCCCTTCGCATGGGTATATTCGCAACGCTCGTGCTGTGGTCGGGGTGTTCGCCGACGGAGTCCCCGTGGTTTAGCGAGGAAGCCCGCGAGCGAGGGATCGACTTCGTCCACCACTCCGGCTTCGACGGACGCCCGATGATGCCGGAGATGATGGGCGGCGGCGTGGCGCTGGCCGACGTCGATGGCGATGACGACTTAGACGTCTACATTGTCCAGAGCGGTCGGGTCGACAAGACGCTGCCGCCGGAGCACTCGGCGAATCGACTCTACTTGAATCGCGGCGATGGTTTCTTCGATGAAGTCGAAGGCGCTGCCGGGGCGGGTGATCGGGGCTATGGCATGGGTGTGGCCGCTGGCGACTACGACAACGACGGCGACATCGATCTGTATGTCACCAACCTCGGTCCGAACGTGCTGCTCGAGAACGACGGCACGGGCTCGTTCACGGACGTCACCGCGACCAGCGGGGTGGGGGATCCCAGGTGGAGCACGGCGGCGAGCTTCGTCGACTTGGACCTCGACGACGACCTGGACCTCTTCGTCGTCAACTACATCAACTGGTCACCCGAGATCGAACGTGAGTGCTACGTGAAGACGTTCTACGTCACGTACTGCGGGCCGACGGCGTACGACGTCCCCGCGATGGATCGGCTGTATCGAAACAACGGCGACGGCACCTTCACCGACGTCACGAAGGCGGCGGGCATCGATGTCGCCTTCGGCAACGGGCTGGGCAATGCGGCCACCGACTTCAACGGGGATGGATTGCCGGATCTCTTCGTGGCGAATGACGGGACGACCAACCAGCTTTGGATGAACCTCGGGGATCTACGATTCGCGGAGGAATGCGTCCCTTGGAGTTGCGCCATGGACTCCGACGGTATCGAGAAGGCTGGCATGGGCGTGGCCTCGGCCGATGTCGA
>CAZJRX010000040.1:15441-17855 GCA_964548145.1 uncultured Pseudomonadales bacterium | reverse complement strand
ATTGCGATGCCGTATTATGGCCATCACTCGTCGGGCTGGGGTGCCCCCGCTAGCCTTGTCGTGGACTGTCCCTGGGTCTCGGCTAGTACCCGGACGTCCCCGCCGTAGCCGCGGACGAGGTCGGCACCGACGACTTCATCCACTGCGTAGTCGCCTCCCTTGACCAGGACGTCCGGGCGTATCTCCGCGAGAAGCGCTTCCGGCGTGTCCTCCGAGAACGGCACGACCCAGTCGACTGCGGCTAGACCCTCAAGAACCCGCACTCGTTGTTCGAGTTTGTTGACGGGGCGACCTTCTCCTTTCAGACGGCGCACGGAATCGTCGTCGTTGACGGCGACGATGAGGCGGTCGCCGAGATGCCGGGCCTCGTCGAGATAGCCGACGTGACCGGCATGGAGAATGTCGAAGCAACCATTGGTGAAGACGATGCGCGCGCCCTGGCGCCTGGCGAGACGGACGGCCTCGGCGAGTTGGCCACGGTTCGATGTGGCGGCTGCGGGCACCGCGTTGTCCTCGAGCACTTCGTTGAGTTCGGCCAGTCGAACGGCGGCGGTTCCGGCCTTGGCGCAGGCGAGGGCGCCCGCGGCATTGGCGACGCGCGCGCTATCCCACCAGGTCCAGCCTCTCGCGGCGCACACGCCGAACGCCGCCGCGACGGTGTCGCCGGCGCCCGTCGAGTCGTAGACGTCGATTCCGAGCGCGGGCAGGTGTTCAACGCGTCCGTCAGCCTCGAGCAGCGTCATACCGTCGCCGCTGCGTGTCAGGGCGATGGCGTCGACCCCGCTCGAACGCGCGAGCGCAGGTCCCAGCTCAACGAGTTCGGCGTCGCTCGGCCACCGGCCCAACGCTTGCCGGAACTCCCGACGGTTCGGTTTGAGCAAAGCCGCGCCGCGATAGTCGGCAAACGGTTTGAACTTGGGATCAACGACGGTGGTGATACCCGCCGCCGCCGCGAGGACACGCTCGGGAACGTTGATCGCCCCCTTGTCGTAGTCCTCGACGATGAGCGCATGTTTGCCCGGCGCATGGTGGGCAACGCGCTTGGCGACATCCATGCCGACGTCGTCCGGCAACGGCTTTTCGAAGTCCATGCGGGCGATCTGCTTGCGCATGCTCACCACCCGTTGCTTCAAGGTGGTTGGCCAGCCGTCGACGACGACGAGGTCGGCATCGACGCCGGCGGCGGCGAGCATTCTGGCGACCGCCTTGCCGGCAGGATCATTGCCGATGGCGCCGACCAAGGTGCAAACGCCCCCTAGGGAGACGACGTTCAAGGCGACGTTGGCCGCGCCGCCGAGGCGATCCTCCGAGCCATCGACCTGGACGATGGGTACCGGCGCCTCCGCCGAGATTCGCTCGGTCCGACCGAAGAGGTAGCGATCGAGCATGATGTCGCCTACCACCAGCACATGGACCCCGGGAACCGATGGTAGCGGGCGTTTCATCGCCGCGATGCTAGCAAAACCGACCGATATCGGTCCGCCAAGGCCTCGACGGAGAACGTCGTGGCGGCTCGTTGGCGGGCGGGTTCCACGGTATCTGCGCGGGCACCGGAATTCAGGTGGCGCAACGCCGCCAAGAGGTCCTCGTCGGTCGAGAAATAGGTGCCGCAGTCACCCACGACGCTGCGCGGCCCCGGCTGATCGGCGACCACGACCGGCACCCCCGCTGCCATGGCCTCGAGCAGCGCAACGCCGAATCCCTCCCGGTGCGTCGAACAGCCAAGGACGGTATCGAAGGCCCCGAGCAGGGTCCGCGCATCGGCCCTGAACCCGGCCATGACCACACCCTCGCCAGCCCTCTGCGCGAGTTGATCGCGCAGTGGTCCGTCACCCAAGAAGACCAAGCAGGCAACGGGATTTTCTCGGCGGTACCGCTCGAACACACGAGCGGCACGCAGCGGATCCTTCTTCGGGTGAAGCCGACCGACGACGCCGATGGCGAACGCCGCCGTCGGAATACCGAGAGCCGCCCGCGCTTGGGCGGGCTCGACCATCGTTTCCTGCACCGCCCGCGAGTCGATGACATTGGGAAGCACCACCGGCGCGTCGACGCCGGACCAACCCAGGTCGGCGGCGACCGGGTCCGACACGCCGGCGAACCTGGCATGGCCGCGACCGGCGAGGCGGCGACGCACCCGGCGCGTCGCACGCGCGAACATGCCGTACTCGTGGGCAACGACGACATGCAGCGGATTCTCCAGCCGCCGCGCCAGGTGGACCCCGACGCGGTAGGCACGGTGGCGGTGCGAGACCAGCACCTCGGGGGGATGCGTGCGAACCAGGCCGGCAATCTCCCGGGGCGGCGCGTACTGGAACCCGGGCTGGTCCGGCCGGTTCGGGCCGCGCGCTTCGAAATACACCGTGCGCACGCGGAATCCCAGCAACTCGAGGGCCCTCGCATGCCCCGTGCAC
>CAZJRX010000040.1:6493-15431 GCA_964548145.1 uncultured Pseudomonadales bacterium | reverse complement strand
CACATCGTGGAACGGCACGTGATCGTGCGGGCACAGTTGCAGCGCGTCAGGCATCCGGCGCCCGCTTCGTCACCAAGAGATCCTCCATCACCAGGTAGCGGAGGTCGGATCCCACGAAGATCGCCATGGCATCGGCCGGCGTGCAGGCGATGGGTTCGCCCCGTCGGTTGAGCGACGTGTTCAATGCCACGGGTGCCCCGGTCAGGGCCCCGAGCCGCTCCAACAACGCGTAGTAGCGGGGATTGGCAGTGCGTGTCACCACCTGGGCGCGGGCCGTTCCGTCAACGTGCACGACCTCCGCTATACGCGATCGCCAGGACTCGGTCACGTCGAACGCGATGGTCATGAACGGTGCCGGGTGGTCTGTGCCGAGAATCTCACCAGCGACGGAATCGGTGAGCGACGGGCAGAACGGACGCCAGCGCTCGCGAAACTTGATTTCGGCATTGATGCGCGCCGCGATGCCCGGAATGCTTGGACAGCCGAGGATGCTGCGCGCGCCCAGCGCCCGCGGACCGAATTCCATGCGCCCCTGGAACCACGCCAATGGATTTCCGGCGGCGAGAATCTCGGCGGCCCGCGCGGGCACGTCGGAAACCTCCTCCACGGACATCCCCGGATACTTCGCGACCACTTCCCGGCACTCGCCCACGGTATAGGCAGGACCGAGGTAGACGTGGTCCATCGGTCGTACATCATCGCCCGCCCGGTTGGCAACGTAGGTCGCGGCACCCAACGACGTGCCGGAATCGCCCGCGGCGGGTTGCACGAACAGCTCGTCGACATCGTCCCGGGCGAGGATGCGTTGGTTGAGCTTGACGTTGAGCGCGCCGCCACCGGCAAACACGAGCCGACCGGTAGCGGCCAGAACGTCGCCGAGGTAGCGGTCAATCAAAGCCAGGCAGGCATCCTCGTAGGCCGCCTGCATGGCGGCGGCGTGGTGGATGTAGGGTTCATCGGCGGCGTCGCCACGCCGCGGTGGTCCAAGTCGCTCCACCAGTCGCGAACCGAAATAGCGGCCGCGGCCCGCGTCGCGGTAGCGCCGCATTCCCACCGTATTGACGAGCCGGGTATCGACTCGCACGTCGCCGTGACGGCAACCGAGCAACGGCGCGAAATCGAACCGTCCCGGATCACCGTAGGGCGCCATCCCCATCAGCTTGTACTCGCCGTCGAGCATGTCGAAGCCGAGATACTCCGTCAGCGCGCCGTAGACGCCCGACAGCGAATCCGGGTCGTAGAACTCGTGCAGACGCGTGATTGCGCCGTCCTCGCCGACGCCGAAGAAGGTGGTCGCGTATTCGCCCTTGCCGTCGACCCCCAGCACCGCGGTCCTGCCCTCGAACCCGGACAGGTGATAGGCGCTCGAGGCGTGGGCCAGGTGGTGTTGCACGGGCTCGAAGGTCGTCCGCGACCAGTCGATTCCCAACGCCCGGCCGAGTTCCTTCACCCTCGCGCGGTTGCGCCGATAGCGGCGATTGCCGTTGACGATGGCGTCGAGCGCCCGGTCCGGCGCGTACCAGTGACGCCGCGCGTAGTGCCACCGGGCGGGTGCGAAGATCGACACCGGGGCGTAGGGAAACGCCACCGCATCGACGTGTCTCGCCTTGAGTCCCGCCTCGGCCAGACAATACCGGGCCGACTCGCCGGGCATGCGGCCCTTGGCGTGCTTGTCCCGGACGAAACGCTCCTCCTCCGCAGCGGCGACGACTTCGCCGTCGACCAGCAGCGCAGCCGAGGGATCGTGGCCCAATGCGCCCGATAGCCCTAGGACGATCAAGTGCGTTCGCCGGTACCCGACCGGTCGCCTTCGTCCAACCGGACAGCCTCCCGAAACGCCGCCGGCGCGTCGGGAAAGTTGGCAAGGAAGCGCATGCGGTCGCGCCGGTGTTGGCGACGGAAGCGTCGGTCGCCGCGATGAAAGGTCGCCGCATCGAGGTCGAGAACGTGAACTTGCGATCCGGTCACGACGAAGTTGGTCGCCTTCGTGTCGCCGTGCACGAACCGCAGTTCCCGCCAGGCGCGAAACATGCCCGCCACCATGTTGTTCAGTTCCCGATCATCAACGCCTTCCACGGCCAGTGGCGATCCAGCGACGTGGTCGACGACTAGATACGCGATGGCATCGCCGACCCGCGGCCGGTGCATTTCGACCAAGGCGCGGGGTCGCGGCGTCGCGATGCCGGCGAGCCGCAGGCCATGACCGGCACGCCAGGCTCTGAACGCCCGGGTCGGCCGCAATCGCGACCGATACGAATGCCACCGGTTCTTGACGTTGTAACGCTTGACGACAAGGGCGCCACAGCGGACGGCAACCGCGGTGTTACCGTGTTTCAACGACTCCCCCGCCGTGATGGCGCCCTCGGGATCGGCAATGACCCTCTTGAGTTCTTGATCATCGTCGCCCCTTGCGACAACGACGCGGCGCTGCGGTGTCTCGTGGACGGCGAAGGCTGTGCATTCACGGCCGGTCTTGGCCATGTACCTAGCGAGGCGGTGGCGCCGTGCGCGTGCCACCCGGGCGTCCAGATGAATCATAGCGCCCGGTGGCAACGTGATCCCGGCGGCGTTTTCGTAGGTCCTTGCCAACTCGGCCAGCGTGCCGAGCGCGGTGCTTGGATAGTGGGCCAACAGGCGTGCCAGATCCGCCATGCGGCGGGCGCGACCCACCGCTTTCGATACCGCGATGCCGCTACCGTCGACAGCGTAGAGACGCGCCCCTGAAACGACGAAGTTACCCGGGTGCAGATCCCGCTGCCGAATACCGCAATGGTGCATACGCGCCAGCATACGTAGCCAATCGTCCACGTCGTCGGCCGAGGGCTCGCGGGCATCGGCGAGTGCCTCGAAGGCCAGAAGGCGCGCGCCACCGCCGCGACCGGCGCCGAGTAGTCGCGGTGTCGCAATGCCGGCTTCCCGCATCGCCCTGACGCCGCGCTGCTCGCGTTTGAAGTCGCGATCCACCCGGGCGCCGAAGAGGGCCTTCACTATCTGTTCACGACCATCCAGGACGACGCGCAAGACCAGCCGTCGATGCGGCTGCGCACGAAGCACCGCGGTGCAAAGTGCCCGCTCGCCGCCTGCGCCGAAGTCGACGTCGAAACGAAACGGCAGCGGCGGATCGCGGCCCAGGTCGCCCAAACGCCCAACCGAAGCAACGTCGGTACCGATAAGCGCTTCGCGACCCGCTGCCACGCCGCGGCCGGTAGCGCGTGCCTGGAGTAGCTCCGCGCGACGCGATACGGCGCGCCAGAATCGGGGCCGGCGGCGCAGATCGACGCTGGCGGACGTCCCCGCGTAGGCGGCCACGAAACGCAACCGATCGCCCCGCGTCAGTGGCATCGCCGACGACGAATACAACAGCGCACCGAGATCCCGCACCCGCGCGCGCCTCGACAGACGCCCGTGAACCACCGCCCGATGCAAGTCGATGACGGCCAGTTCCACCTGCCCCTCGCCCAGGCTCGCCGCGTTCGCCAGGATGTGGCATGCGTAGTAGTCGCGGTGGCAGACGCCGCCGGCGTGCATCGCCCGGGTCAATTGCCCCAGCGCGGTGAGCACGTTCCTCTTCACCGTGACGTCCGGCGGCGCCGCAAGCCAACCGTGTCCCACATCCTCAAGGCTGCGATAGCCGTCTAGCGCGTCCGATATCGCGAACGAGCGCCGACGCGCCGGGTTGAATCCGCACTCCCCGAAGGCAGCCAACCCGGGCACGGCGACACCGTGGTCCCGCAGTCGTCGATTGGCACGGTATTCGTGCCGGGCGCCGAGAACCGGTCGCTTCGCCGTCAGCAGGTTCTTGGCGATCTCCCCCCACCCAACGCCGTCGTGAACCTTCGCAAAGTAGGGTCTGCCGGCGATCACCACCCGGGATGTTCGCCGGCGTGCCGTACGCCGGTAGACCTGGCCCTCGACTGTCGACAACGCCGCAAACACTTCGGCGTCGCTGCGCGGTGTCCCGAACTCGCCGGTTCGCAGCGCCGCCGCGAGGTCGTCGCGCAGATAGAGGGTCCGCATGGGCATGCCTACCCCCGGCAATGGATCGCCGTGGCGTGGGTGGTCACGGCTTGCCGCCGGCGGCAATCGTCTCAAGCAACTCGACGGCTCGGCGCGGCATCGCGTAGAGCGTCTCGTCCGCCGCCAACGCGCGTCCTCGCCGAGACCACTCGGACCGTTCGTCCGCCGTGAGCAGCCGTTCGAGGTCGGCGTTGAACCGGTTCTGATCAAAGGGCACGGGCGTGACGATTCCGGCGTTGGCTCGTGCGAGGAACGGCGCATAGCCGCAATTGGCCGTCGCCACTACCGGCAGACCGGCGATGGCGGCCTCGAGAATGACCATGCCTGCGGCTTCGTCGTAGGCCGGCAGGGCCAGCCCATCCGCCGCCCCAAGCCAGGCGGTCACGTCGTCCCGGCCACCGAGGAACCGGACCCGGTCGGCGATGCGCCGTCGACGCGCCAGACGCAGGAATCGTGTTGCCTTGTCGTCGCCGAGTACGAAAAGACACACCCGGTCCCGGAGCGGAGTCGGGAGGCCAGCCACACCCGCAATGACCCGATCAAGGCCTTTCTTGATGAATCCGGACCCCACGAACAGCAGCAGGATGTCCCGCTCGCCGACACCGTGGTTGCTTCTGAGCGATCGGCCACACTCCCTCGTGGCATCGCCCCGGTTGGGTTCGATGCCCGGCGGCAGCCGCAGGAAACGCGGTGCGGGCGTGCGGTACGCCGTCCTGAAGGCAAGCTCCTGGTCCGGCGCGATCGTGAAGATCCGCGTCGATGCCTGCTCCGCGAACACGGCACGTTCGAACGCGGCGTAGTGACGGTAGCGGGGGGTCAGCCGGTACAACCACGGGCGTTGGGTCCGTGCCTTTTCTGCGAAGCAGGAATCGGCCGCGTAGTAGACATCGAGATCCGGCATCTTGTTCATTCCCACCACCAGGTCGACGGGATGGTCGGCAACGTGTTTGGCCACGAGTGCCGCGAATCGACGCTGCCGGACATGGCTGCGCATACCCTTCGCCGGCACCATGACGACTTCGACATCCGCCTGGACCGGGCCCAGCCACTCGAGGGCGTAGATCCTCACCCGGTGCCCGCGTTCCCTGCAACGTTCGGCGATCTTCACCAGGTCACGGGCCGAGCCCCCGTGCGGAAAGACCTTGAAGATGGCGAACGCGACGAGCATTGGTCAGCGTTCCCGGTCGGTCCGGTACCGTTCCATGAGATCGCGCAGGGCGGTCCAGGCGCGCCTCGGCTCGACGCCCGACAGGCACGGCGGCGCCCAGCGGCTGTCACGATCTTGAGCCGCCGTCTGACCGGTCAGTCGACAGCGTTTCGAGGCGCAGGGCGAGCACGCCAGGGAACCCGCCAGATTGCACACGTAGGGTCCGCGGCATCCCGTCAGCGCCGGGTCGGTCGGTCCGAACAACATGACCGTGGGTCGGCCCAGCGCGGCACCGAGGTGGCCGAGTCCGCTATCGACGCCGACGACGCCACAGGATGTCTCGAGCAGTCGCAAGATGCCGTCCAAACCCATGCGCGGGCAGACTCGCGCACCGGGTACGGCCTGGGCGATTCGTTCCGCCCTGCCCCGCTCAGCCGCCGCCCAGGGTAGTAACGGCGAGAACCCGTTGTCGCTGACGAGGCGTGCGAGAGCCGACCAGAAGGATTCCGGCCAGTGCTTCGACCGCCACGTCGTGCCATGGGCCAGCACCACCGTACGGTCCAGGGCGCGGGCCCCGCCCCCGCCCGAAGCGGCAAGGCCGAAGACGGGTTCACGGCGTGGCAGGTCGTAGCCCAACGCGTCCGCGAACAGGTGGCGCAGTCGGTCGAGGGCAAGCCGACTTGGCGGCACCGACACACGCCGGTGGTAGCACAGCGACGCCATTCGCTCCCGGGCGCTGGCGGCGTCGAACCCAACCCGTTCACCGGTGGTTGCCCAGCAACCGACCACAGCGCTCTTCACCAACCCCTGTGCGTCCAGCACCTGGTCGTAGCGTCGCCGCCGCAAACGCCGGCGGAACGCACCGAGTTCGCCCCGGAACGCGAGCGGCGCCGTCCGCCAGCGTCTGAATGCCACCGGGAGCACGTCGTCGACCCCCGCGACCCGGGCGGGCAACGCCCGGAAGGTCTCCTCGACAACCCAATCGAAGCGCACGCCGCGACCAACGGCGTCGTTGACGGCCGGTAGCGTGTGCACGATGTCGCCCAGCGACGACATCTTGACCAGCAGCACCTTCACCCGACGGCCACGCCAAGCTCTTCGATGGCGTGAAGGACGTCCGCCACCGATGTCTTGGCAAGGCAGTCTCCGTGCCCCAGCGGACATTCGCGGCGAAAGCACGGCCGGCAGGGCAGGTCGTGGCCGATCGCCACCGCCCGCCTCGACAGCGGCGGCGTGAACGTCGGCGTCGTGGACCCGTAGATTGCCACCACGCGCACGCCGAGCGCCGCTGCGACATGCATCAAGCCGGAGTCGTTGCTGACCACGACATCAGCGGCGGACAGGATGTCCACGGCATCGAGGAGATCCGTCTTGCCGGTCAGATCGAGCGCCGCCGAACCACGGCCTATCAACTCGCCTGACGCCGAATCCCGGGTGTTCCCCACGACCCATACCACGGCACCTGTCGCAGTTAGGCAGCGCGCCAGACCCGAATAACGTTCCGCCGGCCACCGTTTCGACGGCCCGTATTCGGCGCCGGGACACACTGCCACCAGGACGTCGTCGGGCCCGAGACCGTACTTGGCCAGGAGCGCCTTGCGCCTGACCGGGTCGGCTTGCAGGCGGGGGGGTTCGGGTTCGACGTCCGCGAGGGCCGCGAACCGGTCCACCAGGCGCGGCAGCGTCGCCGTATCGAGGCGCCGTCTCTCGGTCAGAACGCCGACCCGTGCCTCGCCGGTGAACCCCCTACGGCGCGGTATGCCCGCGAGAAAGGGCACGATTGCCGACTTGAAGGAGTTCGGCAGCACGATCGCCTGGTCGAAACCTCGGCGCCGAAGGCGCCTTGCCACACGGACGCGCTCACCCAAACCCAGGTCCCCGTGCCCGAGGTTCAGCTCGTGTACGGCGCTGACACCGGGCATTCGCCTGGCGAGGTCGGCGGTGGACGGTGGCGCCAGGAACTCCACCACGGCGCCGCGCCGCACGAGACCCGGCACCAGGGTGTGGGCCATGACCATGTCCCCCACCCAGGCCGGGGCCACCACGAGTACGTTCACGCTATAGGCGTATGCCACTCGGGGTGGGCTTCGCGACGACCCCGGACCTGATCGAAGTAGAGCGACTGCAGCTTCTCGGTCACCGGGCCACGTTTGCCGTCGGCAATGGTGCGGGCATCGAGTTCGCGGATCGGCAGGACCTCCGCCGCGGTACCGGTGAAGAACGCCTCGTCGGCGATGTAGACCTCGTCCCGCGTGATGCGCCGTTCGACGACATCGATGCCCTGCTCCCGGGCGAACACGAGGATCGTATCCCGGGTGATCCCGGGCAGGCACGAGGTCAGCTCCGGGGTGTGGATCGTGCCGTTCTTGACCAGGAACACGTTCTCGCCGGTACCTTCCGCGACATAGCCTTCGTTGTCGAGCAAGAGCGCTTCGTCGCAACCGGCGTCCTGGGCTTCGCGCAAGGCCAGGATCGAGTTGATGTAGTTGCCGCTCGCCTTGGCCTTGCACATGGTGATGTTGACGTGGTGGCGCGTATACGACGACGTCCGCACCGTGATACCGCGTTCGGTCGCCTCCGGGTCCATGTAGTTGGGCCAGGGCCAACAAGCGATGGCAACCCGGACGCTCAGGTCCTTGGCGCGCAGGCCCATGCTCTCCGAACCCAGGTAGACCACCGGGCGCAGGTAGCCCTCGCGGAGCTCGTTGGCGGCGACGACCTCGCATTGCGCGGCCTCCAGTTCGTCCTGCGAATAGGGCACGTCGATCTGCACGATCTGCGCCGAGTCGAGCAACCGCCGGGTGTGGTCGCGTAGCCGGAAGATCGACGTCCCCGCCGGTGTGTCGTAGGCGCGCACACCCTCGAATACGCCGATGCCGTAGTGCAACGTGTAGGTCAGGACGTGCACCCGGGCGTCGCGCCAGGGAACGAGGTCGCCGTCCTGCCAGATCCAACCGTCGCGGTTGTCGAGCGTGTCTTGGGCCATGTAACGCCACCCTTGAAGGTTGCGCGAGCTTAGCCGTTCCCGGCACGGGCAACAAACCGCCGGCATCCGTTGCGTGAGCACCCTCCAGTCGAGCCCCGGCCCGACACGCATCGAGTCGCACAGAAGTGTACTAAGTACATTGTTTTAACAATAGTTTTTCGACGAAACGCGTTGTCTTCCGTGACGTTCGAGGTTAGGTTCCGCACCCGGCGGACCAACATAGGGACATTTCGATGACTGCCTCCTCAAGGCTGCGATCCGCACCCCGGACCAAGCTCAAGAGTACGTTCGAGCTTTCCGGCTGCCGGCCCTTCCGCCTGTCGGCCGCCGAGATGGCCGACTACGACGGGCACTACGAGTATTGGGAAGCCGGGGTCGCCTGGGAACTGCGCGACACCAGTCCGAAGCATGAGCGACCGAGCGTGCGCCTGGCCGAACTGATGGGCGACATCGCCAAGATGCGCGGCACCCCCATAGCCATGTTCGGCACGGCGGACCTCCAGGAACGCGGGATCGGCGGCACCCGGATCCGCGCCGCCCAGGCCGACCAACTGATCTACCTCGACTACCGCTACGAGGTGCCCGACGTGTTCGTGGTCGGCGAACTTCCCCTGCCCGACGTGGTGTTCGAGGTGGACCTGACCACCGACATCCGCGACCGCAAGCTCGATGTCTACGCCGCCTGGGGCGTTGGGGAGCTGTGGGTCGAGGTCCCCGACGCGAATATGCCCAGCAAGCGCAAGCGGCCTGGCCTGACGATCCACCTTCTGGAGGACGGCCGTCTGCGG